>NZ_JBFBBK010000003.1:0-222817 GCF_040682635.1 Streptomyces sp. NPDC051133
GCCACCCGCCACTGTCGGCGGGCAGACCCTTGCAGGGGATTCGCTCGCTCCGGAGGCTTCCGGCTCGCAGCGACGACAGCCATGATTAGCGGCCGTCCGCAGCGGACGCAATGATGTGACCTACTACCCACTTACGGAGAAATGTCCAGAATGCTCCGCGAGGGGGCCATCCGCTGCGCTTCCCGGGGGTCCAGGGGTACGGCCCTCTTTAGGATGTGATCCCGCTCGCATGGCCGACGTCACGTCCAGAGCCCCCCGAAGCCCACCCCGGCCCCAGCCCAGCGCCGGCCCTTTGAAGATCATCGCCCTGTCTCGTTCAGGACGCCATCGTCACGCTCTGCTTCCATCCAGGAGCCAATAACCAGCTATGACTACGTGAAGTGATCACCGGTCCCACGTAGTGGATCTTCTTTTCGGCCACGCGGATCGGGTGCTAGCTTGCCCCCTCAAAAAGCCGCGGGAGCGCTGCCTGGGCGGGCAGGCGATGGTTCCGCGTGTCCGGATGGGGGGACATCAGTGGGTCGTCAGGCGGCTGCCGAGCAGCTTCGTGCTGCAATTGCCGAGATCATCGAGGGGTACCGGACCGCTCTGGGACGGCTCGGCAGTCCCCTCGTCTCCCGTGAGGACATCTGGCGGCAGTGCCGTCACCAGGCGGAAAGCATCGTGGCCGAATGCGCGCAGGCGCTCGAGGCCGGCAGCTATGTGACGCCCCAGGGTGTCGGGGAGTACTCGCGGCTGCTCGGGGCCCACCGCGTCGTACAGCAGGTTCCGGTGTCGGAGTCGGTACGCGCGGCGGAGGTGCTCTGGCAGGCAATGGAGGGTGCGGTCGCCCGGGCCGTCGGCCAGGTACCGGAGGAGGACCGGCTGACGGCGGCGCAGACGGTCACCACCGCGTTCCGGGCCGCCGCCGGCAGCCGCCTCTACCAGGGAATCCGCGGATACGAGGAGGCACAGCGGCCCCGGGAACCGGAAAGGGCGGAGCATGCCCCGGGAATGTCCGCGGGCGCGGAGGAGGCTCAAGGCATCGGCCTCCTCACACTGCGGGAGCGGGAAATACTGGAAGCGGTACGGGCCGGGCTCACGAACCGCCTGATAGGACGCCGACTGGAGATCAGCGAGGCCACGGTCAAGCGTCACCTCCACAACGCCTACCGCAAGCTCGGGGCCAGTTCCCGAGTACAGGCCCTCAACAAGGCGTTTCCCGAGCAGAGTTGACCTGGCCCACCGCCGAACCGGACCCGGCCGGGCCGCCCTCGACGCGACCTGGCCGACGTGGCGGCGGCCCGGACCTCCGGGCCCGCCCCGCAAGCGCCCCCCTCACACACAGCCCCGACTCCACGGCGACCAGCCGCACACGGCGACAGCGGTGACCGCTCACGTGACGCCCCCTGCTCACGCGGCGGCGAACGTGCCCAGCATGGCCAGGTTCGCCGCGTACTGCGTGACCATGAACGCCCGGTAGGCACCACGCCGTTGGTGCCGCCCGGCGCGCCCGCGCCGTGAATCGCGTGCCACCCGCACGACGACCCAGACCGCCCCGACCGCCACCGGCACCGCTCCCGCCAGGGCGAGCGGCGCCCACCGGACGGCCGCCGCCACCCCGGCCACAGCGACCAGTACGGCACACACCACGGCCAAAGCCCGCGCCACGGCGAGGCCGTGCACCACGGCGATGGTGCGCCGGCCGCCGACCGCGTCGCCGCCCGCGTCACCCAAGTCCTTCACCAGGGCTCCCACCAGCGCCATCCAGGCCGCCATCGTGCAGCCGAACACCACGCCCGCCCCGGTCCATCCGGAGCCCGCCGCCGAGATACCTGCCGCGTACGAGGTCGCACCCAGACCGAACGCCACCACCGCGCAGCGCCCGCTGGAGCGCTTGGCCTGCACCGGCGGGGCGGAGTAGGCCCAGCCGAGCAGGAGGAAGCACACCACCCAGCCCAGCACACCGTCGTTCGCCTGCGCCGCGAGCGTCAGTGCGGCGCCGGCCAGCAGGACGGTGACTCCCGCCGCGGTGCGCACCGGCAGGTCACCGCGGGCGATCGGGCGCAGGGAGCCGTTCGCCCGGTCCTCGTGGACGTCCGTCACGCCGTTGAGCAGGTACGCGCACACCACGGCGCACCACCAGGACGCCATCCCGAGCAGCGTCCGCCCCGGGGAGTGAGGCGGTTCCGGAGCCGAGAGCGTGCCCACCGCGAACCGCAGCAGAAACACCAGTTGCACCGAGGGACGCGCCTCCGACCAGCACAGGCGGGCCGTCTCCGCCACGGTCCGCCCGCGCAGATCCAGCGCGCGAGGCGAAGGGGAGACACCCAGGTAAGCACCGGAATCGATCATGGGCCGCAGCCTAGGAACGGGCTCGGGTGCATCGCCATACAACCATCGGCGTATGGGGGGTACATCCGGCTGGCCCCTTGGTCGCAATGCGTTGCGGCGGGCCGAATTCGCAGGCAACGATGGCTGAGCCGCGGCCCGGTGGATGCCGGGAAACGCGAAAGGGCAACGCATGGTGCCCACTTGCGGACGCCCGTGTCAGCGGTTCGCCGTGAGAGCGAAGTCCGATTGCCGCACTCGCCCCCTCCGATGCGTCCGTGTCTCACGGCGCGAGAAGAGGAAGGCCGACCGGCGGCAGAGGCAACGGTGCGGCGGCAAGGACCACGTAGAAAAGGATGCTCAGGTGGAAAGGTCGCAGCAGACCACGAGGCTGATCTCCCAGACACACGTCCTCGAAGACGGAGAGGAGTGGCATCGGGCAGCATTCGATGAGATCGCCTCGTATCTCACCGATCCCGGTTTCCCCTGTGTGTTCTCCCGGAACGCCTACCGGAAGCAACTGCTCAAGCTGGTCTTCGTGGAGGACGCCGGGAGCCGCGGTATCAGGCACCTGGCGCAGGCCCTCACCGAGTACGTGGAGCTGTCCAGAGCCTGGGACGGGCAGCTGAACAGCGCGTATCCGCTGGTCGCGGTGTTCGCGCAGGACGCGGCGGACGCGAGCACCGTGGCGGACTACCACGCATTCGGCTGGCGGGTGCTGCAGGAGTTGCACCATGCCGATCCCGATCCCTGGCCGGCGGGCATCGGCGATGACCCGGATACCGAGTCCTGGTCCATGTGTTTCAACGGAATGCCACTGTTCTTCAACATGAGTTCTCCCGCGCACCGCAATCGCCGCAGCCGTAATCTCGGCAGCCGTTTCACGCTGGTCGTGAATCCGCGGGAACGCTTCGACGTGTTCGCCGGTGAGACACCGAGCGGCCGGAAGGTCCGCGCGAACATCCGTGAGCGGATCCACCGTTACGACGGAATGCCGCACTCACCGCAGCTCGGCTCCTACGGCACCGGAGCACTCGAATGGTTCCAGTACGGACTCATCGACGAGAACGCCGAGCGAGGCGGCAGTTGCCCTTTCCGGCCCCGGCCGGCCGTCTGAGTAGAAGGAGATCCACACCCATGATCGAACTCATCGTGTCCCAGGGCCGGGTGGCCGACCGGGAGCCCAGGATGATCGAGGGCGCCGCCCGTATCGCACGGGCCCTTCAGGAGCGCTACGGCCTGGACGCACGCTTCGTCGGCGAGAGCGCGCCGGCCGCCCAGGACGACTGGAGCGTCAGCCTTCCGCAGGCGAGGCGGACACTGACCGGGCTGCGTGACGCGGTCGCCGGCAGCATCGCGCGCGGCAGCCGCACCGTCCTCATCTCCAACACCTGCTCGGCCAGCCTGGGGACGCTGCCGGTCGTCGCCCGGGAGCACCCGGATGCCGTGGTGCTCTACATCGACGGACACGGCGACTTCAACACGCCCGAGACGACGGACACCGGCTACCTGGGCGGAATGGTCCTGGCCGGGGTGTGCGGGCTGTGGGACAGCGGCCACGGCGCCGGTCTGCGCCCCGCACAGGCGGTGCTCGTCGGGTCGCGTGACATCGACGAGGCCGAGGCCGCGCTGATCGCCCAGCACGGTGTGCGGGTCATCCCTCCGGCCGAGACGACGGCGGCCACCGTCCTGGAGGCTGTCGGCGACCGTCCGGTCTGGGTGCACATCGACTGGGACGTGCTGGAGCCGGGACACGTGCCGGCCGACTACACGGTGCCGGACGGTCTGCTGCCCGAGCAGATCAGGGCGATCTTCGACGCGCTCCCGGCGGCGCAGCTGCGCGGTGTCGAACTGGCCGAGTTCAACGCCCCGCTGGACGACGAGCTCAGCGCCCGGGCGGTCGAAACGATCCTCGCCATGGTCGCCCCTGTCTTCGAAACCGAACCGGCCGCCCGGGCCTGAGAAGAAAGAAGAACCACGATGCCTCTGTACGACAGCATTCTCGACACCGTCGGCCGCACCCCCATCGTCCGGCTGCACCGGATGGCGCCCGCCCACACGACCGTCTATGTCAAGGTCGAGTCGTTCAACCCCGGCGGCTCGGTGAAGGACCGGCTCGCCCTGTCCGTCGTCCTCGACGCCGAGGCCAAGGGCCTGCTCAAGCCCGGCGACACCATCGTCGAGTGCACCTCCGGTAACGTCGGGATCGCCCTGGCGATGGTCGCCGCGGCCCGTGGCTACCGCTTCGTGGCCGTCATGGGCGACACCTACTCCGCTGAACGCCGCAAGCTGATCAGGGCCTACGGCGGCAAGGTGATCCTCTTCCCCGGGCACCTCGGCAGCAGCGGCGGCAACAAGATCGCCGACGAACTCGCCGCCCGGCACGGCTGGTTCAGGGCCCGGCAGTTCGACAACCCCGCCAACCCCGCCTACCACCGCGAGACCACCGCCTCGGAGATCCTCGCCGACTTCGCGGGCAAGCGGCTGGACTACTTCGTCACCGGATTCGGCACCAGCGGCACCCTGACGGGCGTCGGCCAGATGCTCAAGACCGCGCGGCCCGAGGTGCGGATCATCGCCGCCGAGCCGGACAACGCGGCCGTCCTGGCCGGCCGGCAGTGGAACGTCCACCGCATCCAGGGCTGGGCGCCCGACTTCGTACCCAGCGTGCTCGACAAGAGCGTCATCGACGAACTGGTGGGCATCGACGAGATCGTGGGGCGCGACACCGCACGCCGGCTCGCCGCCGAGGAGGGCATCTTCACCGGCATCTCCGCCGGAGCCACCCTGGCGACCGCGCTGCGCGTCGCCGAGAGCGCGCCTGCCGGGTCCGTCCTGCTCGCCATGCTTCCGGACACGGGCGAACGCTACCTGTCCACCTTCCTCACCGAAGGCATGGTGGAGGGCTCGGACGAGGAGTGGCTGGCCTCGCTCGGCACGGCGGGCGGCGAGTCGTGAAACCGCGGAAGGCGGGTCGCGCCCCTGCGGCACCCCCTTCGCACGCGCGGCGCACCAGCCATCCGGCACTGGCACTGGCACCGGCAGCGGCAGCGGCACCGGAACCGGCAGCGGCACCGGCAGGAAACAGACACATGAGGGAATTCATCCCTCCCGCGGCCCGTTTCGCCGACCTCCCCACCCCCTTCGCCCTGCACCGGGGCGGCACACTCACCGGCGCCCGTATCGCGTACGAGACCGTCGGACGGCTCGGTCCCGAGCGCGACAACGCGGTCCTGATCCTCACCGGCCTCTCCCCCGACGCCCACGCCGCCTCCCACCCGGCGGACGCCACCCCCGGCTGGTGGGAGACGATGGTCGGCCCCGGCCGCTTCATCGACACCGACCGCTGGTACGTGATCTGCCTGAACTCACTGGGCAGTTGCAAGGGGTCGACCGGGCCCGCCTCCCCCGACCCCGCCACCGGCCGGCCCTACGGCCCCGCCTTCCCCGAACTGTCGATGGAGGACATCGCCGACGCCGCCGCCCACACCGTCCGCGCCCTCGGTATCGAGCAGCTGGCGTGTCTGATCGGCACCTCCATGGGCGGCATGAGCGCGCTGTCCCTCCTCGCGCGCCACCCCGGCCTGGCCCACGGCCACATCAACATCTGCGGCGCGGCACGCGCACTGCCCTTCGCCATAGCCATCCGCTCCCTGCAGCGCGAAGCGATCCGCTGCGACCCGCACTACAACGGAGGCTGGTACGACGAGCAGCTCTACCCGCGCCGAGGCATGTTCACCGCACGCAAACTCGGCATGATCACCTACCGGTCGGCGACCGAGTGGGACAGCCGCTTCGGCCGGACACGCATCGCCCCCGGCCACCGCACCACGGACGACGGGCCCTTCGGCCACGAGTTCCAGGTGGAGGACTACCTGGAGCGCCACGCCCGTCGCTTCGCGGACCGCTTCGACCCCAACAGCTACCTGTTCCTCAGCCGCTGCATGGACCGGTTCGACCTGGGCGAGTCCTGCGCCACCACGACCGACGAAGCGCTCTCGCGCCTCGATGTCGAGAAGGCACTGGTGATGGGGGTGCGAAGCGACGTGCTGTTCCCGCTGCCCCAGCAGCGGCAGATCGCCGACGGACTCGCCGCCGGCGGCACGGACGTCGCCTTCGCGGAACTCGATTCGCCACAGGGCCACGACGCCTTCCTGACCGACACCGCCCGGTTCGGAACCCACGTGGCGAAATTCCTGGCGGAGCTCTAGCCGGAACGCCGCGTACGGCGCCGCACGGCCTCGCCCCTCGCCGCCTCAGGTCCCACTACCTGTCGCCCCACCCTCCTTCCTCCTCATCCTTTTCCGCTTCTGGAGAGCCGCATGAACCACTCCCCGCCCCCACTCGCCCTCGTCACCGGCGCCAACCGGGGTCTCGGGCATGAGACCGCGCGCCGTCTCGCCGGCGCCGGTGTCCAGGTGCTGCTCGCGGGCCGCAACCGCGAAGCAGTCACCCAAGCCGCCAAGCACCTGCGCCAGGACGGCCTTTCCGTCGACCCTCTGGCCCTCGACGTCACCGACCCCGCCGGCATCCGCGCCGCCGTCGCGGACGTCGAGCGCGACCATGGCCGCCTCGACATCCTGGTCAACAACGCGGCCATACGGATCGAGGAGTACGGAAAGCAGCCCTCCCAGCAGCCGCTCGCACAGTGGCGCGCAACGTTCGACACCAACCTGTTCGGCGTCGTCGAAGTGACCCAGGCATTCCTGCCGCTGCTGCGCAGGTCCGCGGCCGGGCGCATCGTCAACGTCTCCAGCCTGCTCGGCTCGGTGACCACACACGACGACCCGGACTCCTACGCCTACAGCCCGATGTTCAAGTCGCTCCCGGCCTACAGCGCCTCCAAGAGCGCGCTGAACTCCTGGACCGTCCATTTGGCGTACGAACTGCGCGGCACCCCCATCAAGGTCAATGCCGTGCACCCGGGCTACACCAGGACCGGCATGAACGACGGCGCGGGCGACCTCGATGTCAGTGAAGGCGCGAGCACCAGCGTGGCGATGGCCCTGCTCGACGACGACGGCCCCACCGGCACCTACACCCACCAAGGACAGACCATCCCCTGGTGACCATCCCGCTCCGTATCACCCTCCCCTTTCCCTTGGAGTCGCCCGATGGGCAGCCAACTGGCACTGGTCACCGACGAGACCAGCATCGCCATCGACTACGACATGCCGCTGCTGCTCGACGCCCTGCAAGAGGCCGGCGTCGAGGCCGAGATCTGTTCCTGGCGAGACCCTGACATCGCCTGGGACCGCTTCGACGCCGTCCTGCTGCGCTCTCCCTGGAGCTACACCGACAGACTCCAGGAGTTCCTCGACTGGTGCGAGTACGTCAGCGACGTCACGTCCCTGTTCAATCCGCTGCCGGTGGTGCGGTGGAACCTGGACAAGCATTACCTCGCCGACCTCGCCGCGGCCGGCGTACCGGTCGTACCGAGCGGCTTCGTGGCCCCCGGCGCCGATCCCGAAGCCGCACTGCGCGCCTTCCTCGCCGGGCACGACCAGGCCGCCGAGATCGTGGTCAAGCCCACGATCGGGGCCTACTCCCGTCACGTGCGCCGCTTCGCCCGTACCCAACTTCCCCAAGCCGCCGCCTACCTCGCCGAACTCCTCGGCGAGGGCCGCCACGTCATCCTCCAGCCCTACCTCGACGCCATCGACACCCACGGGGAGGGCGATCTCATCCACTTCGCCGGCACCTACAGCCACGCCATCAGGAAACACGCGCTGCTGCTCGCCGACGGAACGGTCAAGGAACCAACCCAGGACGCCCGCTCGGCACGCGAAGCCACAGACGACGAACGCGCCGTGGCCGCCGCCGCCCTGGACGCGGCGGCCGCTCACCTCGAACTGCGCGAGCCGCTCCTCTACGGCCGCGTCGACCTCATCCGCGGCACCGACGGAAAGCCCCTCGTCCTCGAACTGGAGCTGTGCGAACCGTCGTTGAGCATGCCCTTCGCACCGGCCTCCGCCACCCGCTTCGCCCGCGCCATCGGCACGCGGCTCCACCGCCTCCCCCACCTCAGCACCACGAACGGACGGTCATGACCACCCAGCAGGGCTCCCTCGCCCCCCTCACCACACCGGCCTTCTCCACCGGCACCCTCTACGCCGCGCTCGGCGTGGCCGGCTTCTCCTTCAGCTTCCCCGGAACCGTGTGGGCGCTCGACGGATTCGGCCCCTGGAGCGCCATCGGGGTGCGCGGCGTCCTGGCCGCCGTCATCGCGCTGGCCGCGCTGCTCCTGACCCGGGCGCCGCTGCCGTCGCGCGGGGACTGGCCGGCGCTCGCCGTCGTGGCGGGCGGCTGCGCGGTCGGCTTCCCGCTGCTGACCACTCTCGCGCTGCAGACCTCCTCCACCGCCCACTCCGCGGTCGTCATCGGCGCGCTGCCCATGACCACAGCCGCACTCTCGGCGCTCATCACCCGGCGCAGCCCCTCCAAGGTGTTCTGGGCCGCGGCCGGCCTGGGAGCGGCCACCGTCGTCGCCTTCACCCTCACCCAGAACCACGGTCGGCCGACCACTGCCGACCTCTACCTCTTCGGTGCTCTCCTGGTCTGCGCCGCGGGCTACGCATTCGGCGGGCGCCTGTCGGCCCGCATGCCCGGCTGGCGGGTCATCGCCTGGGGCGTGGTCCTCGCCGCTCCCGTCAACCTCGCCGTCTGCCTGTGGGCCCTCCCCCACGAACCCGTCCATCTCACCGCCAAGGCCCTCACCGGCATGGCCTACATCGCCGCCATCTCCCAGTTCGGCGGATTCGTCGTCTGGTACAAGGGCATGGGTCTGATCGGAGTCGCCCGGGCCAGCCAACTCCAGCTCGCACAGCCCCTCCTCACGCTGGTCTGGGCGGTGCTGCTCCTGGGCGAACACGTCACGGCCGCCGTCCCCCTGACCGCTGCCGTCGTCCTCACCTGCATCGTGATCACCCAGCGCGCCCGCACCGCCTGATCCACCAGCCGTACCCACCTCGCTGCCGCCGGCCGGCAGGGCCCGTGAAGCCGCCGCTCCCTGCCGGTCGCCACCCGGCGGCCGCAGCCCGTACGACAGCCTGCTCGCCGCCTGGTTTCCGGTTCCTGACGAAACATCAGGTACCGGATACGGCACAGGCACCGACTCACCGACCGGACGGGGACCGAAGGCGTCACGGCAGCCGACGCCGTCGCAGGACCCTGCCGCCGGGGAGGCCGCCCACCGGACGCGTCGTCATGCGGCCGGCGCCCCGCCGTCCCAGTCCCAGCCGGCGATTGCGTCGCGCATCATCCGGGCTCCGGCCGACAAATGCCCCGCGGCGGGCCGGACGAGCGTGACGGTCCGGCGGCAGTCGGGGCTGTCGATGTCGACCCACGTGACAGGGACGCGTACAGCCAGGTGGCGGCGTGCGAAGGCCGGATTGAGACCGATACCCAGGCCCGCGCCGATCAGCTCCTGAATCGCGCCGGGCTCGTCCCCCTCGCAGACGATCCGCGGCACCAGCCCGCGTCCGGCGAACAGCCGGTCCAGCAGACGCCTCTGCCAGTGCCCCTGATGCGTCGCGATGAAAGGCTCGTCGGCGAGCTCGTCGATGCCGACCGAAGCGCGGCCGGCCAGCCGGTGATCCAGCGGTACGGCGAGCACCACCGGCTCCTCGAGAAGCGGGAGGGTCTCCAGGTGGAGATCATCGGCGGGAACCGGCTGCGAGGCGACGCACAGATCCACCTCCTGAGCGCGCAGCCGACGGGCCATCTCCTCGACGGCCATCTGGTGAAGCTCGATCTCGACCTGCGGATGGGCGCGCTTGAAGGCCGCGAGCGGACCCGTCAGGGCGAGGAACGTCTCCGAGGCGAGGCGTACGACCCCGTGCCCCTCGCCCGCACTCTCCGCCACGGCCCGCCGTCCCGCGTCCAGTTCACCGAGAGCACGCTCGACATGGACGCGGAAGACCCGCCCCGCGTCGTTGAGCCGCAGCCGCCCGACCCGGTCGAACAGCGGACTGCCCAGCTCCGCCTCGAGCCTGGCGATGGTGCGGCTCAACGACGGCTGGGCGATGCGGAGTTCCCCGGCCGCACGGCTGAGGTGCTCCAGCCGCGCCACCACCAGGAACTGTCTGAGCGTGGTGAGGTCCACCCCGCCCCCTCTCTGCATCGCTGTCCGGTCGTCATACCTGAGCAGTCATAGCGGTATAGCAATATTGATCTTAGACATCATCCGCTTGGAGTCATAGCTTCAGAGGTGTTCCCGCTTCGAGGAGAGAAAGTGAGGGGACGCCAGATGACCACCGCGGTATTCCGGGCCGTCGTCAGCGCGCATCTGATCGCCATAGCCGGGCAGCCCGTGTTCGCCGGCCTGTACCTCAGCGGCGTCTACGACGGCCTGCGCTGGCATGCGGCCGACGCCGACGTGGTCACCTCGCTGGGATACGTACAGCTCATCGTGGCCGTCGTCCTGTGGGTACGGCTGCGCCGGGCCTGGCCGTTCCTGGCGACGCTGGCCCTGGTGGCGGCCGAGACCGTGCAGTACTTCGCCGGAATGGCGGGTGCACTGTGGCTGCATCTGCCGCTGGGAGTGACGACGGTGGCCGGGCTCGTGGTGCTGTTCATCGCCGTATGGCGCGCTCCGGTACGGCAGGAGAAGGAGGCACGGCATGCGTGAGCCGTCCGGCGTGCGGACAGGTGACCCGACACGGCGCCGGGTGCTGGGCATCGGCGGGGCGCTGGGGCTGCTGGCGGCCGGCGGGCTCGGGGTCTCGACAGCACTGACACGCCATCCGTCCCTCACCGGCGCCGAACTGCGCAGCGCGGTGCCGCTGCCGCCCGCCTTCCAGGTCCCGCTGCCCGTGCCGTCCGTGCTGCGGCCGGTCGACACCTCCGGCGGCACCGACCGCTACGAGATCACCCAGCGCGCCGCCGAACTGGAAGTCCTGCCCGGGATGCGGACGCCGATGTGGACCTACGACGGCACCTTCCCCGGGCCGACCATCGAGTCCCGGCGCGGCAGGCCCGTCACGGTAGTGCACCGCAACGAGTTGCCGGTGCCGACGGCGGTCCACCTGCACGGCGGTCGCACCCGCCCCGAATCCGACGGCTACCCCACCGACCTCGTCCTGCCCGCCGGATGGCCGCAGGACGACCACGACATGCACGCCATGCCCGGGATGCCCGGCATGCCCGCCACCGCACCGATGAGGGACCCGGAGGCGGTGACGACTCGGCTGACCAGGCAGTACACCTACCCCGTCGAGCAGCGACCCACGATGCTCTGGTACCACGACCACCGGATGGACTTCACCGCTCCCGCGATCTGGCGCGGTCTGGCCGGGCTGCACTTCGTGCGTGACGACGCCGAAGAGGCCCTCGGCCTGCCCTCCGGCCACCGCGAACTCCCGCTGATGATCGCGGACCGGGCCTTCGACGGCGACGGCAACCTCGCGTACCCCTCCCTCGACCCGACCCTGCGACAGCGGCCCGGCGTCCGCGAGCCCTACACCGCCGGCGTCCTCGGCGACGTCATCCTCGTCAACGGCGCGCCCTGGCCCGTCCACGAAGCGGACACGGCCCGCTACCGGTTGCGCATCCTCAACGCCTCCAACGCCCGCCACTACGACCTGGAGGCGGTGGCGGACGACGGGCGCAGGCTCGATCTCGTCCAGGTCGGCGCAGACCAAGGCCTGCTCGGCGCCCCCGTCACACACCACCGCCTGCCGGTCGCCCCGGCCGAACGCTACGACGTGGTCGTCGACTTCTCCGACCAGCCGGTCGGCCGCACTGTCCGCCTCCTCAACCGGCTGGGGTCCGGCCGCACCCGCGAGATCATGGCCTTCCGCATCACACGCCGCGCCGTCGACGACAGCCGGGTGCCCAAGATCCTGGCCACCGATCTGCCGCACTGGCGCCGCTCACAGGTCACCCGGGTCCGGGAGTTCGCCTTCCGGGCCGGCCGGATGCACGGCGGCCGGGGCTGGCTGATCGGCGGGCTGCCCTTCGACCCGGCTCGCGCGGACGTCACCACACGCCTCGGCGACACGGAGGTGTGGCGGCTCATCGCCGATGTCCACCACCCCGTACACCTGCACGTGACGGGCTACCGGATCCTCTCTCGCGACGGGCGCCCGCCCCTCCCCCACGACGCCGGCCTCAAGGACACCATCTCCCTACGCCCCGGAGAGTCAGCGGAAATCATCACCCGCTTCGACGCATACCGAGGTCGCTACCTCTTCCACTGCCACAACGCCGAACACGAGGACATGGGCATGATGGCCAACCTGCGCATCACCTGAAAACGCCCCACCGGCCCGCCCGTCGGGGCTGCTCCTCGCACATCACCCGATCCGGTCACAGCCCCGTCGCGCGCCCCCATCGTCCACACGGTCGCCGTACGCTCGCCCCTCAGGCAACACCCGCACAAGGGGGGACCATGAATCGCAGAACGCTCGCCTGCACCGCCGCCGCCATCGCCGTCCTGAGCACGGCCACCGCCTGCAAATCCACCACCGCGACGGACAACAGCGGCAGCACCTCCACCGCGACGGCCGGCACCGGCACCAGCGGGGGCAAGGACGGAACCGTCACCAAGAAGACCGTCCCGAAGTTCGTCGGCATGGGCCTGCAGTCCGCCCAGGACGCCGCTCAGAGCGCCGGGTTCTACCGCCTGAAGTCACACGACTCCCTCGGCCGCGACCGCATGCAGATCCTCGACCGCGACTGGAAGGTCTGTTCCCAGAACCTCAAGGCCGGCACCGTCGCGGCGACGAACTCCGAACTGGACTTCGGCGCGGTCAAGCTGGCCGAGACCTGCCCGGCACACGACCAGGCCGCCCCCTCTGCGGCCGGCGGGGAGATGCCCGATTTTCACGGCAAGAGCGTCAAGGCCGCCCGGGACGCCCTCGACTCCAGCACCTCGATCACCGTGAACGACGCGACCGGGGCCGGCCGGATGGTGCTGCTCGAATCGAACTGGCAGGTGTGCACGCAGAAGCCGGCCGCCGGGACGAAGCCGGCCGGGCAGCCGGTCACGCTGAACGCGGTCAAGTATGGCGAGCACTGCCCGTAGACATGGACGAGGCCCGGACCGCCATGACCCGGGCCTCACTTGTCACATGGCGGCACTCCGACGCTCAGGAGAGTTCCCGGAACCACTTGGCCAGGAAAGCCGGGACGAGCACCGCGTATGCCGCCAGCAGAGTCAGATAGAGGACGATGAAAGTCTTCTGGCTTCCGAGGAACAAGAAGATGAAGCACAGCAGACCGTAATCCACGGGCAGGAGTGCGACGCCACGGGTGACGGAGGCGGGTGACACCGGACGGAGGCGTACGCCCGCTTCCCGCTTCTTCAGCTGCTCCGCCAGAATGCCCCCGAAGAATAACACCAGGGAAGCGAATTGGAAGATGATCGGAGTGAGCAGGAGAGCGGGAAATCTCAGGTCGGCGAAACGGTAGAACGAGATCAGTACCGCCGCATGAATTCCCAGTAGTTTCGCGCAGTCCATCACATGATCTATCCACTCTCCTCGCGGACTGGCAGATCGGTTCAAGCGCGCCAGCTGACCGTCCGCGGAGTCGAGAGCGTAACCGCCGAGCAAGGCGAGAGCGACACAGCCTCCCAACACATCGGTAGGCGGGTGAAGGGCGATCGCCGTGATGGCGGAAAGGGTCACCAGACCGCTCACGACGGTCACGTGGTCCGGTGAAAGACCGAGACAGTGTGCCGTCGCCGCGAGCAGCTTTCCCGCCGGCCGATTGACGAACCGGGAGTAGATCGAAATCCCCCGCGCAGGCTTCTGCATCCTCGAGAGCTGCGTCAGTGCGTTTGAAAACTCCACTTGCAGGACTCCGGTGCGTTCAGTGTGCCAGTTCGCCCCACGACTTCAGGCCGGTCAGACCACGGGACTCCCCGTCGCTCTGCTCGCGATCCACGGCGCGTTCCATCTCGAGCCGTTTGACATGCTATCGGCTCGACTATGGATTCCCGCTCATCGACGAGGGTTGTCTCTCGGAAAGTGGCCGGGCGTCTTCGGCATGGGCCCGGGCGCGGCGCCGCAGATGTCTCACCGGGCGGAGGCGGCGTTCCAGTCGACCAGCTGGACGATCACGCCGTTCGGATCGCGCACTTGGAACGCGCGCTCGCCCCACTCTTCCTCCGTCATGGGCATGGTGATCGTGACGCCTTCGGCGCGCAGGCGCTCCAGTTCGTCTTCCAGGTGGTCGACGGTGAAGGCGAGGATGAGGCCGGCGGCGTGGTCGTCGCGCTGGTCCGCCGGGAGGGTGTCCAGTCCCCGGCGCAGGAAGATGACGTTCATCCCCGCGTCGTCGCGGCCGAGGGACGCGAAGCCGTCGGCGGCCATCTCCTCGCGAAACCCGAAATGTCGCTGCAGGAAGGCACTGGAGGCCTCGACATCCTCGACGTTGAGCGACACGGCACTGGAGGTGATCTTCACTGGTGCTCCCTCGGCTCGATTCTCTGTACGCAGTACAATGTACATTGTACATTGTACGCCGAATCGGTGGGAGAGACTTGCCCCGTGCCGACAGAACGAACGAGCGCGGGCGACCCGGCCCGCACACTGCAACTGCTGTGGCGTGACCTCGCCCCTGCGGGCGGCCGCGGGCCGCGGCGCGGGCTGAGTATCGACACGGTGGTCGAGGCGGCCACCGCCATCGCCGACAACGAGGGCCTGGACGCCGTGACGATGCGCCGCGTGGCGAAGGAACTCGGCGTGGTACCGATGACGCTCTACACCTACGTGCCGGCCAAGGCCGAACTTCTCGACCTCATGCTGGATGCCGCCTACGCCCGCATGCCCCGACCGGACACGGCCGGGCTGTCCTGGCAGCAGCGCGTCACCGCCGTCGCCGACGAGAACAGAGCACTTTTCGAACGCCACCCCTGGGCCGCGGCCGTCTCCACCTCCAGGCCCCCGCTGGGACCGGGACTGATGGGGAAGTACGAGCACGAGCTCTCCGCGTTCGAGGGCCTCGGGCTCAGCGACCTGCAGCTGGACGACTGCCTGAACCACCTGCTCACCTTCGTACAGGCATCAGCCCGCGCCGCCGCCGACGCCCGATCCGCCCGCCACGACAGCGCCATGAGCGCCCAGCAGTGGTGGCAGGTCAACGCCCCGCTGCTCGCCCGGGTCCTCGACGCGAACGCCTACCCGACGGCCGTCCGCGTCGGCACGGCGTCAGGCACCGCACACGGCACCGCCTACGACCCCGACCACACCTACGCGTTCGGCCTGCGCCGCATCCTCGACGCGTTCGCCGTCCTCATCGACCGCAACCGAAACCCCGACACCGCCGGCTGACGCCACACCCGGAGCCGGGGCAGGCCGGCGCCGCGGGCGCCGGGCTCGTGGCGGAGCGTTCGGGGTATCCGTGGGCGTTCGCCCTGACCGCCCTGCCGGGGTCGAGCCGGGTCCTCGCAGCGAAACCGCCGACGCCCTGGTACCGATTCCGAAGTCACGCGGTCACGCGGTGCGACAGATCCTCCCGCCCCGGCCCTGGCCGGAACCGGTCACCGGAACGGGCTATTCTGGCCGGCGTACCTGGACACGGGGTGCCCCCGCACGGGGGCTGAGATCACACCCGTTGAACCTGAACCAGTTAGGACTGGCGGAGGGATGTCGTATGTCGTTGCCGTATGCCCATGAAGAGACGACCGTCGCCGAAGCGCGGGGCGTCTTCGACGGCCGGATGCCGACGGCCCCCGGGGACCTGCGGGTGGAGGCGCGCGGCATCACGCCGGTGCCCGAGGACGCTCGCTACGGCAGCCCCCGGCGGCTGTTCACCGTGTGGTTCGCCCCCAACCTGACCATGACCGGCGTGTTCACCGGCACCGTCGGAGCGGCCCTCGGACTGGACTTCGCCACCGCGCTGCTCGCCGTGGTGCTCGGCACCCTGCTCGGCGCCGTGCCCACGGCCTACCTGGGGACCTGGGGCAGCCAGACCGGGGCGGGCCAGCTGCCGCTGGCGAGGCTGGCCTTCGGACGGGCCGTCGCTCTGCCGGGCGCCCTGCAGTGGCTGTCGTCCATCGCCTGGGACGCGCTGATCGGTCTGTTCGGCGGGGACGCGCTGGCCCAACTGTTCGGCTGGCCGTTCTGGTTGGGTGTCCTGGTGATGCTGGCGGCCCAGGGGGCGCTGGGCGTGATCGGTTACGAGGCGATCCACCGCCTGCAGACGGTGATGACCTTCGCGCTCGCCGCCTCGCTCGTCGCGTTGGCGGTGAAGCTCACGCACGGCACCCAGCCCGCGACGGCCGCGACCGCGCACGGCGCCGACCGGGCGGGCGCGTTCGTGCTGACCTGCACCGTCGCGCTGAGCCTCGCCCTCTCGTGGGCCCCCTACGCCAGCGACTTCAGCCGCTACCTGCCACGGACGGCGTCCCGTCCGCGCATGTTCTGGTACACCCTGCTCGGTGTCGGCGTGTCCTTCGTCGCGGTGCAGGCGCTCGGCCTGTGGGGCGCCGCGCAGTTCACCGACCAGACCGCCCGTGGCGTGGACCGGCTGCTCGGGGGCGGCGCGCTCGGCGCGTTCGGACTCCTCGCCGTCGCTCTCGCGGCGCTGTGCAGCAACGCCATGAACGACTACAGCGGATCGCTGGCGCTGCAGACCGTCGGCGTGCGGCTGCCGCGGCCGGTCGCCGCCGCGCTCGCCGCGGTGCTCGGTTTCCCGCTGGTGCTCTGGATGCACGCCGCCGACACCACCGCCCGCTTCCAGAACGTGCTGCTGTTCGTCGGCTACTGGATCCCGGCGTTCGTCGCGATCGTGATCGTCGACTGGGTGGCCCGCAAGCGGGCGCGCGGCGGCCGCCCCGTCGACCTGACGGCGGAGGAGGCGCAGCCGTGGTGGCCGGCTCCCACGGCCTTCCTCGTCGGTTTCGCCGTAGCGGTGCCGTTCATGAGCACCAGCCTGTATGTGGGCCCGGTCGCGCGGGCCCTGCACGGCGCCGACCTCGCCTACCCGGTGGCGTTCCTCGCGGCGCTGCTCGTCTACACGCCGTTGCGCGTACGGCGCCGCGCCTGACCGCGCCCGCTCCTCGGAGCAGTACTCGATCTCGCTCCCGTCGTCCTCGAAGCCCTGGTCGATCGACTCCCGGCTACGGCGATCAGCCGGGCTCGAGGTGGGCGCCTATCTCGCCGGCGACCTCGGGGTGGGCGAGATACTCCATGATGTTGTGGGCCTTGTCGCGGGCGTTGACGACGGCGACGTCGGTCACTGTGCCCGCCCATTCGTCGGCCAGCGGGCACCCGATGGTGACCGCGTCCGACGGGTACCACGCGTTCAGCCAGTCCGTCACCGTGTCGGGGCGCTTCGGCCCGTCGATGAGCAGCCTCTTGTACACGCTGTCCAGTCCCAGCGGGCTGCCCACCGTGGTGAGGTGGATCGTGCGCATGGTCGGCGAGAGCCGGGTGGTGAGGTCCATGCCGACCACCGTGCCGAGGCTGTGGCTGACGAGGATCACCTCCCCGTCCTGCGGGAACGTCTCCAGGACACCGTCCAGGACGGCGTCCCTGACGCCGTTCCGGTCGTCGAGGTACGCGGCCACGTCCTGGAGGACGAGGGCGATGGTCAGGGCATCGAGGTCGCTCCTGGCGGCCAGCCAGCTCAGCTGCCGGTGGAGGTGCCCGACGACGTCCCCCGGCGCGATCCGCTCGGCGTCCGGCTGCCTCTCCCGCGGGACGTTCCATCGGACGGCGGCCTCACCGATCATCTCCTCGTACACCGCTCGGGCCGTGGGCGACGCGGGAGCCGCTGCCTCCACCGGGGAGAGGCCGGTGGTCCCGGTGGCACGTGCGACGGCCTCCCGTGCCGGGAGCGCCTGCACCAGTCGGTCGCCGTAGTACGGGAACCAGGCATCGGCCGGGTCGATCGGCGGGAGTCCGGCACGGACGAGCCCCTGGTCGAGGCCGGCCGTCCACTCACGGCGCAGGGTTTCCGGGTCCTTGCCCTGCTGGGAGCGCCCGTGCAGGAAGACCAGATGGCGCTCACCGCCGAACGCGCCCTCCCGGGCACGCAGGCCCGTGTGCCTCACCGCCGTCGCGGCGGCCGGTGACGGTACGGCGGCCGCGGGCGCCCGGACCGGCGCGGCGGACTCCGCCGGACCGAGGCCCAGCCCGGACTCGGCACCCATGTCCGCCAGCGGGCCCGACGGGGTGCCGGGTGGCAGCTGTGCGAGGTGCCGCAGGATGGAGCTGATCCGTACGCCCTCGTTGGAGACCCAGTCGACCGCGTCGTCGCCGTCACCCGGCTGCCACAGTTGCCCGTCACTGCGAAGGACACGCCCCTGGTCGTCGGTCTTCGGCACTCCGCTGTGATGCAGCGCGACGACCTCCCACTGATCGTTGAAGACCGGGGAGCCGGAATTGCCGGGCTCGGTGTCCGTCCGGTACTGGAGGAAGTCGTCGAGCCGCACCTGGAGCAGGTTGTCGCGGACGGCGATCTCCTTCAGGCGCCCCATCGGATGGCCGATCACGTTGACCGGCTCGCCGATGACCAGCTTGCCCGGTTGGGCGCTGAGCCGGTTCCAGCCGAACGTCTCGCCGGGCGGCCGCCCACCCGCGTCCGGCGCGACCAGTACCAGGGCGAAGTCCAGGCGTTCGTCGGCCACGAAGAACGCGTCCGGGTCCAGCTCCAGCCGCACCGACGCCTGCGGCGTGTTGTCGACGGTGACCTGGGCGTCGAACTCGACGAAGCACCGCCCGGCGGTCTCCGCGTCGGTGAGCACGTGATGGTTGGTCATCAGCAGGCTCGGCGACACCAGGAAGCCGGTGCCCAGCGGGAGTTCCCTGCCGTTCTCCCGTACGGAGATCCGGGCGACGGTTCGCGCCGCCCGCGCACCACGCGGCAGGAAGCTCCACGCCTGCAGGTCCTTGGACACCCCGAGGATGCGCTCGTAGGCGTCGGGGGCGGTCAGCGGCTCCGCGCGCACGGCCTCCACGGCCATGGCGGCCGGCACCGCGTGCCGGTCCAGCAGCCGCCTGGCGCGCGCGGCGAGCGCCTGCCGCGAGTCGGGAAACGGTACGCCGGCGTCCAGCTGCCGTTCCACGGCCGTGCGCTCGTCGCTGGTCGCGCGGTACCGGTCGGCGGCCGCGGCGACCTGGCGTGCGCGCTCCTGTCCTGTCCGTTCGGTCGTCCGCATCTCAGGTCTTCCTCGGTGCGGCGCTGTGCCACGGTACGAAGGCGTTGGACAGCCCGGACAGGGCCGTACGCAACTCGGGGTGGTGGCGCAGCAGGACGGTGATCATGCTGTTGTCGTCGATCCAGGCCATCCCGGCCTTGGAGTAGACCTCCGGGGTGTAGTGGGTGGTGAAGAACCGGTCGCTGTTCAGCCGGCGCGACGCCATGAGGATGAAGATGCGGAACGCCGTGTCGCTGAAGGCGAATCCGGCCGGCAGTTTCTCGGCGTACAGGCCGACCATCAGGTCGACCTTCTCGATGTCGCCGCCGTAGAGCCTCTCGATCCGCCCGGCCCACGCCGGATCGTGCGCCAGTTCCGCGAAGCTCTCCGCCGGCTTGAGCCGCAGCAGCCGCCGGAACTCGTTGTACCGGGGCACTCCCAGTTCCCGGGAGCGCAGGATGTCGGTGGCAGCGAGGTCCTGCAGCTGTCCGTCCGGCCGCTCGAACTCCTGCAGGAACTTGGGGAAGTTGTGCAGGGTGACCAGTCCGGGATGCAGCGTGCCGAAGCTGTAGAGCAGGTCGGCCATCTCCGTGGTCTCCAGGAACTTCAGCGCTCCCGGGCCGGCGATGTCGCGCAGGGTGCAGTGGCGCAGGGTCGTGTCGTCGGCGACGGCGCGCAGGTGCCAGTCGTCGCGGATCAGCGGGTGCATGCGGTACACCGCGACGAACTCCTCGGTGAGGGCGTACGGGACGCCGTAGTGATCCGTCTCGCCACCGGGGATGCCGCTGATGACCTCGCTGTCGCTGATCCGCCCGAGCAGGTCGTGGACGCGCTCCTCGGCGATGCCCCACCAGTTGGCGCGCAGCGCCTTGACCGTCGTGGGGTGGCTGATCACGGCCGGTGTCCACTCCACGGTGTGGATCTTCGCGAGGAGCGCGGAGTTGACGAGCCGGGCACGCTGGAACAGTTCCTCGTCGCTCCAGGACGGGCTGGCGCCGTGGAGGTGGTCGCAGATCGCGTTGTGCTCCCGGGTGAACAGGTCCTGCATCATGGCGAGGCCCAGCCAGAAGCCGGGAACGCGTGTGGGGTCCTGGGACGGGTCGGCCGGGACCGGGGCCTGCTCGTCGTCCCACAGATGCAGCTTGCCCAGGTCTCCGGTGCGCAGCCGCTGCTGTTCGGCCTCGTTCTTTCCGTAGATCTGGGACGCGTCCCACCAGTGGGAGGACACGTTGACGCGGGTGTCGGGCGTACCGGGGGGTGCCTGCGGATCGCGTGTGGGGTCGTCCGGGGTCCGCATGATCTTCATGGGGTTCTCCGGCCAGGGGTCGTCGGCCGGCAGGGAAACCTCCCAGGGCCGGTCCGCGGGGCTCGTGCCGTGGCTGAACCAGTCCCGGATCATGAACTGGAGCCAGGCGGCGACCAGCGAATTGACGGACTCGGCGGGGATGAGCTCGTCGCGGGTGAGCAGGGCGCGGCTGACCTCGCGCGGGCTGGGCGCGGCGAGGACGTCCTCGGGAGTCGTCGGGGCGATGGCCTCCAGCGGGATGTTCCGGCCGAAGCGGGTGCCGGCCATGCCCATGCTGGGCTCGCCGAGGTCGTTGTGGCTGCCGTCGGCGGTCCGGTTGACCTCGTGGCTCGCGGATCCGGGGGCGGGTTCGGGCTGGTTGACCGCGGGCAGCCGGCCGGTGTCGTAGAGGTTCTTCTGCCGGAGCCTGACGCGCAGCCCGAAGAGCGTGAGCAGGCCTGCCGCGACGGGCAGTTTGTCCCAGCCGACCCTGCGGTCGATGTACTGGGCGGCAGCGGTGATGATCCGCCAGGGCAGTGACGTGCGGTATCCGGCCGCAGGGCGCCGTGGGGCGTGTCGGTGCGTGCTCATCGCGATGCTCCTTGGATGGCTCCTGATGGTTTTGTTCGGTGATGCCGGGGTCGGGTGATGTCTGGGTCAGGTGATGTCTGGGTCGGGTGATGCCGAGGTCGTGGGTGGTCAGGAGCGGGAAGCGTCCGCGAGGATCACGTCGCTCGCCTTCTCGCTGATCATGTAAATCGGGGCGGCGACGAAGAAGCCCGGAATGCGGGGGAAGATCGAGGCGTCCACGATCCGCAGCCGGTCCACCCCGAGAACCCGGAACGCGCTGTCGACCACCGCCGAGGGATCGTCGGGGCGTCCCATCCGGCAGGTGCACGACGCATGGTGGCCCCAGGCCTCGTCCTGCACGAACCGGCGGACGGCGTTGCGGTCGTCGACCTCGTCGCCGGGCCACAGCTCCTTGCGGATCACGGAGCCGGCCCTGCGGTTCATCCCGCGGACGAACTCGACGGCGTCGGCCATCGCTTCGAGGTCCAGGCCCTCCTTGTCCGTGCCCTCGGTGAAGTAGTGGAAGTCGATCAGTGGGGTGTCGCGCGGGTCCGTGGAGCGCAGCCGGACCCGGCCTCCGGTGTTGTGGGTGCGGCTCTTGAGGATGGCCCAGGTGAAGCGGTCCTTGTGGTGTGTGAGGTCGAGGGAGTAGCCGGGGCGGTATCCCCTGAAGTCGAAGGGGCCGCCGAAGATGAACAGGTCGGGGGCGTCCAGGTCCGGGCGGGACTTGCGGGTGATGCCGAGCACGGCGCCGTTGGTGGTGTAGAGACCCTTGCCCTCCTGCCACGCCCGGTAGCAGCGGTCCGGTTCGGTACCCGGCCGCGGAGCGTGGAAGTCGCACTCCTCGATGAGCGGGAACTCGCGGTCCATCTGGTTGACCACACCGACTTCGTACCGGTCCTGCAGATGCGCGCCCACCCCGTGCAGTCCGACGCGCACGGGGATGCCGTGGCGCCCCAGTTCCTCGGGCGGGCCGATGCCCGAGAGCATCAGCAGCTGGGGCGTGTTGAAGGCTCCGGCCGCCAGGATCACCTCACGTGAGGCGAGGGCCCGGCGCAGCACCGGCGGTCCGGAGGCCGGCCGAGCGCCGGGATCGGCCCGGTAGGCGTGCGCCTCGTCCACGTAGTCGACGCCGGTCGCCGTGCGTCCCTCGTCCAGTACGATCCGGGCGGCCAGCGCGTGGGTACGGACGACCAGGTGGTCCGGATGATCGCGCTGTACGGCCCGGACGTGTTCGCGTACGGCGCTGCGGCGGCCGTCTGCCGTGGAGATCGGGATCTGCCACAGCCCTTGCAGCGCCTCGGTCTGCACCCGCCAGTCGTTCGGGTCGACGAGGGAGTCGATCCCCTCCAGGGGGGACAGGGGCCGGCCGAGGAAGCCGACGAGCGTGTCCTCGGCGGCGGAGAGGATGACCTTCAGCAACTGCGGGTCCTGTACGGCGAGTCGGGGGTCGGCCAGCGCCGTGGGCAGCCAGCCGTCGAATCCGTGCCGGGCGTCGTTGCGGTACCGGTCGGCCAGGAGGGGCAGGCTCCGGAGCACCGCGGCCAGGAGCGGGTTGCGGGGCGGACGCTTGGGTCTGGGCAGGTAGGTGCAGCGCTCCAGTCGCTCGAAGTACCGGCGCATGGCCGTGCTGTGCCAGGTGGCGTCGCCGGTCTCCGCCGCGATGGCGTCCCAGTCGCGGTTGTACGGATAGACGGTGATCAGAGCATGGTGTGCGGTGCACCCGCCGATGGTCCCAGCGCGCGGGTAGAGGACGCCCTTGCCCGGTACGAACTTGCCGTCGCGCCGTTGCTGCCGGTCGTCGGCGTAGTGCCGGACGAAGTAGTTCCAGCACTGCGCCGGGTCCTCCGAGGCGTCGGCGTGGAACGCGGGGACCAGGTAGCTGTCGTTGTCCTCGGCACCGCCGGCGTCCAGCAGCAGGGTGCGCATGCCCGCGGCGGCGAGAGCGGCGGCCAGCGGACCGCCGCCCGCGCCGGCGCCGACGACGACGTAGTCGAAACCCGTCTCGGTGGGAGGAACGGCCCCGGACGCCGCCGTCATCTCGGCTTCTTCTTCGTGGAGTTGGCGAGGGAGGCGGTGGCGCTGACGGAGAGGGCGGTGTTGACGGCCGAGATGAGGGTGGTCAGTACCGCGGTGCGCCGCGGTGCATGCCCCTGCAGGCCGACCGTGGCCGCCGTCGCGGTGTCACTGCCGTGGATCAGGATGGCCTCGCGCAGATCCTCGCGCAGCCGTTCACCGTCGTGGGTCAGCAGCTCGAGGCCCAGCAGGACCGTGCGGATGCCGAAGAGGCGGAAGGCGTAGACGGCCGCCGGGCTCGGTGGGTCGCGGTCGGGATCGAACCTTCGGATGAGCAGCTCCGGCGCGAGCAGACCGGTGGCTCCGTTGAGAAGTCTGATTCCGGCGAGGACGTATACCGAGACAGGACGACTGGAGGCCGTGGCCATGATGTCTCCTGGAGTGTGGTGATTCGCGCGGTGAGGGACGGTCCGCCGAGCTCCACGGAAGGGGAGAGGAACACCCTGGACGCACTCTTCATGACCACGCTAGGCGACCGGCTGCCCGACGGCATCTTGAGACCCGGTGGCGGGAAGGAAGGTTGAATGCCTAATCGTTGAGGCTTCCCCGACCACGCCCGCCGGCCCTGACTCCGAGAAGGCGGAACTCAGTGACGGTACGCGGCTGTCGCGATCTCGATGAAGGACCGGAGCAACGGGTTGGTGTCACCTTCGTTCCACACCGCCACCACTCTGCTCGGTGCCATGTCGATCAGCGGTACCACGGCCAACTCCGCGGGCAGGTCGTGTCGAAGCGGTGCAAGGCCGACCGTGCCGTTCCACAGCACGGCCTGCAGACATTCATGGACGGCACGCACCACCGGGCCCTCGCGCGGCCTGCCGCCGTTCCAGTACGACTGCCAGACGGGATCGGTCCCTTGCGGGAACCGAAACCAGCGGCGGTCGCTCAGGTCGGCCAGCCGCAGCCGGTCGCGGCGGGCCAGCGGATCGTCGGCGCGCAGGACCACGCCGACCGGATCGGTCCGCAGCACACGCAGCGCCAGGGCGGTCTCGTCCAACGGCGCTCGGGTCAGGGCGACGTCGACCAGTCCGGAGCGCACCCCGCACGTCGGGTCGGTCAGATCGGCGACGCGGATGCGGATCTCGATACCGGGGTGGCGCCGACGGTAGGCAGCGGCCAGCCTGGTCACTCCCGGGTCGCCGCCGTCACCCAGGATGCCGACGGTGAGGGTGGCGACGCCGGCCGCCGCGCTCACGCGTACCCGGACGCGGTCGGCATGGTCGAGCAGGGCCCGCGCCTCGTCGAGCAGCACCGTGCCCACCGCGGTGAGCGTGACGCCGGCGGCCGAGCGGACGAACAGCAGGGCCCCGACATCGGCCTCCAACCGCTTGATCGCCCGGCTCAGCGGCGGCTGGCTCATGTGCAGTCGGGTGGCGGCCCGGCCGAAGTGGGACTCCTCGGCGACCGCCACGAAGTAGCGCAAGGTCCGTAACTCCACGCTGCAACGATACCCACGAGGTATCGGCGCTGCGGGATGGGTCCTGGACACCGGCCGGGCCCCGGCGGTGCACTCGGAGCATGACCGAAGAAGCCAAGAACAACCAGCCACAGGCCGACCCGGCGGTATCGGTGGTGGGTCCCGGCGACGGCGAGACGATCGTTCTGGGCACCACCCGCATGCGGGTCCTGGAGGACGGCAGCCACACCGGGCACCGCCTCGCGATCGCCGAGTCCGTCCTCGCCCCGCACACCCAGGGACCGCCGCAGCACCGCCACGGCCGACACGACGAGGGCTTCTACGTCCTCTCCGGCACCGTGCGGTTCACCGTCGGGGACGAGGCCTACGACGCCGCCGCGGGCACCCTCGTGATGGTTCCGCCCGGTACCCCGCACACCTTCGCCAACCTGACCGACCAACCCGCCACCATGCTCAGCACGTTCACCCCCGATCTGTACGTGCAGTACTTCCGGGACCTCCAGGACGCGCTCGCCGACGGCCGGCCGCTGACTCCACGGGCCACCATCGACGCGATGCGCCGCTACGCGACCGAGCCCGCCACGGACCGGGCCTGAAGCAGGGCCTCAAGTCGGCGCGGTCGACATGCGCGGCTCGTCGGCAGTCACCCCGTGTGACCGGGCAGCGGGCCGATCGGACGGGTTCGAAGCCAGTACGAGCGGGCGGCGACCGTCAGTGCGACGCCATGGACGGCGAACGCGATCATGCCGGGCCAGCTGACCAGGAGAGCGTCCCCCGAGGTGTGAAAGTCGCCCTTGCGCATCGTCGTCACGCCCGCTGTGGCCAGGGCGCAGTAGGCGAGTCCGAGCACGCCGTAGGGAGCGAGCGTGGCGGCACCGATCAGGGACGGGGTCAGTGGCAGCCAGCGCGGCACGCGTCGGCCGTGCAGGAGCGGCGCCCAGCGCGGGAACACCTGGCCCCAGGGGCGGACCAGGCCCCACAGCAGGAAGACACCGAGTGCGGCCAGCAATACGGTGGCGTCCAGGCCCCAGGATTCCAGAGCGAGCCAGACGCCCGAAGCACCGTTGCGCTCGGAGATCGCGAGCATCTCCTCCTTGCCCATCCCGGCGAACGTGCCTCCGCATGCCCAGATCAACTTCATCGCGGCGTACGGAAGGAATGCCACCGTCCCCGCGCACGACGCGAGCTGGACCCGGGCGGGGGCACTGGACGGTGCCGGCGCGGCGGACCCTCTGGTCGGACGACGGTCGGAGCGGGCGGTTGCCGCGAGCAGCACGGCCCCCACGCCGGCCAGCGTGCGGTTCGCGGCGGCTGCCCAGTCGTCCACGCCTTCGCCGAACACGAGCGTGATCACGTCCATGAGCAGGCTGAACGCGGCGACGGCAGTCAGTGCGCAGCCCAGCCACAGCAGTACTCGCAGGATCGGCCGCAGCCCGTACCGCAGCACCGCCCCGCAGACGAGCGCCGTCAGCGCGCCCACCGCCACGGCCGCCCGGTCGAGTGCGCAGGACACCCGGCCGTCGCCACCGAACAGCGGCGTCCCGCTCAGCGCACAGGCGAGGCCGAAGGAGGCGTACGCCACCGCCCAGAACACCGACACCACACCCACCCGGCGAGGCCACGCCTGCGACCACGTGCGCCATCGAGTCCTTGATGTCCGTCCGCCCTTGGTCATGCAGCGAGCGTCGCACCGGCCGCGCCAGCGAGGCATCGACCGCCCGCCCGATCGCCCTCCCCCTGCGGGAGGAGCGCTGCTACGACCCAGGTCGCGGACACCGACCGCGACAACACCGAGCAAGCCCTCCGGTCGGCCATGCACCTTCGGGCCCGGATTGTCATGCCCATTGACGCCTGACGGCGACGGCTGGTTGAGTGGCTCATCCACTGAGCCACTGGGAGGACTGCGGGGAGGCACTGCCCCGGGAGACCATCGTCGACGTCCTGGAGGGCCGGCTGCGCGAGGACATACTCGCCGGACACCACCCGGCCGGCAGCTACCTGCCGCCGGAGCGCACGCTCGCCGACGGCTACGGCGTCACCCGCACCACCCTCAAGCACGCCTTCGGGCGCCTTGCGCAGGCCGGGCTGCTGGAGACACGGCACGGAGTCGGCACCCGCGTCCGGGACTATCTGCGCCTGGGCGGCGCCGACCTGCTGCCGATGCTGGTGCGGCACAGCCCCGACTGGATGGGTGAGGTCTTCGAAGTGCGGCGCCACATCGGTGCGTTGATCGCGCAGCGTGCCGCGGCCCGCGCCACCGGCCGTCAGCGTGCCGAGCTCCGCACGCTGTTGACGGCCGTGGCGGACGCGGCGGACGCGGACGCCGTGCAGCTCGCGGACATCGAGGTCCACCGCGCCCTCGCCCGCGCCACGGGCAACCGGGTCTACGTCCTGCTGACCAACACCCTGTTCAACGCCTATCTGCCGGTGCGCGCGGCGCTCAGGGCACCCTTCGAGGACGCCGGGGCGGCTCACGGACGCCTGGAGCCGGTGGTCGAAGCGGTGGCGGCCGGTGACGAGGCGGGCGCCCGGCAGGCGGCCGAGCGGTATCTGACGACGACCGAACGCATCATGCTGGAGGCACTCGCTTGACACCCTCCCCGCCCTAAAGGACGGGGATTCCCGCCTGCCTGCCGGTGGTGACCGGCCAGGCCTTCGGGTGGGTTCCCCGTTCAACGGGCCGTGCCTGGCGCGGGATCGCCGCTCCGGGTCTTGCCGGCCCTCCAGGGGCGTTTAGCCTCTCCGCCTGCCCGGCGGCGAGGATCACTCGCGACGCATTGAGGTCACGATCATGCTCGGTACCGCAGCCCTCGCACCGCCAGAACCGCACGTGCAGCGGCTTCTTCCCGTTCACGACCCAGCACACGTGGCAGGTCTGGGACGAAGGCAGCCACCGCGACACCACGCCAACGTACCGGCCGTACCTCGCAGCCTTCTCCTCCAGCACGCGGCGGAACATGCCCCATGCCGCATCGTGGACGGATTTGGCCAGGCGGGTACGCGCAAGGCCGGAGACCGCCAGGTCTTCGAGATAGACCGCTTGGTTGTCGCGGACCAGCCTCGAAGCCTGCTGGTGGCACCAGTCCCGGCGCGCGTCAGCCACCCGCGCATGGGCACGGGCGACCTTGATCCGGGCCTTCGCCCGGTTCTGCGACCCCTTGGCTTTGCGGCTCAAGGTCTGCTGAGCCTTTCGCAGCCGCCGCTCGGCGCGGCGCAGGAACCGTGGATTGTCGATCACCTGTCCGTTGGACAGGACGGCGTAGTGGGTCAGGCCCAGGTCGATGCCGACCTCGGCCTCGACCGGGGGGAGCGTCTCGGGGTCGACGTCCACGACGAAGCTCGCGAAGTACCGGCCGACACCGTCCTTGATCACGGTCGCCGACGAGGGCGCCGAGGGCAGCGGGCGCGACCAGCGCACGCGCACGTCACCGATCTTCGCCAGGTTCAGCCGGCCGTTGTCCCGCAGCCGGAACCCGTTCTTCGAGAACCGGACCGACTGACGGGCGTCGGACTTCTTCTTGAACACGGGCAGCCCCATACGGCGGCCGGGGCGTTTGCCGGTCACCGAAGCGAAGAAGTTCGCGTACGCCATGTCCAGATCGCGCAGGGAGGACTGCAACGCGTCCACGGACACCTCGGCGAGCCATGCCCGCTCCGGGGTCCGCTTCGCCTCCGTGATTACCCGCCGGGCCAGAGCCCCGGTCGGGATACGGGACTTGTCCGCCTGCCAGGCGGCCTTCCTCAAGGCGAGCGCATCGTTGTAGACCACCCGTGCGCAGCCGAACGTACGGGCCAGCGCGATGCGCTGACCCGGCGTCGGCTCGATCCGGAAGGAATACCGCAGATGCATGCGATCAACGTACCCGCCGCCACCGACAACGCCCTTCCCTCCAGAAGGCGGAGCGGCTTCCTCACGAAGGAGCCCCGATGAGCGCGGACCCGACCGCACGCACGTCACGGAGCGGCAGCAGCAGTGACGGCGGGCGCGGCAGTGGCTCATCCGTCCGTGGCACCCGCTTCACCGAGACGATGGTCGGCACGCTCAGGCTCGACGGCGAGGGACACGACCGTCCGGTCCGTCTTGACCTGACCGTTTCGGCGGACCGCGTTCTGCGGCTCCTCGGTACCACCCATGCCCGTGCCACCGGCCGGATACGGGTCGCGGGCTGGGCCGACGACCCCGGAGCGCGGGGCGAGTTGGAGATCTCGCCGCTCACGCGCCGCCGTATCCGCTATCGGATCGCCTTCACCGTCGACGGCCGACAGCTCACCCTCGACGGCTGGAAGTCCGTCACCCCACGCAGGCCCGTCGCCTCGATGACCGTCTTGCCGTACACCGTCTTCGAAGACGCGGTGCAGATCGGCACCGGCACCCTCCGCTTCCCCCTCACCACCCAGCTCCTGCCCTTCCTCACCAGTTTCCGCTTCCCCCGGCGGGAGGATCCCGCTGTGCTCCTGGCGCCCCGCTGGCGTGGCGAGCGGGGCCGCACCGAGGTCTGGTACACCACGATCACCGATCCGCACACCGGCAGCGGGCTGTGGCTGCATCACGAACTGGTCGCTCCGGCAGACGGTTCCGAGCCGTACGCACACGGCTGGGCGGCGGTCTTCCCGCAGGACGGCCCCGTGCGGCACGCCCGGTTCGGACCTGCTCGGTGGACTGACGCGAAGTCCGGTTTCAGCGCCGACGGGGTCACGGTCCGCCCCGGCCGCCTGACGGGGTCCGCTGCGGACGGCGCCCTGCGCTGGGACCTCACGGAACGGCCCATGGCAGGGCCCCTGTTCACCTTCCCCCGCTGGTCGTGGAACCGGTCGCTGCTGCCGGCCGCCCAGATGCTGCCCGCCGCGCGGGCCGGCTATGACGGGACGTTCCGCTACGACGGCACGACGCTGACGCTGTCCACGGCGCCGGGTGCGTCGGCCCGGATCTACGGTCACGGCAATGCCCGCCGGTGGGCCTGGCTGCACGCCGACCTCGGCGCGGGCGACGTCCTGGAGATCGTCGCGGCGGTGTCCATGCGTCCGGGGCTGCGCAGGCTTCCGCCCCTGGTCTTTCTCCGGCTGCGTCACAACGGCCGCCGCTGGCCGCGCCGTCCGGAACGGTCGGCCGTCGGCTGGGCCGGAGCGGGGCGCTTCCGCGCCCGTATCGGCCTGCCCACGTGGGAGGTCACCGGCCGTGCGGGCCTGCGCCGGATCCGTGTCGAGGTGACGCAGCCCGCCGACCGCACGCTCGCCCTGGACTACACCGATCCCGACGGCCGGCAGGCGACGTGCCGCAACAGCGAGCGCGCCGACGTGCACGTCCTGCTGGAGCGGTGGTGGTTCGGCGGCTGGCGCCCGGAGGCGGAATGGACGCTCGACGGCACGGCCCACGCGGAGGTGGGCACGCGATGAGCCTCGCCGGTCTCGTGTCCGCCTTCATCGCGGACGACGGCACCACTGACTGGCCCCGCCGGGTCCCCGCCCGTCTGGAGACGGTCCTCGCCGCGATGCCGCTCGCCGCCCGCGTCGGCCTGCGGGCGGCGGCGTCCGGCGTGGATGCCTACGCTCGCGCACGTACCGGACGCTCTCTCGGTGAACTCGGCCCGGGGGAAAAGGAGTCGGTGTTGCGCGGACTGGCCGCGCGTCCCGCACTGCTGCCTCTGCTGGACGTACTGAAGGTACCTGTCCTCCTGGCGGCCGGTACGGAGCGGATGCTTCAGGACGGCCCCGTGGCGCCGGTCCTCACGCGTCGGGATCCGCCGCTGAACGTGACGCCCCTGACCGACTGGCCCGCTCGTTCCACGGCCGACGCCGTGGTCATCGGCTCGGGGGCGGGCGGGGCGATGGCGGCACGGACGCTGGCCCGGGCGGGACTCGACGTCGTCGTCCTGGAAGAGGGACACCACCACGGCACCGAGGCGTTCGGCCGGCGCACGCCTCTCGACCGGTTCACCGAGCTGTACCGGGACGGAGGGGCGTCGGTCGCCGTCGGCAACCCGCCTCTGCTGCTGCCGACAGGACGGGCCGTCGGTGGTACCACGGTCGTCAACTCCGGTACGTGCTACCGGACTCCGGTGCACGTCCTCGCCCGCTGGAGCGGAGACTTCGGTTTCAGCCTCGCCGACGGCTTCGGCCCGTACCTGGACGAGGCCGAGCGCACCTTGCAGGTGGCCACCCAGCCCGTCGACGTGCTCGGCGACAACGGTCGTCTGGCGCTCGCCGGCGCCCGGGAACTGGGTTGGCAGGCCTCTCCCCTGCGCCGTAACGCACCCGGCTGCCGGGGCTCCTGCCAGTGTGTCGTGGGCTGCCCCACCGGCGCCAAGCAGAGCGTGCAGCTCTCGGTGCTGCCCGATGCCTGCGCCGCAGGGGCCGGCATCGTGACGGGGGCACGGGTCGAACGCGTCCTCGTCGACGCGGACCGGCCCGGAGGCCCGCGGGCGGCAGGGGTGCGCTTGTACGGGAAGGACGGCGGGGCGGAAATACTCGCCCCTCTGGTCGTCGTGGCGGCCGGTGCGCTGCAGTCACCACCGCTGCTGCGCCGTTCCGGGCTCGGCCGGCATCCACGCCTCGGCCGCAACCTCAGTGTGCACCCGGCCACCAGCGTCGCCGGACGCTTCGCGCGGCCGGTCACCGCCTGGAAGGGGGTGTTGCAGAGCGTCGGTGTGGAGGAGCACCACGGCGCGGGGATCCTCATCGAGGCCACCGCCACGCCGCCCGGCATGGGCTCGTTCGTGCTGCCTGGGCTGGGCGCGGAGCTACGGCGAGAACTGGAGGGCGCCGACCGGCTCGCCACGCTCGGCGCGATGATCGCCGACCGGCCCTCCGGGCGTGTCCTGGGCCGTGACCGCACGCTGATCCGCTACGACGTGGACCCGCGCGACGGCGACCGTCTGGTGAGGGCCGTCCGCGCGATGGGCGAGCTGCTCTTCGCCGCGGGCGCCGAAGAGGTACTCACCGGCGTTCCTCACACCCCGCGGGTTCGCGACCTGCCACAACTGGACGCCGTTCTCGCCCGGACGACCGTACGGCAGCTGCACCTGTCGGCCTATCACCCCACGGGCACGATCGCCGCGGGCGCGGACTCCCAGCGTTTCCCGGCCGATCCTGCGGGCCGGCTCCGCGGAGTACAGGGCGTGCTGATCGCGGACGCCTCCGCACTCCCCAGCTGTCCGCAGGTGAACCCCCAGCTGAGCATCATGGCGGCGGCCCTGGCGGTGACGGCCGCGCATCTCGCTTCCCCTCGATGACCTGCAAGAACATCACGGTAACGGCTCGCGGAGTCAACTCTTTTGCCTCACGGGAAAGTTTAATTACGAACAAATTACGTTCACTATCCGTGACGCAACCACACCACTCCTTCACCGGTCACCCACTCGCAAGACACAGCTCCAACCCCATGGGGAGACCATGAGCCAGCAGCAGTACCCGCAGCCCCAGCAGCCCGGCTGGGGCGGCCCTCAGGGCGCCTGGGGCGCTCCGCCGCAGCCGCCGAAGAAGTCCAAAGGAAAGATCATCGGGTTCGGCTGCCTCGGCGTCATAGCCCTCTTCGTCGTGATCGGCATCGTCGGCGCGGCCACCGGCAGCGGTGGCAGCAAGTCGCACGACAAGGCCATTTCCACGAAGGGCAGTGCTCCCACCGCGGCGGCATCGAAGGAGAACGAGACCTCCGACGACTCCGAGCCGGCGGACACGAAGGCGGCCCCCGTGGAGATCACGGCCAAGAAGACCGCCTTCTCCAAGACCATCCTCGCCGACAGCAGCAACTACACCAGCGTCGCGGTCACGATCGCCAACCACAGCGACAAGAAGCTCAGCGTCAACCCGCTGTACTTCGCCGTCACCGACACCGCCGGCACCAAGCACACGGCCGAACTGGGCGTCGACGACAAGCAGATCGACACCGTCGACCTGGCCCCGGGCGAGAACATCACCGGCACCGTCACCGGCAAGGGTGCCTTCACCCCGAAGTACGTCACGTACACCGAAGACCTCTTCGGCGACCCGATCCGCGCCAACGTCTCCTGAGCGTCCGGCGCATCATCCGCCGAGTCCGGGCGATCCGCCGGATCACACGCGCCGCACATGCGGCGCGGGCCCGGACACGAGGAAAACCCGGTCCACCGCCCCAGGGGTGGACCGGGCAGCAGGCTCAGCGGGCGGAGGCGTGGGCCCGGGAGAGCAGCTGGGCGGAGCAGGGGCCGGCGGCCGGTTCCGGATGATCCGAGGGCCCCGACTCCGGTCGGGCGTCCGCGGAGTCCAGACGGCGCATGGCCGTCTCGTCCGGGCTGCCGGGGGCCGCCTGGTAGACCACCATCCGCTGGCCGCCCGTCCGGGCCAGTCGCATGACCTCGTAGGTCAGGGTCATCGGCCCGACCTTCGGATGCCGGAAGCACTTCTGTCCGCCACCGCGTTCGCAGACGTCGTACCGCTCCCAGAGCCGCGCGAACTCCGGTGACTTCAGCACCAGTTCCCCGACCAGAGCGGTCAGCTCGGGGTCGTCGGGATCGGCTCCGGCGACCGCCCGCAGATGCGCCACCGACAGCGCGACCGTCTCCTCCCACGGCTGGTAGAGCGTGCGGCCGACCGGGTGGAGGAAGACGTAGCGGGTCAGGTTGCGCTGTTCCTGGGGCCAGTCCCAGAGCCCGGGCAGCAGTCGCCGGCCGGGCGGGTTCGCGGCCAGTACGCGGTTGTAGCGGCTCACCACGTAGGCGGGGAGCGGACGTACCGACTCCAGCATCAGCAGCACCGAGTCGCGGACGGCGTGGTCGGAGGAAGCGGGCAGTTCACCGACCCGGCCGGAGGCCAACTCCACGAGCTCGTGCAGGCGTTCATAGGCATCACCGCGCAGCCGCAGGGCACGGCCGAGGGCGTCCACGACGGCGGGCGAGGGGTTGGTCTCCCGGCCGCGCTCCAGGCGGATGTAGTAGTCGACGCTCACTCCGGCCAGCGCGGCCAACTCTTCCCTGCGCAGCCCGGGAGTACGGCGCAGTCCCGCACCGGCCGGCAGGCCGACGTCCTCCGGGCGGACCTGCGCCCTGCGGGCCTTCAGATATCTGCCGAGCTCGGTGCCCCGTACGTCTGCTGCTGCCATTCGGCCCATTCTGTCAGGTGGAACGGGAACGTGGGGGGCCCTGTCAGGGCCTGGAACGCCGCACCCCGGGAACAGCCCGGTCTGCCAGATGGCCGTGTGAGGGCGGAGAGTTGTTCCCGCAGCGGGCGGCCCGGCCACCGGGGCCCAGGGAGTGCGAGGCACAGGACCGCGTCCCCGGCGAGCCGGCGCCGCCCGCCCGCCCAGTTCGGCAAGCAACGGCCAATGCGTTCAGAGGAGTTCGACATGCCGTCCACCCCTGCCTCTTCCACGTCCGCCCCCACCACGCTGCCCCAGGGACACGGTCGGCAGTCGCCGTCGTCCACGCTGCGACGACGACAGCCACACCGGTCCCGACCAGCCGCACCGCCCGCCGACGCCCCCACCGTGCCGCGCCGCGGCGGCGTAGCGCTGGTCGCCTCTCTGCTCGGCTTCACGGTGATCACCATCGACGTCTCGGCCGTGAACATCGCGCTGCCCGCGATAGGCACGTCCCTCAGCGGCGGGATGACCGGACTGCAGTGGGTGGTGGACGCGTACACCCTGATGTTCGCGGCCCTGATGCTGTCGGCAGGCGCCCTCGCCGACCGTGCGGGCGCGCGCCGCGCCTACGCCTGGGGCGTGGCCCTGTTCACCCTCGCCTCCCTCGGCTGCGCGCTGGCGCCCGGCATCGGCGTGCTGATCGGCGCACGTGTGGCGCAGGGCGGCGCTGCCGCCGTCGTGATGCCGGCCTCGCTCGCCCTGATCCGGCAGGCCTACGACGACGCCCGGGCGCGTGCCCGAGCCATCGCGCTGTGGACGGTCGGCGGTTCGCTGGCGATGGCCGCGGGCCCGGTACTGGGCGGGCTGCTCACCGAGACGGCCGGGTGGCGGGCGGTCTTCCTGCTCAACCTCCCGGTGGGCGCGGTGATCATGAGCCTGCTGGTACGGGTGCCGCGCTCCGCACGCCGGCCCGCCGCGGTGGACGGCGGCGGTCAGCTCACCGCCGTATTGGCCCTGGCCGGGCTGGCCTTCGCGGTGATCGAGGGCGGTCACCTGGGCTGGACCAGCGGCCCCGTGCTGGCCGCCGCCGCGCTCGCCGTCGCCTCCGGGTGCGCCTTCCGCGTGGTGGAGGCCCGGCACCGCCAGCCCATGGTCCCGCTGGCCATGCTGGGTGACCGCCGGGTGGCCGTCCCGCTGGCGGTCGGTTTCGCCGTCAACGCCGCTTTCTACGGCGGGATCTTCCTCCTGGGGTTGTACTACCAGCAGCTGCGCGGGATGTCAGGGATCGCGGCCGGGCTGATGTTCGTCCCCATGTCGGCGGTGGTGACGTCGACCAACCTGGTGTCGCCGCGGCTGGCGGAGCGGATCGGGCAGCGACCGGTGATCGTCGCCGGCCAGCTGATCTTCACCGGCGCGATGCTGGCCATGCTGCCGCTGGCCGCGCACACCCCGGTGTGGCTGGTGCTGGTCCTGCTGCTGCCGCTGAGCATCGGCGGGGCGCTCGTGGTGCCCGCACTGACCGCGCTGCTGATGGACGCCGTCCCGGGAGAGCGCGCGGGGACCGCCTCGGGGCTGCTCAACTCGTTCCGCCAGACGGGCGGCGCGCTTGCCGTCGCCCTCTTCGGCAGCCTGCTCTCCGGCCCGGGCGGAGGGTTCTCCCTGCCGGGCATGCGCATCGGGCTCCTCACGGTCGCCGCCCTCCTCCTCGCCACGGCCGCCCTGTCCCGTCTTCTCCTGCCCCGTGACTGACCCCCGGAGGGCGGGGATCTCGGCCGCGGTGCCGGGCGGGATCGACGCCGTCGGCGTCAGGGTGAGGTCATCGTCGATCATGTGCCGGTCGCCCTAGAGGGGCGTCGCGCCCTGGTCGATCATGGCGAGCCGCTCGTGCGCCACGTCTCCCGGGGTACCGGACGGCGCGCGCACCGACCGCCCGCGCGACCTTGCCCGCATATCACACATAGGACATATGTGGCAATATGGCCTATGTGGTATCTGGTGCTGAAGACAGGTGAGAGGAGTGCACCATGATCGCCAAGCTGCTCAGCAGGCTGTCCTTCAGCCGCCACTACGGTGCGTACGGGGCCCACGAATGGGATGCGTACGCGGGCGACGACTGAGTCCGACCGCACTGCCGGTGGGCGCTCCGGCGGCCACCGGCTCCCCGCCGGACTGTCGACGACATCGGCCTGGACAGGTACGAGAGCCATGGACGATCCCATGGGCCGGACGAATGAGCCCCCTCGGTTGCCCGACGGCAGCTTCGCGGCCTGGAGCCGCGACCGGCTGGCCGTGGCACGCCGTGGCGCCGAGGAGTGCGGGGACGTCTGGCAGCTGGAACCGGGTGTCTACGTAGCCGCTGCGGCCGGGCCGTGTGAAGCGGTCCTGCGCCGCTCACACGACTTTCCCAAGGCACCCTCGCCCCTTTTCCCGCCGCTGAAGCGGTCGAGCGGAGCACCGACTCCTGAGGAGCGCGCGCACGCTCACGCCGCCCGCATGCGCGGACTACGCGCGCAGGCGGTCGCGGCCCGGATCGGTGAGATCGCGCCCAGGGCCGTTCAATTCGCCGACCAGTGGCCCACTGGGCAGGACGTCGAGATTCTGCCCCTGGTCCGGCAAGCCCTGGAAGAGATCGGCGTGAGCTACCTCTTCTCCGAAGACGCTCCCGCCCTGCTGCCCTTCGCCTCACAGCTCTTCCTGGCCCGGGAGGTGCTCGTGCGCCCCTCGCGCTGGGTGTGGCCGCGCTGGGTTCCCACACCGGCACGGCGGTTCCGCACGCGGCAGCAAGTCGCCTTCACCGACGCCTTGCGGCCCATCGTCCAGCGACGCCGTTCGTCCGGCCGGCTCGGCGACGACATGCTGGGGCAGTTGCTCCGGCCGTCCTCCCGATACGGCCCGCTGCCGGACGAGGCCGTCCTCGACACTCTCCCCGGCATCACCGTCGCGACCTTCGAGACTCCCTCCCGGGCAGCCGGATGGATCCTGCTCCATCTGGCCCGGCACCCCCAGGCAGCGGCCCGCGTCGCGGCCGAAGCCGCCCTGTTGCCCGCGGACCCGGCCGCGACGACCAGCGCCCACCTCGACGGCCTGCAATACACCCAGGCGCTGATACACGAGGTGCTCCGGCTGTACCCCCCGAGCTGGCTGCTGACCCGGCGCGCCCCGCGGCGGACTCAGCTCGCCGACTACACCATCGACGCCGGATCGACCGTGCTCGTCTGCCCCTACACGGCACACCGCGACGCACGGGAGCACTCCGAGCCGGACCGGTTCCAGCCCGAACGCTGGCTGGACGATTCGGGCTCGCCGGCGAAGCCCGGGGCCTTCCTCTCCTTCGGCACCGGGCCCCATGGCTGCGAAGGAGCCGCTCTGGCCATGGCCATGCTGACGCTCCTGACTGCGCATACCGCCGGCCGTCACCACTTGAGCGAGCCGCCCGGTCCGGAACCCAGCTATCAGGTCGCCACCTTCGAAGGTCTCGCCACTGCCGGCCTGCGCCTGCGGGCCACCGTGCGCGGCTGAGGGACGCCCTGCGCTCGACCGACCGGTCTCAGGGTCCGCTCATCGTGTGTCGCTCGTCGAACTCGTCGGCGAGCATGCCCATCAGGACGAGATCGTGGTACCGGCCTGCGAAGAAGACGTGCTCCCGCAAGCGCCCCTCCTCGGTGAAGCCGACCCGACGCATCAGCGCCAACGACGCCTCGTTGTGGGCGAAGACCGCTGCCAGGCATTTGTGATAGCGCCGCTCGGCGAACATGAAGCGCAGCAGCAGCACCAGCGCTTCTGTCGCGTAGCCCTTGCGCCGGTGGTCGGCGCCGATCGCGATGTCGAACTCGAACCAGCCCGAACGAGGGCCGGTGCGATGTGTGCCGACTGTGCCCACCAGCTCCCCCGTGGCCGTCGTTTCGACTGCCAGCCGGAAGCGGTCGTCGTCGCACCGGGCGACGGCTTGCTCCTTCGCCCAGGCACGGTAGCTCTCGGCGGACCGCGGCAGATCCAGCCGGCTCCCCCGCCGCCCGACCTCGTCGGCGAAGCCCTTGAACGCCGCCCAGTCGTCGGGTTCGATGGCGCGCAGGCGTACCTGCCTACCGGTCCAGGACGATGCCATGCCCCATTTGATCATGTCGCATCACGCACGAGGCCGAGAGGCACGCCGAGGCAGGTGATGCCCGCCGCGCACTACCCCCGCTCGATCCGACGCGCTCGTCGTGCGGCCCATCCGGCGGTACGACGGGCACTCTTTGGAGTTGCGGGGCTGTGGGCGGAGCCTGTTGTGGGTCTGTGCCGGCCGGCGATCGATTGACTTCACAGGGAGGCGAGCGCGCCTCCGGGGCGTCTCGTGAGGGGTAGCCACTGTGATCAACAGACGGGACGTAGTGCGGGCCGGCGCACTGGGTGCTGTGGGGACCGGGTTGGTGGGGTTGCCGACACCGGCCGCTGCCGCGTCACCCACCGAGGTGGTCGAGCAGGTCAGTCCCCGGGACTGGAAGCGGCTGGCCGACGCGTTGTCAGCGCGTTCCACCCTCTACCGGCCCAATGACTCCAACTACCCGCCGCTGGCGCTGCCGTTCAACCACCGCTACGCCGGGATCCACCCCGCTGGAATCGTCGCGTGCGGTAGCACCGCGGATGTGGGCACGGCGGTCCGCTGGGCCCGCGCGGTGGGGCTGCCCGCCGTGCCCCGCTCGGGGCTGGGCCACAACTACGCCGGGTACTCCAGCACCACAGGCCTGCTGCTCAACATGGCCCGGATGAAGAGCATCGCCGTCACCCCGACGCGCGGCTCCCGGACCCGGACCCGGACCTACGGGCCGATCGAGGTCACCCATGACGCGGGTACCGTCACCGTGGGAGCCGGGGTCACCAATGGCGACCTGCACCCACTGCTGGAGGACCAGGGGATTTTCGTGCCGACCGGCCGCTGCCCCACGGTCGGGGTGGCCGGACTGGTGCTCGGCGGCGGTATCGGCTTCAGTGACAAGATGTTCGGCCTGACCTGTGACCGGCTGGTCTCGACGACCGTGGTTCTCGCCGACGGCCGTGTGGTGGAGGCCGGTCAGGACTCCCATTCCGACCTGTTCTGGGGCTGCCGCGGCGGGGCGGGCAACAATTTCGGCGTCAACACCTCCTTCACCTTCCAGTACGAGCAGTTCCAGGGCGACGTGGGCTTCTACCAGTTGCGCTGGAGCCTGGACTCCGTCGTACCGGTGATCGCCACCGCGCAGCGGATCGCCGTGAACGCCCTGGACGACAAGCGATTCCACCTGCGCGTCGGCATCGGCACCCACGGACTCGCCAGGGACCAGATCCGCGCCAACGCCAACGTCAACGCCATCGGCCAGTACTACGGCCCCCTCGATGAGTTGCGCGCCGTCCTGGCTCCGCTGCTCGCCATCGGCACGGCCGAGGAGCGTGCCCGCAACCGCGCGTCCGTCCGCGAGGTCACTCCCGGTCAGGCGAGTGTGCTGCTGAGCGCCACCACTCCGGTGGACCGGTTCGCCGCCAAGTCGGCGGTTCTCACGTCCCGGACGCTCCTGACCGACGAGCAGGTCGGTGCCGCTGCCGAGCAACTGCTGGAGTGGCCCGGCAGCGGCAACGAGGACGGGGCCGGGTTCGCGATGTTCGCCCTGGGCGGCGAGATCAACCAGGTGCCGCCGGACGCGAGCGCGTTCGTGCACCGGAACGCCGTTTTCATCTTCGCTGCCGAGACTTCGTGGGCGGACTACGATCCGCCCCGCGTCGAGACCGCGAACGTGCGCTGGCTCCGTGATTTCTACAACGACATTTTCGGGAACACGCCTCCTGGGCAGTCGTACCAGAACTTCCCGGATCCGACCCTGAAGGACTGGCAGCGGGCTTATTACGGTGCGAACTACGACCGGCTGGTCAGGGTGAAGCGGACGTACGATCCGGCCGACTTCTTCAGGTATCCGCAGGGGATCGACACCTGACGCTCTCGAACCGGCGCCGTCCGCGATGCGTTCCTACTGCCGGCCGCCGGCCTGACGGCCCGGCATCACTTCAGGTGCCGGCCGAAGAACCGGTCCCCGTCGTCCACCTCGAACCACGGGGTACCGGCGTGCCCGCCCAGATTGGCGTGCAGTGTCTTCTCCTTGCTGCCGAAGGCGTCGAACAGGTCCAGCGCCCGTTGCCGGGGGTTCCCCTCGTCGTCCCACTGCAGCAGGAACAGCAGCGGAACGGTGATCTGCCGGGCTTCCTCGCGCTGGGCGCGGGGCACGTATCCCCCGGCGAAGAAGCCCGCGGCCGCGATGCGCGGTTCGGCCACCGCCAGCCGAATGCCGATGGCGGTCATCCCCGAGTACCCGACCGGGCCGCCGATCTCGGGCAGCGACAGGAGGGCGTCCAGGGTGGTTCGCCATTCCGGGACCGCTTTTTCGACCAGCGGGGCGACGAAGGACTCGAAGATCTCGTCGACCGGCTCGCCGGCCTGCATCGCCCGGCGGAGTTCGGCGCGGGCCTGCTCATCGGCGGTGGAACGGGGCCGGTCACCGTGGCCGGGGTGGTCGATGGCGGCCACCGCGTAGCCGTACGCCGCGGACTGCCGGGCGCGGGCCACCAGACGGGATTCCCGCCTGTGCAAGCCGCCGTTGTGGCCGATCAGGATCAGCGGCGCAGGTGCGGAAACGGGCGTCCACAGGGTGCCGGGGATCTCGCCGAGGGTGAATTCGCGTTCCAGGACGCCGTCGTCGAGGTGCTGCTCGGAAGTGAATCGCATGGTCGTGCCTTTCGGGAGTGCTCATGAACGGCGCTCCCGGACGACCTATCGCCCGACCGTGACCCCGGAGGGGAGCACCCATGTCGATACTGTGTTCACGGGTACCACCTCCTCGTTCTCTCGCACGGCCTCCAGGAGGCTAACAGCGGCGGCCGTGGTCCGCCAACGGGTTTTCGCACGGGCTCCGTTTCCGGCTGCCGCCTCCCCGACGGGGGACTTCGCCGGCGCGGTCAGGCTGCGGACTCGCTGCGCACGGGGTGGCCCGCACTGGCCCCGTTCGGGCTGGACGCACGGGAGTTGGCGGTGCTCGCGGTGCTGGCGGCAGGCCGCCCGCTGTCGCAACTTCAGGCCGCCCGGCGGCTCGGCGTGGACCGCACGACAATGGTCGCGCTCGTCGACGCGCTGGAGGGCAAAGGGTTGGTGGAGCGGCACCGCAGCGCCCTGCCGGGTCAGCCGGACGCCGCCCGCCGGGTGAGAACTGCCGGCAAGCGCCTCCCACCACAGAGGACGCCCCTTGGGAGAAGATCTTCGCCGGGAACCAGGCCAGGTCAGGTCATGCCACGCCTGCCGGGAACGGCACCAGGCCGTACTCCTTGACGTCCCCGTGCGGCGGCCAGCCGTCGGAACGCGGGGCGAAGAGGGTCCTCCCAGGGCAGCCGGTTGCCGGGCAGTGGCGCGTCGGAGGGCGAGGGACGGCTCATGGGATCGACGGTGGACCGGCCACCCGTGCGCAGGAGGCTCGTGCTCCTGGCCATGGGATGCGCCGGAGGCATGGTCATGTTGGACCAGTCCGTCGTTGCCGTGGCCCTCGACCCGATGGCGCAGGACATCGGTATGACGACCGTCGTCATGCACTGGGTCGTGCTGGTCTACGTACTGTCCCTGGCGTCGTTCGTGCCCATAGGCGCGATGACCGCGCGCCGGTACGGACTCGTGCCGACGTTCCGGACCGGAGTGGTGGTCTTCTCGCTCTCCTCCGCACTGTGCGGCGTGACACCGGCGGGAAGCGGCGCCGAGGCGTTCGTGCTCGCGGCCAGAGCGATGCAGGGTGCCGGAGCGGCCCTCATGCTGCCCGTCGCCACCACCGTCATCAGCGATGTGTACGACAGCCACCACCGGGGACGGGCCCTGACGACGTACGCCGGCGTGGCGCAGGTCTTCTTCGTCATGGGCCCGGTCACCGGGGCGCTGCTGACCCAGTTCCTCGGCTGGCGGTCGGTGTTCCTGGTCAATCTGCCCGGCGGTGTCCTGACCCTGTGGGTGGTCGGCAGGGCGCGCGTGCCGAGAAGGGTGTCGCGCAAGCCCCTGCCCGTCCTGCAATCGCTGCTGGTCCTGCCGGCGCTCTCACTGGTCGTACTCGGCGTCTACGAAAGCAGTGTGTGGGGCCTGGCCGGTATCGGCGTCCTCAGTGTGGGCGCGGCGCTTCTGATCGTCTCGGTCCGGGCCGTGCTGGTGGCCCCGCTCCCCCTGCTCCAGCTGCGTCTGTTTCGCATTCGCCCCTACACGGTGGCGGTGGTGATCACCTTCCTGGTGCAAGCGGCCCAGTTCCCCGTCCTCGTCCATGGCACGGTCTATCTGAGGCAGCAGTTGCAGATGTCGGTGCTCGGCTCCGGCCTCGCGCTCCTGCCGTTCGTGGTCTCGCTGGCCCTTGGCACCTTCATGTCCGGCTTCGTGCTGGACCATTGGCAGTCGATCCGGGTGCCCGTCGTCGGCGGGCTGTTCGCGGCGACCGCGGGTACGGTCGCCTGGACGTCGCTTCTTCCGTTCGGCACCTATCCGTGGATGGTGACCGCCATGGTTCTTTCGGGACTCGGCATGGGTGCGCCCATTCCCGCGCTCAGCGCCCACATGATGAACACGGTGCCCGAGGCATCGAGAGGCGACGCCTCCGTCCTCCGCCAGATGCTCCGGCAGCTCGGCGGTGTGTTCGGACTCGCCCTCGCCGGCGCGCTCCTGCTGGCGGTCAACGACCGGGCCGCCGATCAGGCGGGGACCGTACGGACACCCGCGACCTTCGCCGTGTTCGTCGCCGCCGACGCCGTCCTGGGGTGTGCCGCGACACTGGCGGCAACCGCCCTGCCCAAGAAGACAGCTGCGGCTCGGCCTCGCTTCTCGTCCCTCTCACGTCGAGCCCGATGAGTGGCACCGGCCGGTTCGCCGTGGGAGCACGCAGGCCCGCGATCCTCGATCCGCCTTCTCCTGCCGTGTCCCGTACTCTGGCGGCGCGGCGGCGCCACGTCGGTCCCGGCGCTCGTTCATGACAACTTCACGGGTTCCGCTTGTCAATGAGGGCCGTTCTCCCCACAGTTGGGCGGTTTCGGTAGTGTCCGCTGAGGAGGGCCGTTCGTCGACGCCCTGTCCCTCGCTGGTTACACTGCGACGCGTTCGGCTCAGCGCGCTTCCGGTTCGAGCTCGTCGAACACTCTGCTGGACGACATGACCGCGTACCCGGAGGACACCGTGCCCGCCGCTCACCCCGCCTTAGCCGGCAGGCCCCTCCGCTCCGACTCCCTCACGCCCGTGGCCCGTTGTCGTACACGACGCCTTGCCGGGCGGTCATGCGACTGCTGGCCTGTCATGCCCGCATCCAGACCACTGCTTTCGTGCGTTGCGTCGGACACGCTGGAGAGGACCTGATGACCGATCTGATACTGGCCGCGAGTAGCGCGGTCGCTCTGGGGGCCGGTGCGACCGCGTGGCGATTCCGCGGCGCGTACCGGCGCGAGCGCGGCAGGGCCGACCAGCTCCAGGGCCGTACCGACCAGCTCACCCAGCAGCTGCGTGCGGTGGAACACGTCCTCGGACAGCTGGCCGCGGAGGTGCTGCCCGCGGTGGGTGCCGGCACCCTGCCCGACCGGCAGCACGGAGCCGGCCTCGCCCTGCCCGGGCCGCTGGCCCACACCCCCCTCGCCGGCCGGCTCCACGAGGTGACGGGGCAGGCGGTCGCCGTCGTGGCACACGTACGACAGGCCGCACAGGCCGCCGCCGACCACCGCGTCGCCGAGGTCCGGTCCGCCGCGGAGCAGGAAGTCGAGAAGGCGCGCCGGGAGTCGCAGCAGGCGACCCGCGCGGCCGTGCGCAGCTTCGCCTCCAGCGTGGTGGCACGCGCGGCCCGGCTCAGCCGGGAGATCAGCAAGGGCGTGCGCTCCCACCAGGACGACGAGGCGTACGCGACGTTGGTGCACATCGACCACATCGCCCAGCAGATGCTGCTGACCGCGCAGGGCTACGCCGTCCTGGCCGGCGACAAGCTCTCCAGGCGCTGGCCGCGCACCTCCCTGACCGACGTGATCCGCGCCGCCATGGGCCGCATCGAGGGCTACCAGCGGGTGGAGCACCACGAGTCGGACACCATCGCGGTGGAGAGCCGGGCGGTCGAGGCCGTCGTACACACCCTGGCGCTGCTGCTGGACAACGCCCTGCGGTACTCACCGCCGGCCGCCCGCGTGCACGTCTCGGTGGAGGAGGGGCATCACGCCTGCTTCCTGATCGTCGACGACGCCGGTCTGCGCATGGACGACGAACGGCTGCTGTGGGCCAGCGACATCATGTCCGGCAAGCAGCGCGACGACATCACGCGGCTGGGCGCACATCCGCAGACGGGCCTGCGCGTCGCTTCCCTGCTCGCCGAGAACTACGGCTTCCGGGTCGAGTTGACCGCGCCGAACATCTACCAGGGCACCCGGGCCGTCCTGGTGCTGCCGAAGAACCTCCTGTTCTTCTCCCCCGGCGGGGCCCAGCCGGCCGGAGCCCGTGCCGCCGCGTCCCGTCCCGCCGCCCCGTCCCGGTCCACCGCCGCGCCCCGGCCCGCCGCAGCGCTCGAGCCCGCCGCCGTACCCGCCACCGCGGATTCCGGCTCCCCGGCGCCCGCCGCGACCACCGCCAGCGGGCTGACCGTCCGCCAACGCCCTGCGCGGCCGCGTGGCACCGCCCCCTCGACGCCGGAGCCACCGGCCGTGCCCGGGCGGCCCAGCGTCGCCGCCGCCTGGGCGGCGGGCACCCGACAGGGACGCCAGACCCAGGAAAACACCGGATCCACCGAAGGAAACTGACCATGCGTGACACGCACAGCAACAGCCTTGGGTGGCTGCTCGACCAGGAGATCGGCGCCGTCGAGGGCGTCGAGTACGCCGTGCTGATGAGCAGCGACGGCCTCCTGCAGGCCCGCACCCAGACGATCGGCCAGGAGGACGCGGAGAAGCTCGCCGCCCTCACCGCCTCGCTGCGCGCGGCCGGCAAGGCGTGGGACGAGCACGTCGGCGGCAAGGGCATGTGCCAGTTGCTGATCGAGTCGCAGGGCCGCATCGGGCTGACCACCACGGCCGCCCGGAACTCGATGCTCTCGGTCGTCACGACCGGCCCCGACGCCGACGTCGGCCTGATCAGCCACCACATGGTGCGGCTGGCGACCCGGCTCGGCCACGAGCTGGAGGTCGGGGACCGGCGTCCTGTCTCGGAAGGCGGCACCGCGACGTGAGTGGTCCGCGGCACGACCCGGACCTGATCAGGCCCTACGTCCGCACCGGCGGACAGAACCGGCCCAGCCGTGACGTGCGCCTGGAGACGGTGGTCATCGCCGCGTCCGGTCCCACCGAGAGGCTGGCGCCGGACGCCCGCAGGGTGATGCGCCTCTTCGCCGGCGGGCGGGGCGGCCTGGCCGTGGCGGACATCGCCGCCGCGCTGGAGCTGCCGCCCTCGACGGTACGGATCCTCGTCTCCGCCCTGATGGACAGCGGCCATCTCACCAGCCCGGCCCCCGTTCAGGAGGGCCGCCCCGGACTCGACCTGCTCCAGGAGGTGCTGCGTGGACTACGCGAACTGGTCTGACCGGCCGGCGGTCCACTATGTGGCCCCCGCCGTGAACCGCTCGGCGAAGATCGTCGTCGCCGGGGCGTTCGGGGTCGGCAAGACCACTTTCGTCGGCAGCGTCTCCGAAGTGGCCCCGCTGCGCATGGAGGAGCCGATCACCGAGGCGAGCGTGGGCGTGGACGATCTGCGCGGCACACCGCACAAGACGACCACGACCGTCGCCATGGACTTCGGGCGCATCCACCTGCTCAACGACCGCCTGGTGCTCTATCTGTTCGGGACCCCCGGCCAGACCCGCTTCCGGCCCCTGTGGGAAGGGCTCACCGAGGGAGCCCTGGGCGCGGTGGTCCTGGCCGACACCAGGAACCTCGACGGCTGCCACGAGGTGCTGACCCTGCTGGAGGAGCAGCAGACGCCGTACGCCGTCGTCATCAACCTCTTCCCCGACGCGCCCCGCTACCCCCTGGAGGAGATCCGGCAGGCGCTCGCGCTGGAGCCCGACACACCACTGACCGAATGCGACGCGCGGGACCGCCGCTCCTGTGTGTACGCGCTCATCACCCTCATCGAGTACCTGACCACCCGACACGTCCCCGCCTCTCTTGTGGAGCCCCGCCCATGACCACCCCCGGCCCCGGCATCGCGAGCCCCCCGGCCAGAGTCCCGCTCTACGCCGCCGAGTTCGCCGACGACCCGCACGCCGCGTACGAGCGCATGCGCCGCGTCCACGGTCCGCTGGTCCCCGTGGATCTCGCTCCCGGTGTCCCCGCCACCCTGGTCATCGGCTTCCACCAGGCCCGGCGCATCCTCAACGACCCCCTGCACTTCCCCGCCGATCCGCGGATCTGGCAGCAGGACATACCCGAGACCTGCCCGGTACGGCCGATGATGGAGTGGCGCCCCAACGCGCTGCGCTCGTCCGGTGCCGAGCACACCCGCTACCGGGCGGCGAACACCGCGAGCATCCAGGCGGTCGACCAGCACGAACTGCGGGCCCTGGTGGAGAAGGTGGCCTCCGGCGCCATCGGTGCCTTCCGCCACCTCGGCCAGGCCGACCTGCTCACCCAGTACTCGTTCCCCATCGCGTTCCAGGTGCTGAGCGCGCTGCTGGGCTGCCCGGACGAGATCGGCATGCGCATCGCCGACGGCATGGCGAAGATCTTCGAGGCGGAGGCCGAGATCGCCGCCCGCGGCAACGAGATCCTCGGCCAGGCCGTCCTCGACCTCGTGACGCTCCGCCGGCAGCACCCCGGCGACGACATCACCTCCCGGCTGATCGCCCACAGCGCCCGCCTGGACGACGTGGAGATGTCGCACCAGCTCGTCACGCTGTACGGCGCGGGCATCGAGCCGCTGACCAATCTGATCAGCAACACCGTGCTCAGGCTCCTCACCGACGAGCAGTTCTCGGCCGGCCTGCACGCCGGGCAGCCGGTTCGGGAGGCCCTCGACACGGTCCTGTACACCGACCCGCCGATGGCCAACTACTGCATCAGCTACCCGCCGTACCCGATCGACGTCGAGGGCGTGCTGCTCCCCGCCCACCAGCCCGTCGTCATCTCCATGGCCGCCTGCAACAACGACCCGGCCGTCACCGGGGGGCTCGGCGCCGGCGCGCTCACCGGCAACCGCGCCCATCTGTCCTGGAGCATCGGTCCGCACACCTGCCCGGCCCGTACCCACGCGTACATCATCGCCGAGACGGCCGTCGCCTGCCTGCTCGACGCCCTTCCCGAGATCGATCTCGCCTGTCCCGTGCGGGATCTGGTGTGGCGGCCCGGCCCGTTCCACCGCGCGCTCGAAGTGCTGCCCGTCCGTTTCCCCGCTGTCGCCTGAAGCCCCGCTGCCGTCCGACACCGCCACCACTGTCCTTAAGGAGAACGGCCATGTCCCAGCACACTCCGCTCGTCCTCGACCCCACCGGCGCCACCCGGCACCTGGAGCACGAGACCCTGCGCGCCCAGGGACCCGCCACGCAAGTGGACATCCTCGGCGTCCAGGCCTGGGCGGTCACCGACCCCGCCCTGCTCAAGCAGCTCTTGACCAGCCCCGACGTTTCCAAGGACGCACGCGCGCACTGGCCGGCCTTCGAGCAGGCGGTCGCGACCTGGCCGCTCGCCCTGTGGGTCGCGGTGAAGAACATGTTCACCGCGTACGGCGCCGACCACCGCCGTCTGCGCCGTATGGTCGCCCCCGCCTTCAGCGCGCGCCGCATCGCCGAACTGCGCCCGGCCGTCGAGGCCCTGGTCGCCGAACTGGTGGAAGACCTCGCGGCGCTGCCCGCCGGCGAGATCGTGGACCTGCGCGAGCGTCTGGCCTACCCGCTGCCCATCGCCGTGATCGGGCACCTGATGGGCGTACCGGAGGACCGGCGCACGGACTTCCGCAAGCTGGTGGACGGCGTCTTCGACACCACGCTCACCCAGGAGGAGGCCGGGACCAACGGCGCCCGCCTGTACGCCCTCCTCGACGAGCTGATCGCCACCAAGGCCGCCGCTCCCGGCGACGACATGACCTCGCTGCTCATCGCGGCCCGGGACGAGGAGTCGGACGGCACCGGCTTCACCGCGGAGGAACTCCGCGACACCCTGCTGCTGATGATCAGCGCCGGGTACGAGACCACCGTCAACGTTATCGACCAGGCCGTCGTCGCCATGCTGACCCGCCCCGACCAGTTCGACCTCGTCCGCACCGGCAAGGCCGGCTGGGACGACGTGGTGGAGGAGACGCTGCGGCACGAACCCGCCGTCAAGCACCTGCCGTTGCGCTACGCCGTCACCGACATCCAGCTGTCCGACGGACGCACCATCGCCCGGGGCGAGGCCATCCTCGCCTCGTACGGCGCCGCCAACCGTCACCCCGACTGGCACGGCGACGACGCCGACACCTTCGACATCACCCGCACGGTCAAGGACCATCTGGCCTTCGGCCACGGGGTGCACTTCTGCCTCGGCGCCCCGCTGGCCCGGCTGGAGGTCGCGGAAGCCCTCCGGCAGCTGTTCGACCGCTTCCCCGACCTGTCCCTCGCGGTGCCGGCCGAGGAACTGCGCCCGGTGCCCTCCCTCATCAGCAACGGACACCAGCAACTCCCCGTCCGGCTGGGCCCCGCGCGCCGGGACAGCGTCGCTCAGGACTCCGTCAGGTCGTAGCGGACCTCGTTCCCGAAGGCCGCTCCAGTAGCGACCGGTACCGGCCGAGGTCGTCGTGCGCGAGTCCGCGGTAGCCGTGCTCGATGCGCCAGGTTTCTTCCTCCCGGCGGTCGTGCTCGATGCGCCAGGTCTTTTCCCGGCGGACCAGCTCGGCGGCCGGAGTGCCGTCGGGCAGGTCCGGCAGCCGGAACCGGGGGGGTACGTCCTCGCTGCCGGGCCCTTGGGCCCGGCAGCCGCCTCTAGGGCAGGACGCCGCCCCAACGGCAGTGCCCGGCCCTGCCGGCTGCCGGGGCCGGCCGATGCGATTCAGGTCCGGCCAACCGGCCGGCCGGACCCGAATCGCGGGGAATCGCGACGTCACCGGGCTCCGGGAGGCGGCTTCCCGTCGGGCCGCCGCAGCCGGATCGGCCACCGGCACGAAACCGAGGGCACAGAGCCGATCGGCACCCAGCGATCCGAGAGGCCCCGCAGCGGATCGTCCGCGCGGCGACGAGCCTCACGCCCTGGGATCGTCGCCGGGTTGCTCCTCGTCCTCCCCGTAGAAGCCCTCCAGCTGTACGTTCAGCTCCGCCAGGTCGGGATGCTCCGCCAGCTCGCGCACCTCTGCTTCGGTGAGGAGCTCAGCCAGGCGGCGCATGGAACGGGTGGCCAGTGCCGCCTCGGCCGCTCTGTCGAGCTCGTCGGCGCGCTTGCGATGGAGACCGGCCAGGATGCGAAGCTGCCGCGCTCTCAGCTCGTACCGGTCGGGCTGCTCGCTCATGTGGTCCTCTCCTCGCTGCTTGCCGGACGCTGGGGGTCCGTGCGGTCGCTGCTCGGAAGCATGGCTCATCACTGGCGAGATGTCACCGACACCCGGATCGCCGCCGGGGGAATCGCAGCCACTGGCGACTGCATGAGCCAGGCAGGTCCTGGTGCCGGAGATCACCTGCGCAGAGCACTACGCACACTCCCCGGTCGCCTGCGCCCTCAGCTTCGCCGCACGTTCACACGAGTCGTATCCAGGAGCGACGCCCTCCACGAGTACGAGATCTCCGTCGATGTGATCGGTCCGCAGGCGCAAGATCTCCTGATACGCGGGGGACGCGTACCAAGCGCGGGCCTCGGCCATGTCGGGGAATTGAATCAGCACCATGCTGCCCGGCCAGCTGCCCAGCGCACCGGTGTCGCAACTGGCCGCTGCGTGTTGCCGCCGTCCGGAGGCGTTGAGGTCAGGGAAACAGTTCCGGCACCGGGCAGACCTCCAAAGGCACATCCGGCCGGTCGGCCCAGCGCCACCAGACATGCCGCCTCGTGCACCTCCATAGGGCCCGGCAGGTCCGCTGGCCATCGTCCTCCCGATGAGAGAGGAGCAAGCCGCCCGACTTCATGGGCTGACCGCAATCAGGACAGGCGGGGGCGACGACGGTCATCCGCGCACCCTAACGCGGCGACTGCTTCGTCCCGAACCATCGGCCTGAATCCCAGTGAAGTCCAGGACGCTGGTTGGACGGCAACTGCACTGCAATGGCCACTGCCACTCAGGCCTCGGTTGACTGAAATCTCCGTTCTCAGAGGCCGGCCTCTCGGTTGAACGCCGACGTCAGGTGTCAGCGCCGCGCCGTCAGCAGTCTGATGGGGTGGATGCCGCGGGATGTTCTCGGAGCGGTGCGGGTGGCGCACCGCCAGCACGTCGACGCCGAGTTCGCCCGTCGAGGCGCAGACGTACACACTGCTGTCGAGAGCCATCATGGCGAAGCCCGGGTGGCCCCTGTGCACCCCGAGGAACGCCGATGCCGCGCCCCGGCCCGTGATGTCCCAGCGCTCCAGGAGCCGGACGCGGGTCCAGACCGTCGGCGCGGTTTGTCTGCCTCGGTGCAGTTTCCGCAGGGCGGCCTGGTGTGTCCGGGTGCCCTGGGGAAGCTGGACGAGGAACCGGCGCCGGTGGTCGAGAAGGCCCGAGGAGAGGGCGAGGCCGTACCAGTCCGCGTTGAGTCGCTCGACGAGCCGTGGGGTGTCGTACCGGTGGGGGGCAGTTCCTACTCCGTCACGACCGGGGGCAGCGGTTCACAGGCTGCGTGCCAGGCTGGGGGGAGGGCGGTGACGCCCGTGCGGGCGGCGATCACGCCGCCCGCCATAGCGCAGGTGGTGTCGATGTCGCCGCGCCCGGCGACCGTGAACCAAAGGCCTTCGTGCAGGTCGTCCAGGTGCCCCGCCGCGCACCACAGGGCGTACGGGACGGTGTCGGGCCCTGACATCCGGTAGCCGGAGCCCAGGACCTCCGCGGCGTGCCGGACCGAGGTGCGTTCCGGCATCCGGGCCGCGATCCGCACTCCCGACCGGACGTCGCTGTCGGGGAGTCGTTCGGCGACTGCGTGGAGGAAGTCCGCCCTGGCCGGAGCGTGCCCGCCCCGGCTACGGGCTGCCAGCGCCGCGGCGAGGGCGACCGCCACCGCCGCGGCGACTGCCTCCGGATGGTGGTGCGAGACCGCGCCCTGGCGGGCGGCCTGCTCGGCGACCGCATCGAGGTCCGCGGCGTGCCAGGCACCGAGCGGGGCGGCGCGCATGGCCGCGCCGTTGCCCCAGGAACCCTGGCCGCCGAACTGTCCGGAGACCACCTCCCGCCAGGGCTCGCCCGCGCCGATCCGGCGGAGCACGTCATGCATCGAGGCTCCGTAGCCGCGGTGCGTGTCGTCGGCGTAGGCGGCCGCGAAGCGCAGCGCGAGGCGGTCCTGGTCCACGGTGCCGCCGCCCTCGGCGAGTTCCCGGACGAGAACGAGCGCTTGGGCGGTGTCGTCACTCCACCGCCACAGCGGTTCCGCGGGCAGCGTCCGCGCCTCCAGGCTCGCCGGACCGTCCCGGCGCAGGATTCCGAACCAGCGGTCACCGAAGGCGTCGCCGAACGCGAGCCCGTGCAGCGAATCCAGTACGACAGTAGGCACGGTGATCATCGGGGCAGTATCGCAGCGCGTCGGCGCTGCTGCGCTTCGATTTCGTACGACCCGTCGTCAGGCGGCTGTGGCCGCTCGGCGGCCGGCCGAGAAGTCGAGGGTGAGTTGGAGGGCCAGGCAACCGAGTGTCCACGCGATCAGTGTCAGGACGGCACTCGTGACATGCGCGGAGTGGAAGTATCCGGTGTTCCGCAGCGCACGTACCGCGGCGGCCGGCGGCATGACCTCGGAGAGGGGAGACAGCCACGATGGCAGGAACGCCGGGGGGAGGATGCCTCCGGAGGTCGCGTTGCCGAAGATCAGCAGCACCACCGAGGCCACCGGCATGCCGAGTGGACCGCATGTCCGAAGCAGCACTGAGGCCGCCGCCGCGGTGGCCATCGCCAGCAGGCCCACGATCGCGGTGACGGTGATGAACGACGCGGGCAGCGCGTCCAGGGACTGGTGGCCGATCAAGGCGACCATGAGTCCGGAGGCGGCTGCGAAGACCACCATGGAGACCGTGCGGGCGGTCAAGGGGAGGCGTGGGGCGATCTGGTAGGAGGCGACCGAGAAGAGGAAGCCGGCCAGGACCACGCCGAAGGAGGCGTAGAAGACCGACAGTCCGCGGGCATCGCCGGGCACCAGCGGTACGACGTCGTCGACGGCCACCGGGAGGCCCGTCGCCCGCGTGGCAGCGGCTTGGAGACTGGAGACGGCGGACGGACCCTGGGCGCCGGCCGCGAGCAGCACCAGCCGGCGGTCACGGGTCACCAGGGCGGCCGGGACCTCGTCGTGTTCGATGGCGTGCCGGGCGGCGTCGGGGCTGGTGTAGCGGTGGAAGTCGTACGCGTCCGGTGCCGCGGTGTTCAGGGCGAGTTCGGTGCGGGCGGCGACCTGATCACTGGCGGCGATGCCCAATGCCTGGTGACGTGCGGTGGGTGCGTGGAAGGCAGCCAGGTAGACCGCCACGAATATGGTTCCGATCGCCAGGGCGGTCACCACCGGGACGGTCATCGCCTTGCGGATTCCGGCGGCTGCGGCCAGTACGGGCGGGGCGATGTGCGGCTCGGTGTCGATCAGCGCGTGACGGGGATGCCGCCCCGGCTGTTCCGGGTGAGGGTCGGCAGATGAGTCCGGTCCCTGAGGTGTGGTGGGCCGGTTCGGCGCCGCGGCATCTGTGCGCGGGTCCGTGGGCGTGGTGTTGTGCATGATGGGTCTGCCGCTGACGCGCGGCGAGCGATAGGACGCCTGGGCTGGTGGGCGTGAGCGGGACGCGGTGGAGGGGGACGCGGTGGGTGGTGACGGCCGGCCTTAGAAGAAGCCGCCGTCCAGGGGCAGGGTGCGGCCGGTGATGTAGGCGGCGTCGTCGCCGGCGAGGAAGGCGTAGCCCGCCGCGACCTCCTCCGGCTGGGCCAGGCGTCCCAGCGCACCGTGGACTGCCAGCCACTGCTCCATCGGCATCGTGTCGCGCAGTTGGGGGTGCTGGTAGCCGGCTCCGTGTTCCGCGGCCATGTCGGTGGCCGTGCCGCCGGGGGCGATGGCGTTGATGGTGATGCCGCGCCGTCCGAGTTCGGCGGAGAGGTTGAGGACCATCGATTCCACCGCGGCCTTGGAGGCGGCGTAGAGGGTGTGGTGGAAGACGGCGCGGGAGGCGCTGACCGAGGAGGTGAGCACGATTCTGCCGCCAACCCCCATGTGGGCGGCGGCGTGCTGGACCGCGAAGAGCTGGCCTCGGGTGTTCACGGCGAAGACACGGTCGAAGTCGGCCGGGGTGATGTCCTGCAATGCGTCGAAGTGCTCGATGCCCGCGCACGAGGCCAGGACGTCAAGCTGTCCGAACTCGGCGACCGCCCGGTCGATCAGGGTCCCGGTCTGTTCGGGATCGGCCACGTCCGCGCGCAGCGCCATGGCTCGGCCGCCCTCGGCCACCAGTGACCGGACCAGTTCGTCGGCGGCTTGCTGATTGCCGCGGTAGCCGATGACTACGGCCGCTCCCTCGGCCGCCAGACGGGTGGCGACCGCTGCTCCGATACCCCGGCTGCCACCGGTCACCACCGCCACCTTGCCCTCGAAACGCCTGCCGTGCGCTGCTGTCATGAGGAGTTCTTCCCTTCGCGTCGTCCGGTCCGGCGACGGGCGCCCACGACCCGAGTGGCCGCCGCGCGCCGCGTCGCCGGCACAGCGACACTAACACCTAAGTGAAGTAAATCCTTCACTTAGTCTGGGGGCGTTACCCTCGGCACACACGCAGGTGACGACAACAGCAGAGGTAGAAAGTGACTGCCAGCACCCCGAGCGGGCGGTCGGCGCCGCGGCTGCGGGCCGACGCCGCGCGCAACCGCGCCCAGATCCTGGCTGCGGCCCGCGCCGCCTTCCGCGAATCGGGGACCGCTGTGCCCCTGGATGAGATCGCCCGGCGGGCAGGCGTGAACATCGCCACCCTGTACCGCCGCTTCCCCGACCGCGACGCGTTGGTCAGCCAGGTCGTGGTGGATGGCTTCAGCCTTGTCCTCGACTTGGCCCGTGCGGCGGGCAGGACGGCGCAGACGGATCCCCTCGCAGCCGTGGAATCCTTCCTCCAGGGCATGATCGACAACCGTGAGCTGCTGTCCCTGCCCCTGATCGGCGGGCCCATGACGAGCGACCCGCACGCCCGCGAGCTGCAACAGCAGATCGCCGCCACCCTGGAAGACATCCTGGCCGAAGGGCGCGGCAGCGAGGCTCTTCGGCATGACATCACCGCGGTGGACCTGATCGCCACCGCCGCGCTGATCTGCCGCCCCCTGCCCCACCTTCCGCCCGGCCAGGCCGCCACACTCGCCACCCGGCACCTGGGCGTCTTCCTCGACGGACTCCGGCCGGAACACACCCGCACCCTGCCGCCACCGCCCACCCACGAAGAGATGTCGGCCCACCTCGTCACCGAAGAAACGGCCGACCTCTAGCCGGGGAAGCCGTGGGAGCAGAGCGCAGGTTCGCATCGGGGAGGGCCCGGCCGCCCTCCCCGAGATCCGGCCGACGCTCCGGTGAGGACCAGTCAGGCAGGACCGGTCGGGCACCTGCTACGGCTGCTCCTGCGGCACGGCTTGAAGGTGCTGGGCGGCCTCGACCGCGGTGTAGGACGAGGCGAAGGTGAACGCGCGCGGGCTGGGCCCATTCGCCCGCAGGTCCGCCAGCCGTTCCAGGGCCTCACCGACGGTCGGGACGTGGCCGGCGGGGACCCACCAGAGGACCAGGTGCGCCTCGACGTGCCGTTCGAACCATTCGCGGCGCCGCCGCATCACGTCCAGGTGCCCGCTGCGGTACGTGAAGTCCCACAGCGCCTCCGGGGTCTCCCACACCGTCAGGTTGACGATGACGTCCTCCCCCGCCGGGCGCAGGGCGGTGGCGTCGGACGCGCCTTCCTCCACGAGCCGCCACACGAAGCCCGGCGCGCCGTCGGCGGCGGCGTTGACCGGGTCGAGCATCTCCACGAACGGCGTCATGCGCGGGTCTTCGAGCGGGTGCCGCAGCGTGGCGACGTTGAGCTGGGCGAGGTGGGCAGCATGCACGGATGCAGTCATGGCCACATCCCAGCATGGGCTCATTTCTATGTCAATGAATATCGTTTTTAGAAGGCTCGACCACCACGCAGCACTCCCCCGGCCGGGCGTCCATCCGGGCGCGAACCGGACCGTCCGTACCGAGCAACCCCTCCAGCAGCGCGAGATTCATGCCGCAGACGAGCGGGGGAAAGCGCTCGGCGACAGCATGGAAGGGGCAGTTGCGCATACGCACGACCGCCCCGGTCTCTCCGGTCGTCTCCTCGGCGCCTTCGGCGTCCTGGAGCTCCTCGGTGCCTTCCAGGTGCGGTTCGTAGCCGCGGGCGGCCAGCATCGCCATGGCCTCGTCGAGGTCGGCGCAGGGCGCCGCCGAGCCGCGCAGGGCCTCGCCCCGGCGGCGTGCGGCCGTGCAGAGCCCGGCGTCGAGCCCGGCCTGCTCGGCGGCCTCGGCGAGCAGTTCGGCGGCGGTGCGGTAGTCGCGGGCCGGCAATGACACCGCCCGTTCGGCCCGCGCCCGCGTGTACACCTTGGCGGGCCGGCCCGCTCCCGGCCCCGAGCGGCCCGTCAGCCGCCGGCTGCCGCTCTCCAGCAGCCCGGCCTCGGTCAGCTTGTCCAGGTGGTGCGCGGCGAGCGTGCGCGCCACCCCGGCCGCCTCGGCGGCCTCGTTGCGTCCGACCTCACGGCCCTGGGCCACCACGTATTCGTACAGACGGCGCCGGACCGGGTCCTGCAACGCCGCGATCGCGTCGATGTCCTCCACCAGGCCATTCTAGAAACAACGCAGGTTCGAGATAGAGAGGCCGGGGCCGCGCCCGCCCGGCCGGGCCGTACCCGATCCGTCGGACACGTCCTGGACCGGACCGGTGGGCCCGCAGGTGCCGGGTGACGCCGCTTCGGGCGCCTCGACGGGCGTCTCCGCGCCTGCAGGTTGCGTACGGTCTCGCGCCTGCTGCCGTGCAGCCGCCTGGTTCCAAATCTGATTGCCCACTTCGCGGCCGCCTGCGCATGCTGCTGGGATGCGCTTCTCCATCAACGTCCCGAACTTCGGTGACTTCGCCGATCCCCGTAACGTCGCGACCGTGGCCGCTGCCGCCGAACAGGCGGGCTGGGACGGGCTCTTCGTCTGGGACCACGTCCTGCACCGACAGCACCAGGGGCGTCCCTTCGGCGATCCCTGGATGCTGCTGACCGCCGCCGCGCTGGCGACCTCACGGATCCGACTGGGCACCCTGCTGACGCCGGTCCCCCGGTACCGTCCGCAGCAACTGGCCCGTCAAGTGGCCACTTTGGACCATCTCAGCGGCGGCCGGGTGATCTTCGCCGCCGGTCTGGGCGGTCCGATCGACGACGAGTACCGCAGCTTCGGCGACGCCGCCGAGCCACGCGTCCTGGCAGAGCGGCTGGACGAGGGACTGCAGTTGTTGACGCGCTTCTGGTCCGGCGAACCGGTGAACCACCACGGTCGGCACTACGAGGTCCGGGACGTGACACTGCTGCCCGGCAGCGTGCAGCAGCTTGGTCCGCCGGTGTGGATCGGCGGGTTCTGGCCGCGTGGAGCGCCCATGCGGCGGGCGGCTCGGTGGGACGGTGCGGTGCCGCTGTTCGAAACGGCCCGGCATGGCCATGTGCCCGATGTGACGGAGGTGCGGGAACTGGTCGGCTACGTACGCAGGCACCGTACGGTCGAGGCAGCGCGTCCCTTCGAGTTCGTGCTCGGTGGTGCCACGCCCCCGGAGGCGGCGAAGGCCAAGGACGTGATCGGTCCCCTGCACGACGCCGGCGCCACCTGGTGGGACGAGCGGCAGATCCAGACCGGCCCCGACCTGGACCGGCTGCTGCCCGTGTTGCGCCGTGTCGAGGCGGGCCCACCAGCGCTCTGACACGCCCCTCGTCCCTGCATTCCTCGTCCCCGGTCCCTCGTCGCTGCGGTCCCCCTCCGGGAGCGCTTCGTCCTTCACGGGCGGCGGCTCACCCGCTGGGCGGACCGCTGGGCGTTGCCGGGCACGCTCATCCGCCTGCGCTCGCCGGGGACCAGCGTCCGCATGATTCCCGCTCCCGTCAGCACGGCCGTGATGTGCAGTGCCACGGCGACCGCGACGTTCTCCGGGTAGCCGACGTCGCTCGGGTGCGCCAGTGCCACGTACACCGTGGCCGGCAGCCTCCAGCCGCTCCACGCGAACATCGAGCCCGATCCCAGCCACGCCGACGCGAGCAGGAGCGGATACGGCAACCCGGTCGGCCGGCGCCGGATGAGTGCCAGTGCGGCGGCGGACGCGGCGAGAGCCCAGAACGCGCTCACTGCGACCAGCACACGCCAGCCGGCCGACCGCTCATCGCCGTGCGCGATGCCCTGGGAGCCACCGGCCGCCCAGTAAAGCCAGGCCAGGCCGGTCGCGGCACCGGTCACAGCGGGCCACCTCGGCCCCGAGGAAGCGCGGGTGCGGGGCCGCTCCGGCGGGCGCAGCGCGTGGGGCCAGCGCCGCCACAGATAGGCGGGAAGCGCGATGGCCAGCGCGATTCCGGTTCCCACGAAGCTGCACTGGACCAGCGTCGCCTCCCAGCCCGGCATCGCCGGATCACCTCCCGACCCTCCGGAATCTCCCGAACCCCCCGCCCCCGAGCTCACCAGCGCGCCGACGACCACGAACGGCAGGATCGACACCAGGAATCCCGACCCGACCCAGGCGAAGAACACCACCAGCCGGCCCGGGATCCGCATCCCCCACGGCCGCACCAGCGCCAGCCCCAGCGTGATCCCGGCCGCGGCCATTGCGATCGTGACGGTGTTGAGCACCAGCCACCCGCCCAGGCTGAACCCCCGCCCCACCGGCAGCAGCCCCAGTAACGAACCGACCACCCACGACACCTTGATCACCAGATACGGCGCAAGGGCCGCCGCCGCGCCGTACCCCGCCGCACGCCCGATCCGGTCCCAACGCTCCACCATGTCTCCCTCCGCCGGGAATTCCGATCCTCCGGCGCCCCACGCTCCTCCGCATCGACCCCCAGGCGCACCCCGCTCCCCCGCTGGACCGAAGCCCCCTCCACCCTGGGGACCACCCCGTTCACCCACCATGGCGCGTCGCGCACCGCCCGCGTCGCTGCCCGACCCGCCCTACTACGCCGTGGTGTTCACCGCCGTGCGGACCGCCGGCGACAACGGCTACGCGCAGACGGACGAGCGGTTGCTGGAACTGGCCGCCGACCAGCCGGGATTCCTCGGTGTCGATGCCGCTCGCGGTGCGGACGGCCTGGGGATCACGGTGTCGTACTGGAGGGACGAGGACGCGATCGCCGCCTGGCGGAACCACGCGGAGCACGTCCTGGCCCGTGCGCACGGACGCGAGCACTGGTATGCCTCGTTCTCGCTCCACGTGGCCAGGGTCGAGCGCGCCTACGGGTTCGTCCGCCCGGCAGATCTGTAGGTGCCGTCACCACGGCCGCGGGCGCGTGCGGCGGCTGTACGTGCGGGGGCATCCTGCGGCGGCTATGCGTGCGGCTGCGGTGCCGTGCTGTGCGGGACGTGCACCGGGGTGGGGCCCGTCTGCCGGGGAAGGCGTACCGCCGCGAGGAGGCCGCCGAGGCCCAGGACGGCCAGGGCGATCATCGCTGCGGCGTACGCCCCCTTGGTCAGTCCGGAGACCAGGATGGTGCCGGCGATGGCCGTCCCGAAGGAGGAGCCGAGGTTCGACACGCTGCGGGACAGGCCCGAGATCTCCCCTTGCTGCTCCTCCGAGAAGCTCGACTGCACGACGTTGACCGACGGAGTCAGCATGACGCCCAGTCCGAGTCCGATCAGCAGGAGTCCGGGGACGAAGGCCCAGGCCGTCGAGAAGGCGGCGGCCAGGGCGACCAGGACGACCACGCCGGTGATGCACACGACGAAGCCGGTCATGATGAGCGTGCGCTGGGGGTACCGTGCGGCCAGTCGCTCGGCGGACAGGGACGTGACCAGCAGCCCCAGGGTGGCGGCGGTGAAGATGACACCGGTCTGGATGGCGTCGTAGTGGCGTACGACCTGGAGGTACGCCGCGACCGTGAAGGACGAGCCCATCAGCAGCAGCCATTGGATGTTCTGGGTGACGAGGCCGAGGTTGGACGTGCGGTTACGGAACAGGCCGAGCGACAGCAGCGGTTCTCGGCCGGAGGCTTCCTTGGCGCGCACGGAGCGGAGGAACCACCAGAGCACGAGGCCGCCGAGGACCAGGAGGGCGATCATGAGCCAGACGTTGTTGTCCGCGGCCAGGATGCCCATGACCACCAGGACGAGACCGACGGCGGACAGAACCGCACCGGCGGTGTCGAAGGAGCGGGTCGGATCCGGCGGGAGCGGATCGACGATACGGCGACTGAGTACGACGATCACCGCGATGACCAGGGCCTGGAAGACGAAGGCGGCGCGCCAGCTGATGCCTGTGGTGATGAGGCCGCCGATCAGCGGTCCGGCGGCGGCGCCGATGCCGCCGAGCGCCATGATGACGCCGAAGGCACGGGCGCGGGAGGTCACGTCCGGGTAGAGGAGCGTCGTGAGGATGTAGACGGGCGGGATGAGCAGGGCGGTGCCGATGCCTTCGAGGATGGAGTTGCCGAGGATGAGCACGCCGAGGCCCGGAGAGACCGCGCTGATCAGGGCGCCGATCGCATACACGATGAGGCCGGTCAGGAAGCAGCGCTTGCGGCCGTAGCGGTCGGTCAGTTTGCCGCCCGGGATCATCAGTGCCGCCATCACCAGCAGGAAGACGGTGATCGCTACCTGTACGCCCTGGACCGTGGTGTCCAGATCCTTGCTGATGTCGTTGATCATCACGTTCATGTTGGAGCCGGCGAAGCTGCAGATGAACTGAGCGAGGGCCAGCGCTGCCAGCACGCGTCCCTGCCCTGCCGGCTGTCGCCGCTCGGCCGTCTCAACCACGCGCGTCGCCCCCTTGGACGCCCTCGGCGGGCACCGTCAGGCCATGGGTTGCGGGATGTCTGTGATCGCCCGTTCGGGGCCTGGCCTCGGTCCTGCTCAGTTCTTCGTCCAGCGCCATGGCCGCGGTGACCAGGGCTAGGTGGGTGAACGCCTGGGGGAAGTTGCCCAGTTGTTCGCCCGAGGGGCCGATCTCCTCGGCGAACAGGCCGACGTGGTTGGCGTAGGTGAGCATCTTGTCGAAGGCGTGCCGGGCCTGGTTGAGCCTGCCGCTGCGGGCGAGTGCCTCGACGTAGAAGAAGCTGCACAGGTTGAAGGTGCCCTCCGAGCCGCGCAGACCGTCCGGGGACGCCGTAGGGTCGTAGCGGTAGACGAGGCTGTCGCTGACCAGTTCCTCGTCCATGGCGTCGAGGGTGCTGAGCCAGTCGGGATCGCGTGGTGAGAGGAAACCGACCTTCGGCATGAGCAGCAGGGAGGCGTCCAGGACGTCGGTGTCGTAGTGCTGCACGAAGGCCTGCCGCTGCTCGTGCCAGCCCTGCTCGACGATCTGCCGGAAGACGGTGTCCCGGGCAGAGGTCCAGCGTGCGACGTCGGCCGGGCGGGAGAACCCTTTGGCCGCGTAGATGCCGCGGTCGAACGCCACCCAGGTCATCAACCGGCTGTAGGTGAAGTTCTGACGGCCGCCCCGGGTCTCCCAGATGCCTTCGTCCGGCTGGTCCCAGTGGTCGGCGAGCCAGTCCAGGACGTCGCTGAGCGCCTTCCAGCCGCGGATCGCACCGATGTCGCGTCCGACGATCAGGGCGTCCGACGCCTCGCCGTAGATGTCGAGCTGGAGCTGGTCCGCAGCGGCGTTGCCCGCGCGCACCGGGCGTGAGCCCTGATAGCCCTCCAGGTGGTCGAGGATCTCCTCGGTCAGGTGGGGATCGCCGTCGACGCGGTACATGATCTGCAGGGGATCGCCCGAGGCCGTGCTGCCGGCCTCGATACGCTCGCGCAGCCAGTGACGGAAAGCGTGCGCCTCCTCGTGGAAGCCCAGATCGATCAGTGTCCTGACGGAGAGCGCCGCGTCACGGATCCAGGTGTAGCGGTAGTCCCAGTTGCGTTCCCCGCCGATCTGCTCGGGCAGTCCCATGGTGGCAGCGGCGATGGGTGCCCCGGTCGGGGCGTACGTGAGCAGCTTGAGCGTGATCGCCGAGCGGTTCACGACGTCCTGCCAGCGGCCGCGGTAGGTGCAGGGCCGCAGCCAGGACAGCCAGAAGGCCCGGCACGCCTCGAAGTCGTCGGCGACCTGCTCCAGAGAAGGGCGCTGCGGGGCGGGACCGTCGCTCGCCGCGCTCGTCAGCACCACCGCGGCCGCCTGGCCGGCCGACAGGGTGAAGCGGGCGGTGATGTCGCTGCCGTCCGGGCGCAGCGGAATGCCGGTGGTGGACTGCAGATGCAGATCCGCCCCCGGGCCGTGGAAGCGGACGTAGTGCTCGTCTTCCTGGGTGAGCGTGTGCGGGGCGCGGCCGTAGTCGAAGCGCGGGCGGCAGGTGAGGGCAAAGGGCAGACTGCCCCGGACGACCCGTGCGACCCGCACCAGGGTGTGCCTGTCCTGCGGTGCCGACGAGTCGAGGGGCACCATGAAGTCGGCCACCTCGCCGACGCCGTCGGGGGTCATGAAGCGGGTGACCAGGACGGCGGTGTCGGACAGATACAGCTGCCGGACCGGGATCCCGTTCCCGTCCGGGTATTCCGCAGCGAGACGGCAGTGCCCTCCGCGCTCACTGTCCAGCAGCGAGGCGAAGACGCTGGGTGAATCGAAGCGCGGGGTGCACCACCAGTCGATGATTCCACCGGAGGACACCAGGGCGGCGGTCTGAAGATCACCGACCATGCCGTGCTCGGCGATAGGCGGATACCGGTTCACATGATCTCCCTCGTCGCGCCGACGCACCGTGGGTAGGCGTCCGTCACCCACTGGTCCGCAGCAAGCGTCCGGCAGCACGGTGGGGCCTGCCTCACCCACCGGGGGTGAGATGGGGGCCTGGGACTCAGCCCTTGGCGGTTTTTCCGAGGGGCCGGGTGTTACTGGTCGCGGCTGCGGGGGCCGCTGTACTGGGGGTCGGTGACGGGCTCCGCCCACCGGGTCTCGGGGGTGCCGTCGCCGGTGCCCTCCCACAGGGCGATGTGTTCCATGAAACGGTCGGGGGCGGCACCGTGCCAGTGCTCTTCGTCGGGCGGGCAGCCGACGGTTTCACCGGGGTGTGCTTCGAGGACGGTGCCGTCGCGGGTGCCGATCAGGGCGATGCCGGAGACCACGTGCAGGGTCTGGCCCACGGCGTGCGAGTGCCAGTTGGTGCGGGCGCCGGGGGAGAAACGGACGAGGTTCGCCCGCATCCTGGAGGGTTCCCGACCGGCGACGATGACGTCCCACCAGACGTCTCCGGTGAACCGGTCGGCCGGCGCCTTGCTGGTGGACTGGGACTTGATGAACTCCATGGGGCTTCCTGTCGTTCCGATGCCGTCTTGGCCGTCTTGGCCGTCTTGGCCGGCTTGGCCGTCTTGGCCGTCTTGGCCGGCTGGGATGTCCTGGCCGGCTGGGATGTCCTGGCTGTCTTGGCCGGGGTCGTGTCCGGCCCTGGTGGTCACGGCTTGAGCAGCGCCTTGATCGCGCGGCGCTCGTCCATGGCCTGGTAGCCCTCGGCCACCCGGTCCAGGGGGAGGGTGAGGTCGAAGACCTTGCCGGGGTCGATGCGGCCGGTGAGGACGCGGTCGATGAGGTCGGGCAGGTAGCGGCGCACGGGCGCGGGGCCGCCGCGCAGACCGACGTGGGAGAAGAACAGTTCCTGTCCGTCGACGGCGACGTCGTGCGGGACGCCGACGAAACCGACGTTGCCGCCGGGCCGGGCCGAGCGCAGGGCCTGCTGCATGGCCTGGGCGGTGCCGACGCACTCCAGGACGCTGTCCGCGCCGATGCCGCCGGTCAGCTCCTTGACCCGGGCGACGCCCTCCTCGCCGCGCTCGGTGACGATGTCGGTGGCACCGAACTCCACGGCGAGCTTCTGCCGGCTCTCGTGGCGCGACATGGCGATGATGCGCTCCGCGCCCCTCTCCCTGGCCGCGAGCACCGCGCACAGGCCGACCGCGCCGTCGCCGACGACGACGGCGGTGGAGCCGGGCGTCACCTCGGCGGCCTCGGCGGCGTACCACCCGGTGCCCATGACGTCGGAGACGGCCAGCAGGCCGGGCCAGAACTCCTCGCCGGGCACCTCGCCGGTGGCGACCAGGGTGCCCTGGGCGTTGGGTATACGCACGTACTCGGCCTGGCAGGTGCTCATGAACTCGCGGTTCAGGCAGCTGGACTGGAAGCCGTTACGGCAGTTCGCGCACGTGTTGTCCGAGGTCGCGAAGGAGCCGACGACGAACTGCCCCGGCCTGACCGCCGTGACCTCGGCTCCGACCTCTTCCACGAAGCCGACGTACTCGTGGCCCATCGGGTGGGCGCGCTCGGTCGGCTCCGCGCCGCGATACGGCCACAGGTCCGAGCCGCACACGCAGGTCACGGCCGTCCGGATGATCGCGTCGGTCGGCTTGAGGATCTTCGCGTCGTCCACGGTCTCGAAGCGCACATCGCCGGGGGCGTGGATCACTGCTCCGCGCATGAGAGGGGTTCCTTACGTACTGTGGCGGCCGGTGCACAGGTCGGTACGCCGGCCGGCCGCTGACTGCGGTGGCGGGCCCGGTGACGGTGGCGAAGTCGCGCCGCGGTCCCGGGGCCGAGCGCTCCGTCCGCCCTCGTGGGGGCAGCCGTCGAGCGCCACGTCATCCAGGTAACCGCTCTTTCGTGCGGACGGGGAGTCACGGACAAGGGGTGTACCGGCAGTACATCGCTCCGGCGGTGTGCGAGCCGTACGGTCGAGACATGGACAACCGTGATGAGGTCCGCGAGTTCCTGACGTCGCGGCGCGCCAAGATCAGCCCTGAGCGGGCCGGACTGCCCGCCGGGCCCCGGCGCCGGGTGCCGGGCCTGCGGCGCAGCGAGGTCGCGGCCCTGGCCGACATGAGCGTCGAGTACTACGCCAAACTGGAACGGGGCAGCCTCGCCGGTGTCTCCCCCGCCGTCCTCGAAGCGGTCGCGCGCGTGCTGCAGCTGGACGACGCCGAACGTGCCCACCTGCTGAATCTGGCACAGGCGGCCGACGGCTCCGACGCCCTCACCCGCCCCCGGCGCCGACGCGCCAAGGATCAGTGGAAGCTCCACCGCAGCCTGCAGTGGACGCTCGACGCGATCACCGCGGGGCCTGCCTTCGTGCGCAACGGGCGCATGGACCTCCTCGCGACGAACCAGCTGGCCCGCGCCTTCTACCGCGACATCTACGCCACGCCCGGCAACCAGGCGAATCTCGCGCGGTTCCAGTTCCTCGACCCCGCCTCCCGGCGCTTCTACCCGGACTGGGACCTGTTCGCCGACGTGGCCGTGGCCATTCTGCGCACCGAGGCCGGCCGCAACCCGTACGACAAGGACCTGCACGACCTCGTCGGTGAACTGTCCACTCGGAGCGAGGAGTTCCGCACCCGGTGGGGTGCCCACGACGTCCGCCACCACGGCACCGGGACGAAGCGCTTCCACCACGACGTCGTCGGGGAGCTCACGCTCGCCTTCGAGGGCCTTGAGCTGGCCGCCGAGCCCGGCCTGACCCTGACCATCTACGCCGCCGAGCCCGGTTCGGCGTCCGAGGAGGGCCTGCGCCTGCTCGCCTCCTGGGCCGCCACGCACGAGGCCCCGGCGCCCGCGCAGCAGCCCACGACCGGATGAAAGCCCTGCCCCTTCTCTTCCACCTGCGCACGGCAAGGAGCTACGACCGTGAGGGAAGCGGTGCGATCGTGAGTCGGATCCTGGTCACGGGCTCTGCTGACGGGCTGGGGCGGGCCGCGGCGGACGCGCTGCTGTCCGCCGGCCACGAGGTCGTGGTGCACGCCCGCAATGAGGAGCGCGCAGCCGGCATTCAGGCACTGGTGGACCGCGGGGCGGACATCGTCCTGGGCGATTTCAGGGAGCGTGACGCGGTGCGGCGCATCGCCGCCGAACTGAACGACGCCGCGCCTCTCGACGCCGTGATACACAACGCCGGCGTGTGGAGCGGCCCCGCGGTCATGCCGGTCAACATCATCGCCCCGTACCTGCTCACGGCCCTCCTGCACGGGCCGCGCCGACACGTCTATCTGAGCAGCAGCTCCCACTTCCAGGGGCGCTCCGCGCTCGACCACGTCGACTGGCGGGGCGCGGAGCCCGGCTCGTACGCCGACAGCAAGCTGTTCGTCACGACGCTCGCGGCCGCGGTGGCCCGCCTGCGACCCGGAGTGCTGAGCAATGCCGTGGACCCGGGCTGGGTGCCCACCAGGATGGGCGGGCCCGGCGCGCCGGACGATCTGGAACTAGGGGGTTTCGTTTGGATCAGGTCGGATCAGGCCGCGGCGTCCGGTGCGGTGCATCGCAAGGCGGAGGATCACCCGCGTACTGGGCGTACTCGGGTGGTCCGACAACGCGGCGAGGTGCCGTGCCGGGCGTCGCGGCCCCGGGCTGATCCAAACGAGGCCCCCTAGGTCACCGGACGCAGGTGTGGCTGGCCTCCGGTGCGGATGCGCAGGCACTGACCAGCGGCGGCTACTGGTATCACCGGCAACGACACCAGCCGCACGCCTCCGTGCACGACGTGGGGTTCCAGGACCGTCTCCTGCGGGCGCTGCGCGAGGAAACGGGCACCGTCCTGTCCTGACCGAGGCGCACTCCAGGCGGTGCGCCGAGCGGACGTCCCGTTCACGAATGGGCCGGCACGCGGTCGGCGGGTGTGTCCTTGGCTGCCGTGTGGTGCGGGGCCCGGGTGTGCGGGCGGATCGTCAGGGCGTAGACGATCGCCGCCAGTGCGGCGGAGACGGCGGTGACGAGCCCGAGGGGGACGGCGGTGCCGGCGCCGCCGAGACCGACCAGCGGGGCGGCGACACCGCCGAACGCGAACTGGGCCAGGCCCAGGAGCGAGGACGCCGTGCCGGCGATGTCGGGGTAGTTCGCCAGGGCGAGCGACGTGGCCGGCGGCGTCGTCGTGGCCACGCCGCTCGCCATCAGGAACAGCGAGACGACCATGACCGGCAGCGGCAGCTCCAGGAGCGCGGTGACGAGTACGCCGCCCGCACCGGCCAGGCACATGAGGAGCCCGATCAGCAGTGTGCCCTTCTCCGACCGGCGTCCGGCCAGCCGGCCGGCGACGAAGCCGAACAGCATGAACCCGAGCGAGTTCAGGCCGAACGCGAACGAATACCCCTGCGGTGAGAGACCGTAGATGCCCTGCAACACGTACGTGGCGCCGCTGAGGTAGGCGAAGACGGCGGCGTACGCGAAGCCGATGACGAGGACGGCGCCGAGGAACACCCGGTCGGACAGCAGACGCCGGAAGTCGCGCCCGGTCTGCTTGAACTCGCCGGTGGTCCGCTCCTGCCGGGGCAGCGTCTCGCGGAAGACGACCAGAACCGCGACGAGGATCGCCGCGCCGGCCCCGGCGAGGAACAGGAACAGGCCGCGCCAGTCGGTGACCGCGGCGAGCTGACCGCCTAGCACCGGCCCGATGATCGCTGCGAGCCCGCCGATCACGGTCAGACGGCTGTAGTACCGCACCAGCTTGCTTCCGGAGTACAGATCACGTCCCGCGGCCTGCGCGATCACGATGCCCACCGACCCGGCCAGCCCCTGGAGGAAGCGGGCGGCGATCAGCGTCCCGACACCCGGGCTGAGCGAGCACAGCACCGCGGCGAGGATGTACGCGGCCGCACCGAACAGCAGTGGACGCCGGCGGCCGAGCCGGTCCGACAACGGACCGGCGACGACCTGCCCGAGGGCCAGACCGATCAGACACGCCGTGACGGTCAGCTGCGCGGTCGACGTCGCCGCGCCCAAGTCACGGGTCAGCGCCGGAAGGACGGGAAGGTAGAGGTCCATCGAGATCGGCCCGAACACGGTCAGCAGGGCCAGCACGACGGTCAGGGCACGGCCGACCGACCGCTCACGCGGCGCGCTCGGGGTCGCGGGGATGCTCACTCGACTCCAATCGAAGGGAAGGCGGCGGCGAAACGCCGTACGGCGGAGGGGGACACCGCTGCGCCGGGCATCGCGGAATCCTCGCCGGCCTCAAGAGAACCGCCTTTCGCGGCGGCCAGGGAGTTTCCGTCGAAGGGTGTACCGGCGGTACACCACCGAACCGGATCACGGGATCACCGGACGTCGGTGGCGGGACCTGAGTACGTTCTGAGTACGCACGCTCATGCCGTACGACGTGGCGCGGACCACACTGCGATCCATGACACACGTTCCGCCACCGGCCGAGGAGCTGCGGCTCATCGACGCCGAGCTGTGGCAACTGGACACCCGCCGCGCCCAGTTGCTGGCGCGCCGCACCTGGTTGGTCGCCCGCCTGTCCACGCTGTCGCCGGCCGGTCCGGTGCCGCCCGCGGCCGCACCCGTGCCGCAGCGCCCCGAGGCCACCGCGCCGCGCGTGCAGAACGTGCTGCTGCTCCTGGGCGGCCTGCTGCTGACCATCGCGGCGATCGCCTTCACGGTGGTCAGTTGGGGGCACTTGGGTATCGCCGGACGCTCGCTGGTGCTGGGCGCGGTCACGGTGGCCGCCCTGGCCGCTCCGCTGCCGCTGCTGGGACGCGGCCTGCGCTCGACGGCCGAGGCGGTGGCGGGGCTCGCGTTGGCGCTCACGGTGCTCGACGCGTACGCGGCGCGGGCGGTCGCCCTCAGCGGTGTCGACGGCATGACGTACGCGGCTGGGGCGTCGGCGGTGCTGACGGCCGTGTGGACGGGTTACGGGCTGCTGCCGCGCACCACGGCGCTGCGGCTGCCGCTTCCGGCCGCGCTGGCCGCGGCGCAGCTGCCGCTGCTGCTGTGGGCGATGGCGGCCGACGCGGGGCGGTACGGGATCACCGCCGCGCTGCTGGTGACGGCCGCGTGCGACACGGTGGTGGCGCTGCGCGCTCCGGCCGGGGTGGTGCGGATCACCGCCACGATCGGCGCGTACGGCACGGGGGCGTGGGGCGCGCTGGGTGCGGTCTGGCTGTCGTGGACGGCCGGCGATCCGGCTGCCGGGGCCCGAGCGGCCGCGCTGCTGCTGTTCACGGCCGGTGTGGCGCTGGCGGCGGCCTGGCGGGGGCGTGCCACAGGGCACGCCGTCGGGCTGTCCGTCGCGGTCGGTGTGCTGGTCGTCGCCGCGCTCGGCGGCACAGTCCGCCCGGCGCTGCCGGCCACGTGGACGGTCCCCGCTCATCTCGCCGTCGGGATCGCGTTGACGGCGGCGGTACGGACCGGTCGGCTGCCGGAGCCGGTGCGGCGCGGCCTCGCCTTCGCCTCCGCCGCCGTGCACGGCCTCGCGGTGCTGTGGGCGCTGCCCCTGCTCGCGCTGACGCTGCTGGGTCCGGCCGACTGGGTACGACGGGTCTGGTCGGGGGCGCCGGGCGGTGCCCGGGAGGCCGTGTCGGTCGGCGCGCCGTGGCTGCCGCAACTGCAGGCGGCGCCGCTGGTCCTCGCTGCCGTCGCCGCCGTTCTCGCGCTCGCGGTCCGCGACACGACGTGGCGGCCCAGGGCGCTGACGGGTGTGCTGCCGCTCGGGTGGTCCGCGCTCATGGTCGTACCGGTGGTGCTGGACGTGCCCTACCCGGCGGCGCTCCTGGTGGCGGCGCTGGCGACGGCGGCCCTGCTCGCGGTGGCCGCGCGGCCCCGAGTACCGGACGGCGCCGGCACCCTCGTGGCGTTGGTGCTCGCCCTCGTCTCGTCCGTCTCGCTCGCGTTCCTCGCGCTGCCGACGCGGTCCGCGACCCTGGGGGTGCTCAGTGGCCTGACGGCGCTGTTCGCGGCGGGGGCCCTCAAGGAGCAGCGCCTCGCCACGGTCACGGCCCCGGCCGCGCTCGGGTACGGCACCGCACTGGCCTGCGCGGTGGGCGCCGCGGCGGGCTGGGCTCCACCGCACACAGCGCTGCTCGTGCTCGTGGTCCCCGCGGTGGCGGCTCTGCTCGCCGCACGGGCCGCCGACGCGCGGACGACCGTGGCGGTCGAGGTGACGGGTGCGGCCGCCGTTCTCCTGGCGGTCGGGCTGACGGTCACCGATCCGGCGATGCTCTCCCTGGTGCTGTCCCTGTCCGCGGTGATCGCCGCCGGTACGGCCGGGCGCGCCGACCGCCGCCCCGCCGCCTACGCGGCCACCGCGCTGTTCGCGCTGGCCACCTGGGTGCGGCTCGCGGCCTGGGGCGTCACGGCGCCGGAGGCGTACACGGTGCCGGTGTCCGTCCCGGCGCTCGTACTGGGCGCGCTGCGCCGGCGCCGGGATCCGCGGGCGTCGTCATGGGTGGCGTACGGCCCTGGTCTCGCCGCCACGCTCGTACCGAGCCTCGCGGCCACCTGGACCGACGCGCACCTCACCCGCCCGTGGCTGCTGGGAGCGGCGGCGCTGCTGGTCACCCTGCTGGGCGCCCGGTACCGGCTGCGGGCGCCGCTGCTGCTGGGCGGCGCGGTGCTGGTGCTGGACGCGCTGCACGAGCTGGCCCCCTACCTGATACAGGCCGCCGACGCACTCCCCCGCTGGGTGCCTCCCGCGCTCGCCGGACTGCTGCTGCTCGCCGTGGGCGCGACGTACGAACGGCGACTGCGGGACGTGCGGCGGGTTCGGGAGGTGCTGGGCCGGATGAACTAGGGGGTTTCGTTTGGATCAGGTCGGATCAGGCCGCGGCGTCCGGTGCGGTGCATCGCAAGGCGGAGGATCACCCGCGTACTGGGCGTACTCGGGTGGTCCGACAACGCGGCGAGGTGCCGTGCCGGGCGTCGCGGACCCGGGCTGATCCAAACGAAGCCCCCTAGCGCACGGGGCTGCGGCGCCCCGCCGCCGGGCAGTGCCAGGTGCTCGGAGGGCGGCGGGACCGTACAGCGGTTGCCGCACCGGTGCTCCGGTCAGCGCTCCAGTGCGGGCAAGTGGGCCAGACCGGTGTCGAGCATGATGCGGTCGACGGTGTCGTGCAGGGCGCTGTCGGCGCCGATGACGGTCTCGAGCCCGCCGGGCAGCAGGTCGTGCGGCCGGTACCAGTCGCGCAGCTGCGTGTCGTCGACGTCCTCGGCGATCGGCTTGGTGGCGTGCCGGGCGAGGGTTTCGTGGAACGGCACGTCCAGGTAGTAGCCGTGGGTCGGTCCGCGGTGGTCGGCGCGCAGCTGGGCGAGCATGTCGCCGTAGCGGTCGGCGCTGAGGATGCCTTCGACCACGACGTGATAGCCGGCGTCCAGGGCGTAGCGGGCCGTCAGGTCGATCAGACCGATGTTCGCGGCGCCGGGCCGGTCGCGTTCGCGCAGGACGATGCGGCGGAGGTTGTCCTGGCCGACCAAGGCCAGGCCGCGGCCGAACCTCTCGCGGAGGCCGGCCGCGACGGACGACTTCCCCGAGGCGCTGTTGCCGCGCAGCACGACCAGCCGGGTTTCTTCGGTGCCCACCATCACAGCGGTCAGGCTACCGACGGCCGGTGACACCCGCCGGGGCGTTCCGAGACCCCGTCGGCGCTGAAGCCCCCGCTCTTCAGGGGGCCATCTGGTGTGGGCGAAGCGACACCCGGTGTTATTCAATGAGGTGTGCGATCAGGGATCTCGGGGCTCCGTCGCACGGGTCCGAGTACGGCCCCGGCGCTGTGCCGGGGATTGTCGAGAGAACTGCATGGACTCCACACCCTCCCCCTCGTCCTCGTCGCCGTTCGACCTGGTCAGCAGCGCTCTCGGGCGCTACATCCCACGCGGCGGAGCGGCAGCGGCCGCCGGTCCCGCCGACGCGCGGGGTGGCCGTCCCACCCGCCGTGGCGTACCCGACGACCCGGCGGCCGGCCGTCAGGACCAGATTCTCGGCGTGGTCAACCTGGACAGGGCCCTGAGGATCACCCGCTGCAATCTTGAAGCGCCCGTGTTCGCGGGGCTGGACGCGGTGGCCGGGACTCCCTTCGTCGACCTCCTGCCCCCCGGCGACGTTCCGACGGTCACCCGGCGGTTGCGTCAGGTCCTGGAGACAGGTGAGGCGCACGTCGCCCGGATCCAGCGCCTGCGGCGCGGCGACGGGTCGGAGCTGGTGGTCTCGATGAGCATCCTGCCCGCCGCGGCGCGGCAGGAAGGCCTGACCGTCTCCCTGATCGCCATGGCCACGCGGCTGCACCTGTACGCCGCCGAGACCGCGATCGGCACCTCGCTGGACATCGGCGAGACCGCACAGTCGCTGGCGGAATCCCTGCTGGCCTGGGGAGACGTGGCCGCCGTCGACCTCGACTTCGCCGTGTGGACGGGCGAGGGAGTCACCGAGCAGACACAGGGGCGGATCCGGCTGCGGCGGGCGGCACTCGTTCCGGACCGGGCCTGGCCCGAAGGCTACGTGACGCCGGGTGACGATCTTCCCCGCGACGCGAGCCGCCTGCTGGCGCAGGCGGTACGGCGGGACGACGCCCCGCAGGCCATCGTCATACCCGACCGGGAGGCGGTCGAGCGGGTCCTCGGCAGTCCACAGGTGATGCGCGCCCTGGTGCCCGGTGACCGGTCGGCGGGTGTGGCGTGCATACCGCTGGTCCTGGACAGCGCGGCGCCCGTCGTGCTGCTGGGCGTGGCCGAGGTGTGGCGGCGCGCCGACCGCCCCTTCCGCGACAGCGAGCTGTTCGACCTGCAAGAACTGGTGGCCAGGACCGCCCATCACGTCGACCTGGCCCGTCAGCACCAGCGCGAGCACACGCAGGTGCTGGCGTTGCAGCGCCGGCTGCTGCCCCGGACCGGCGGCGACACCGTCGAGATCGCCAGCGTCTACCAGCCCGCCACCCCCGACAGTGCGGGCGTCGGCGGGGACTGGGTGAACAGCTTTCCCCTGCCGGACGGCCGTACCGCGCTGGTGGTCGGTGACGTCGTCGGGCACGGCCTGGGAGCCGCGGCGACCATGGGCCAGCTGAGCATGGAGGCCCGCGCGCTCCTGTCCGCGGGGCTGGCACCCGACGAGGTTCTCGAACACCTGGACGAGACCGTGACGCTGCTGGACGACTCGGAGTCCGGGCTGGCGGCCGGCTACAGCGCCCTCGGGTCGACCTGCTGCATCGTCCTCTACGACCCGGTCAGCCACCGCGTGGCGCTGGCCAGCGCCGGCCACCTCCCCCCGGTCCTGGTCCATCCGGACGGGCACGCGGGGCTGCTCGCGGTCCGCCCCCACCCCGGTCTGGGCGCCGAGTTCGCGCTGCGGGAGCCGTTCGACGTGCACACGTTCGACGCGCCGCCGGGCTCGCTGCTCGCCCTCTACACCGACGGCCTGGTGGAGGATCCGGCCGTGTCGATCGACGAGGGCATCGGCAGGCTGGCGGACGCGGTGGCCACGGTGCATCCCTGGGACGCCCTGCAGCAGGCCGCACGGCGCGTCGTCTCCACGCTGGCGCCCGCGCGCCAGCGCGACGACGTGACCCTTCTGCTCGCCCGCATGATCGGTTACCGCAAGGGGGACACCGCGACCTGGCGGCTGCCCGCCCGCTACGACGCGCCCGCCCGCGCCCGCGAACGGGTCTCCGCGCTGCTACGGCAGTGGGGCGCCGGGAACTACACCCGGGACAACGTGCTGCTGCTGGTCAGCGAGCTCGTCACGAACGCGGTGCGCTTCGCCACCGGCCCCATCACGGTACGGCTGATCAGGTCCGGTCACGGCCTGCTGTGCGAGGTGGGCGACACAGGCAACGGCAGGCCGCGTATGGGCCGGGGCGGCCTCTTCGACGACGGCGGTCGCGGCCTGCACGTCGTGCACAAGCTCACCACCCGGTGGGGGGTGCGGTGGACGGACACCGGCAAGGTGGTCTGGGCGGAAGTCGCCAGGTGACGCGGCCGCGGGGCGGGCACGTCACCTGACCACTCAAGGGAACGCGGCGAGGTGTCGGGGGACGTGCGCTGCGGTGGCGCGGCCCGTCGGCCGGTACGCGTGGCGTGGGCTCGCCCTACAGCCACTCCCCGTCCAGGGCGGTGGCGGTGAGGCCCGGTGCCGCGGCGTACAGGACGGCGCGACTGCCCGGCTTCTGGCCGGCGTCGTGTGCCCGCCGCATGATGTCGAACACGGCGGCGCCTCCGCGGTTGCCGCTGGTGTAGCTGGCCCGGCTGTAGTCCAGCAGCCCCGACGGCCACGCGTCGGGCATCGTCTGCTCCATGTACTCCAGCACCCGGGTGCCCCCGGGGTGGGCGAGCAGCACGTCGGGGTGCCAGGAGCCGGGCTCGTCCTGGTACCGGACCCGCAGCCAGTCCCACATCGCGGTGACGGTCTCCTGGACGGCGCGCGGCCCGCGCCGGTCCATCACGAAGTGGGTGCCGTCCGCCCGCGTCTCCAGGCGGTGCAGGTCCTGGGTGCCGGGCAGGGTGTGGTGCCAGGCGGAGTCCAGCCGCAGCATCGACTCGCGCCGCGGTCGGCCCGTGACCACGGTGGCGACCGCGGTGTCCGCGAACAGCAACCGGACGATCAGGGACTCCAGGGTGTCGTCCGCGGGCTGGTACGTGGTGCTCAGCGCCTCCGCGATCACGACCAGGACCACCCGGTCGGGGTCAGCGGCCACGAGATCCGCCGCCATCGCCAGGGAACGGGTCCCCGCGATACAGGCCCACTGCGTGGCCGGCTGCAGCATCACGTCGTTGCGGAGCGAAAGCTTGTTGGCCAGGGCGATGTCCAGACCCGGCAGCGCCGGGGTGGTGGAGTTGCTGGTGATCAGGCAGTCGACGTCCGAGGCGTCCAGCCCGGCGATCTGCAGGGCCCCGCGCGCCGCGCGCTCCCCGTAGGCCTGCACGGCCTCCCAGGCCGGCGCGGTGCGCTCCTGGACGGTCTGCGGGGTGGGTATCGCCTCGAGGGCGGCGATCGCACGGTCCACGTCCTGCTGGGTGAACCCCTCGCGCACCAGCGCCTCTTGGGCCGGTCCGATACCGACGGTCCCCAGGCCGCTGCCGTTGCCGGGCGCGACGGCGGTCTCCAGCGGCAGCATCCACCCGCGGGCCTCGATGCCCGTACTGGCCGCGATGCCGTCGATCCGCGGCGCCCACGCCGCGTGCGGGTGCCGGTCGCGCACCTCCGCCACGATCTGGCTGGTCTCCACGGCGTGCTCGCCGTGTATCACGGCAGGAGGACAGAGGTAAGCGGCCATGATGGGGCACCTTTCCGAGGGAACAGGGAGGAATGTCACGAGTGCTGTGGCATGGGTCACTCAGGGACTTCGCGTCCAAGCGGGCGCCGATGGGCTCCACTTCGGGAGTCGGCATCCGTGTCGAGAATGGATGCTAAAAGGACATTTCCGCTGTGACTCAGACAACTTGGGCAGCAATCGAATGGCGTGAGACAGCACACACCCCGGAAATCAGGGCCACCCTCGGAACGGTTCCGCAGGCCTCCCCTGGCTTTCCGTCAGCCAGGGGAGGGTGTCTTGATGGCTGCGAAGCCTGCTGATTGGCCGGCCGGCATGACTGATGTGTTCGCCTCATCGGACGTGCACACCTGCCTCGGTGATCCTCGACCGCGTGCTGAGTTCGAACGCGAGGTGCCCGAGATACCCGGACGGCGGCCTGGCCTCTTCGTGATCGATCTCGACGCGAGCTCGGCCACCTGCTCCTGCCGGAGGCATGGGGAAGCGGACACACCGCCGAGGCGTGCGCCGCGGCACTCGACTGGTTCGCCATCACGCTTCCCGGCGAACCCGTGGTGCTCGGGCTTATGGCGCCGAGCAGTGGTTCGGCACGTGGTCCCCGGTCGCGCTGTCCGAATGAGGTCGCGCTCGGGCGGGGTCCGCACTCATCGCGCTGAGGCCGGGTGAGCGCGAGGAGGCCGATCGGGGTTCAGGGCTGGGTCCTGAGAGACTCCTTGTCCACACGCACAGGCGTCAGAAAAGGTCACGGTACTGGTTGAAGCCGGTGCCGACCTTGGTGCGGGACTTGAAGGGCGCGGTTGCCTTGCCCGTCCCCCTGTACAGCCACAGGTTGCCCTTGGGGTCGCGGGCGAGCAGGTCGCTGTGGCCGTCGCCGTCGACGTCACCCGTGGCCACCAGCTTGTTGAACTGGTTCCAGCCGGAACCCACCTTGACGCGGGACGCGAACGGCTTGCGCGGATCGCCCGTGCCCTTGTACAGCCAGAGGACACCCTGCTTGTCACGGGCGACGACGTCCGGCTTGCGGTCGCCGGACAGGTCGCCCTGGCCGGTGATCCGGGTGAACTGGTTCCAGCCGGTGCCGACCTCGACGCGCGGCGCCAGCGAGCCGTCCGCCTTGGTCTGGCAGCGCCAGAGGACGCCCTGCTTGTCACGGGCGAGCAGGTCGGGGTGCTTGGCACCGCCCAGGGTGCCGGGAGAGAACACACGGTCGTACCGGCCCCAGCCCGTCGACACCTTCTTGAGGAGCCCCTTGCGCCAGAGATTCAGCGTGCCGTCGTCCATGACCTGGTACGCGCCGTCCTGATAACCCGTCAGATCGGGGTCGATCGCCACCTCGTACCTGAGGTGCGGCCAGACGTAGCCGCCGGACCGGTCGTCGAATCCGCCCTTCCCGTCGGGCATGTAGACGTACATCCGGCCCGACGACTGGATCCCGGTGAGGAAGAAGAAAGGCGCGGCGGGAGTGGGCTTGTGCTGCCCGGCCGTCACGGCGCTCCGGGCGGCGTTCCGGGCCGGGCCTGTCGTCGCGGGGGCGTCTTCGGCCAGAGCGGTGCCGGCGGTGGCGCCGACCAGGGCGACGGCGATCGCCGAGGTGACGAGACGCGACAGGGCGCGGGTACGCCGGGGAGAGCGGGTCACGTATGACTCCATGATGTGTGCGGAATCAGGCGGTGCGCTCTGCAAAGGTGTCGGGAGCGCCCGCGTCATTGTCCTGATCTTTGCACGGCTGTCCGAGTGATTTCCCGGTGGGGTACGGAAGGGAATATTCCGCGCAGAATGCGCCGCGGAAAGGCCGTAACCGCCTATGCATAAAGGTCCTTGACCTGTCGCCGAATAGGCCTCGATAAAGGTCGTGATCGGTGTCGTGGTCGGCGTGGGCGGCATCGTGCATCTCGTCCCGGCCGCGGCAGTGGGAGCGCCGGCCCTGGTGGCCATCCGGGCGACAGACCGCCCCGAACGGTTGAGTCACCGATGGCGCAGGATTGCGATCATGGAGTCACCATGAACCACTCATAGCATGATCAGACATGCAATGCGCACCCTCTGCGCCGCCACCCTCGTGGCCGCCCCCCTCGTCCTGACCGCGACGCCCGCCCAGGCCCTGACCTCATGTACGGTCAACGGCCGCCCGGTGTCCGGCACGATCGTCAACGGCACCGCCGGCTCCGACTTCATCAGCTGCGGCGCCCTCGGCGTGGGCGACAGCGTCGCCGGCTTGGGCGGAAGCGACTACATCGTCATCAACGGCATCGTGGCCGGCACCGTCGACGGCGGCGCCGGCGGTGACTACATCTCGGCCGGCGCCGGCACCACGGCGAACGGCCGGATTCTCGGCGGCGCCGACAACGACTTCATCTCCGTCGGCCCGAACGCGGGCACCGTCGACGGCGGCCCCGGGCTGGACTTCTGCCGAGTCGCTTCCGGAAACCGACCCGTCAACTGCTGACCAGCCCGGACCCGGCCCCACCGGGCCGGTGCCGGTGCCGGTGCCGGCACCGGCCCAGGCCGGGCCCGGAAGGTGACAGATAATCAGGAGGGCAGGGTCCAGCGCTGGTTGGCCGATCCGCCGCAGGACCAGATCTGCAGCCGGGTCCCGTTGGCCGAACTGGGCCCGGTGGCGTCGAGGCACTTGCCCGACTGAGGATTCACGAGCGAACCGTTCGCGCCGGGCTGCCAGACCTGCGAGGCGGTCCCGTTGCAGTCGTAGAGCTGGATCTTCGTGCCGTTGGCGGTGCCCGCCGATGTCACGTCCATGCACTTGCCGAGAGCGCTGAGGGTGCCGGTGCTTCCCACCGTCCACTTCTGCGCACCGGTGCCGTTGCAGTCGTAGAGCTGTATGGCCGTGCCGTTGGCGCTCGAGGCGCCCGCGACGTCGACGCACTTGCCGCCGTAGCCGCTGATCGGACCGGAGACCGTGTGGGGCGGGGTCACCGGACCGGACTGGCCGGCCGCCCACTTCATCTCCTGCAGGAGCAGCTGGTTCTGCTGCGTGCTCGCGAAGGTGGACGACAGCGCGGTGTTGGTCGCGTAGTCCATCGCGTTGTGGCCGAAGTTGTTGTAGACCATCCGGAAATTGCGGTTGGTCCACACGATCGGGTAATAGCCGCTGTACCAGGTCTGGTTGGGGTCGGTGCCGATCGGGAAGGTGGACGGGTCCATCGAGGCCAGGATGTCGATGTCCGGGTTCTGCCTGAGGTCGTTCTGCCAGCTGTACCACTCGCTGACCGATGACGAGATGGTGGCGGGAAGCCCGGTGGTGGCCGGGTGGCCGGCGTCCTCGACCTTCAGCGTCTCCGAGGTCGGCCCCCAGGAGTTGCTCCGGAACGTGCCGGTCCCCAGGAACGTGTTGTGGTACCAGGGCCAGTCGCTCGTGTCGTCGTTGTAGGCGGAGACGTGGAAGCCGATGAATCCGCCGCCGCCCGCCATGTAGGCCTGGAAGGCCGACTGCTGTGACGCCGTGTGCGGGTAGTCGTCGAGGAACATCACCACCTGGTAGCCCGCCAGCTCCGCGGAGTTGAGCCGGCTCCAGTCCGTGGTCGCCGTGTACGTGAAGCCGTTCTGGGCGCCGGCTTTCGGGAACCAGTCGTTGGCCTCGTGGTCGAAGCTGATGTGAGCGGCGTCGTAGGTGCCGTTGTAGAAGGCGATGACCTTGAAGGTACTGGCCGCCCGGGCGCTGTGCGCGGGAACGGCCTGGATGCCGAGCACCACGGCGAACAGCGCGAGCAGCCGCAGCAGGACGGGCAGTGCGGGGACGTCCGTTCGGGCACGGGTCATACGAGGTTCCTCCTCGTCCACGGCGGGTGTGGGGGTGTGTGTCGTGCGTGCGCCTCACGCAGGAGTATGAGTGATGTTCATGTCAATGAACATGGTCTGGACCAAACTCCCCCATCGGCACGTCCGAACGGCCCGGGACCGTCGGCCCGTTTCTGAGCGCCATTCGGCGGACACCGCCGCCCGTCGTCCACGCGTACCGCGCCAAGCACGCTGACACTGGTGCAGCGTCGCGGTTCGACCGTCGGCACGTGTGATCACACTCAGGCGAGGGACACGATGGGAATCATCACCCAGGACATGCGCGGGATCGTCGACAGCGCGAAGCTCGCGTTCGTGGCGACCGTCTGCGAGGACGGTTCCCCCAACCTGTCCCCGAAGGGGTCGTTGCGCGTCTACGACGACGACCACCTGGTGTTCATGAACATGGCCTCGCCCACGACGGTGGCGAACCTCAGGCGGGATCCCCGTACCGAGGTGAACGTGATCGACTTCCTCCTGCGGCGCGGCTTCCGTTTCAAGGGAACCGCCGGCCTCCACGGCGAGGGCGACCCCGTGTACGCGTGGTCCCGCCAGTGGGTGCTGGACACGCACGGTCCCGCCTACCCCTGTCACGAGGCGGTGCTGATCCGGGTGGAGCGGGCGCTGCCGGTGGACTCTCCCGCGTACACCTTCGGCCACTGGAACGAAGCCGACCTCAAACGTGCCTGGGCCGACACCTACGGCGTAGCACACGGGTGACCGAACAGGGAGGGCCGCGCTCAGCGGTGTCCGCCCGGGGAGCCCCCCGGGCGGGGCCCGTGCCGCATGTGTTCGGGGTGTTCATGGCCGTTCTCGGGCGCGCCGCCCATCATGCGGAGCATGGACGGGCCGCCGGTCCGCGCGAAACGCACGAGGAGGACGGCGGCGAGGAGCAGGAAGGCGATGTTCAGCCAGGTGGTGTAGTTCCAGGAGACCCCCTCCATCGGGATCTCCGCCTGCTGCCGGTCGGGCACCAGGCCGAGACCGCCGAAGACGAACTCCACGAAGTAACCCGCGAGGACCATCGCCACGTAGAACGTGCCGAGGAGGAAGGCGGCCATCCGGGCGCCGTAGTACTTACGGTAGATGTTCAGGATCGGCAGGATCAGCAGGTCCGCGAAGATGAACGCCACCACGCCGCCGAAGCTGATGCCTCCCTTCCACAGCACCACCGCCAGCGGCACATTGCCGATGGAGCACACGAACGAGGCGATCGCCACCAGCGGACCGATCACCGGTCCCCACAGCTTGGCCGCGACCGGGTGGCCCTCGAAGAAGAAGGCGCTCCAGAAGGAATCCGGCACCCAGGCGGCGATGGCACCGGCGATGAGCAGACCGATCACCAGGTCCCGCAGGATCGCCGCCCATTCCATGACGAACACATGGCTGGTGGCGGTGAAGCCCTCGCGGGAGAACAGGCGCGCGGCGAAGGAGCCTTCACCTCGCACGGACATGTCCATCGCGGCGTGGCCCTCCATCGAGCCGGCGAGCCCGCGTTCCGCCTGCTCACGGGCCTGACGCAGGAGCCTGTCACGCAGGAACAGCCGGAACAGGACCGCCAGCAGGACGATCATGACAGGACCGCCGACGAATTCCGCGGCGGTGAACTGCCAGCCCATCAGCAGGGCGAGGATGACGCCCAGCTCGACGACGAGGTTGGTGGAGGCGATCTCGAAGGCCATCGCCGCGGTGAAGTTCGCGCCCTTGCGGAACAAGGAGCGGGCCAGCGCCACCGCGGCGTAGGAACACGAGGAGGACGCCACTCCCAGGCCGGCGGAGACGGCAAGGGTGCGGGGACGGTCGTCGCCGAGCAGGTCGACGACGGTGGACTTGCGGACCACGGCCTGGACGACGGCGGAGAGCACGAAGCCCAGGATCAGGGCCCAGGTGATCTCCCAGGTCATCGACCCCGTGATCGACAGTGCGTGGAGTACGGCGTGCATCTGTGGAGCCTTCCCTGTCGGGAGGCCCGTCTGTCGCCCCGCGGGGAGTCGGCCCACGGGCAGAGGCACGGCGGCGGTTCGCCCCGAGAGCCGAAGGTGTTCCTCGGTCTCGGGGCTGTGCGCCCCGAGGTGTGAGGCGTCGCCGTCAGAAGCTGAGGAGGCTGCTGCGCCCGACCGTGTCGTTCATTTCGCAGGAATTCGCGAAGGTGTGTTTCCAGGAGGTGCGCGCCCCCTGCCAGACACCGTCGACCGTGATGGTGACGGGGGACCAGATCCGCATGCACACCTGGCCCGGGTCCCTGGCCAACAGGGAGTCGAGACTCCCGTTCGCGGTGCGCAGCTCCGCACAGGCCCCCGCAGGGTCGGGATGAGTGCCGGTGCTGCCCGGCGCGCAGCTCAGTGTGACGGCGCGAGCTGCGGTGTCGGTCGTTCCTCCCGGATAGGACACGGTGAGGACCAGGGCCGAGGGCGCGTAGAGGCCGGCCGGTGCGGCGGTGGCCGTACCCGCGACCGCGGCGAGGGTCGCGCCGATCAGGCCGACGGCTGCCGCGGTGATACCGGCGAAGCGCAGGTTCGTGCGCATGGAAGCTCCTTCTTGAGGGTCGGGGGCCTCGTGGGCCAGCAGCAGCTTCGCCTGAGCAACGGGGCAACACCAGTTGAGGGAAGGGGTTTTGGACGAGCTCGACCTGTGTGCATGTTGTGAACGCCATGTGTGCAGGTCAAGAGCGGCGCCTCGTGCGAGAAAGTCTTCATTCACTGTGCACGCTTGTGAAATTGCCTAGTCCCGGACGGGTGAAAACCCAGGTCGGGGTGGTTTCCGAGCACCGCAGAATGGCTGGAACCCAGGGCGTGGCAGTCGGCGGCAGCGAAGGGATTCCGCACTCACCCGCTTCCCCCTACTGTTCGTTCGAACGAATCTGGCATGCGCACTACAGACCCGCACTACAGGCACGCGCACTACAGGCAAGCGCACTACAGGCACGGATTCCTGCGGAAGGGACTACCACTGTGTGTGCTCATCACGGGACTCAGCACCGGCGCCGGGACGTACTGAGGCTCGGGGCACTCATGGCGGCCGGCGGGCTCGCCGCGCTGGTGCCGGTGAACACGGCCCGGGCGCGGACCACCGGCCCTGCCGACGCGCCGCGACCCGGTGACAAGGTCACCACCACATATCCCGGCCACTCGCCGTTCGGGTTCGACCAGTGGGCGTCGGTGCAGTTCGTCGTTCCGCAGGGGGTGAACCGGATAACGGTCAGCCGTACGTTCGACCACTACGACGGCCTTCCCGGAATCATGGCTGACGTGCTCGACATCGGCCTCTACGGGCCATCGGGCTTCCGCGGCTGGTCCGGTGGCGCGCGTGACGGATTCACGGTCTCGGGCGCGGACGCCACGCCCGGATACCTGCCCGGTCCCGTCGAGCCCGGCAGCTGGTCGGTGGCCCTGGGGCCCGTGGTCTTCAACCCTGCGGGCATGAACTGGCAGGTCGTGATCACCCTCGAGTACGGCGATCCGCTGACGGGAGCCCCGTACGCGGCACTGCCGACGAGCGTCCCGGGGCGCGGCGAAAGCTGGTACCGGGGGGACATGCACACGCACACCGTGTTCTCCGACGGTGGGCGCACCCTGGCCCAACTGGTGGCCGAGGCCCGCACCAACGGACTCGACTTCCTCGGCTCCACCGAGCACAACACCAGCTCGGCCGGTGTGTCCTGGGCCGGCAGCGTCCCCCCGGACCTGCTGGTCGTCAACGGCGAGGAAGTGACCACCCGGCACGGCCACTGGCTGGCCCTCGGCCTGCCCCAGGGCGAGTTCATGGACTGGCACTTCTCACCCCATGACTCCGGAGTCCTCGCGCGGCACGCGGACCACGTCCGCGACGTCGGAGGGCTGGTCGTGGCCGCCCACCCCCTCACCCCGGCGCCCGGGTCGTTCTGGGAGTTCGGCTTCGACGACGTGGACGCCATCGAGGTGTGGAACGGCCCATGGACACTCGACGACGAGGCGGCCGTGGCCATGTGGGCCACCATGCTGTTCCTCGGGCGGCGCATCCCCGCGGTCGGCAACAGCGACACTCATTTCGCGCCCGGCGACGTCGTCGGTCTGCCGCAGACGGTCGTCCACGCCACCTCCCTGTCCCGGGCCGCAGTCCTGGACGGCGTCCGCCACGGCCGCTCGTACCTGGCCGAGTCCGCGCAGGTCACCCTCAATCTGACGGCGCGCTGCGGTGGCCGCCAGGCCGGCCCGGGAGACTCCCTTCCGGTCTCCTTCTCGGACCCGGTCGAGGTCACCGTCACCGTCACCGGCGCCCCCGGCACGATCCTGGCCCTCCACACCGAGTGGGGCCCGATGCTCGCCACGACCGTCGGGGGCGACGGCCACGGCCGGCTCGACTGGCACGGCTGGGGCATCGCCTCGGTCTTCGCCCGCGCCGAGGTGAGACGCCCCGAGCCAGGCAGCAGCACCCTCGACCAGATGGTCGCCCTCAGCAATCCCGTCTGGTTCGGACCCGCGCCCGCGCCCAGGCCGGTCTACGAGGGCGGGCAGACGTTCCTGTTCGCTTCGCGACACCCGGACGGCTCCTGGACCACTCCGGACCCGGTGCCCGGCGTCGGCACCGATCCCACGTTCGCCGGACCCCAGGCCGCCGTCGCCGCGATGCCCGACGGCTCCACTCAATTGCTCGGCCTCCGCGGCGACAACAGCCTCTGGTTCACCGACCGCTCCGAGAAGGGTTCCTGGCGGGCATGGCGGCAGCTGGCCGGCCCCGGGGCCGGCTCCCGGGCGACGCCCACCGCCCACGCGGCGGCGACGGTGGCGGGCACCGCTGCCGTGCGCGCGACGGGCGCCTCCAAGGCCGTCGCTCCGCTGGTGGCTTCCGGTCCCACCGCCGGCACTCTGGCCGCCGGGCCCGCGGGGACCGCCGCCGGCGTCGTGATGGCGGGATCGGCTTTCCGCGAGGCCGCGATCGCAGCGTTGCCCGACGGATCGAGCCAGATCATCGCGACCGGAATCGACGGCACCCTCTACCACCAGGTACACCAGGCCGACGGCCGGAAGACGGGCTTCGCCCCCGTCCCCGGCAAAAACGGCGGCACGTCCTGGACGGCGGTCAAGGCGGCCATCGCCGGGATGTCCGACGGCTCCGCCCAGATCCTCGGCTTCGGCTCCGACGGGAACATGTACCTGACCGTCCGGCGGGCCGACGGCACGTGGAGCGACTGGACCCTGCTGACGGGGCACGACGGCGCCGCCACGTTCTCCGGTCCCGCCCTGGCGATCACCGGTATGCCGGACGGGAGTTCCCAGATCGCGGCGATCGGCATCGACGGCAACGTCTTCCACCGGATCCGCTCGGCCGCCGGCACGTACACCGGGTTCGCGCCTTGCCGGGGGGTGGCCGGCGCCCGATGGATGGCGGCCGGCTCGATCGCGATCGCCGGGACAGCGGACGGCTGCGCACAACTGGCCGTCGTCGGCTCCGACGGCAAGGTCTGGCACTGTCTGCGCCACGCCGACGGCGGCTGGACCGACTGGGCCCGGCCCACGGGGCCGAACAGCGACTCCTGCCCCGGCGGACAGGTCCGCCTCACGGCCACGCCTGACGGTTCCACTCGGCTCGTGGTGATCACCCCGAGCTGATCAACAGCCGGCACCCGGCGGCCAGTTGACCGTGCCGGGAGACGTTTCAGGTCATGACTGCGCACTCAACGGGGCGCCACCGGATCACACCGTCACGGGCAGGCACTCCGCGAGCAGGGTGATGACGTCGCGCCAGGCTCGTTGCGCCTGCCGGGGGTGGTGACCGACGCCGGGGACCGCGGTGTGGTCGACCGGCGGGTGGTGGAAGGCGTGCAGGGCGCCGCCGTAGACCACGAGGCGCCAGTCGACGCCCGCGGCCTGCATCTCGGCGGTGAACGCGTCCCGTTGCGCGGGCGGCATGATCGGGTCTTCCGACCCGACCCCGGCCCACACCGGGCAGCGGATGTGCGCGGCGTCGCCCGGTCGGCCGGTGGTCAGTGCGTTGACCGTGCCGATCGCGCGCAGGTCGACGCCGTCGCGCCCGAGTTCCAGCGCGATCGCGCCTCCGGTGCCGTAGCCGACGGCGGCGATCCGGTCGGGGTCGGTACGCGGTTCGGCGCGCAGCACGTCGAGCGCGGCGTGGCCGATGTCCCGCATCCGGTCGGGGTCGGAGAGCAGCGGCATGCAACGGGCCAGCATCTCCTCGGGGTCACCCAAGTAGCGCCCGCCGTGAAGGTCGAAGGCCAGCGCCACGTATCCCAGCTCGGCGAGAGCATCGGCCCGGCGGCGCTCGACGTCGCTGAGCCCCATGCCCTCGGGCCCGAGCAGCACCGCGGGCCGGCGATCGGCTCCGGCCGGGAGTGCGAGGTGCCCGATCATCGTCAGACCGTCGGCCGGGTACTCGACCGTGCGCGTTGTGATCGTCGTCATGCGACTGGACAGTAGTGATCGTCGAGTCCGGTCGGGCCGCTGTTCTGCCGCCGGCAGAACAGGGCCTCAGCGCGGACGCCTGGCGTGTGACCGACTCCTTCGTCCCGGGCGGCGTGTCGGCGGTCCGGTATCAGCGGTCACCTGATCGTTTGGCGGTCGATGCAGGCGGAGTCCAGGAGTTTGCTCTCGGACTGCCGACCCTTGATCTCCACTCGCGCCTCGGGCCTGATGGCGTCGTACACCCCCTTCCCCGCTGCGGGGGCGAGGCCGATGGCACCGAGGACCGCGTCCTTGCCGAGCGTGGGGAGATCGGAGGGATCCAGCGCGAACAGCAGCAGCCGCTGGTGGTGGCTGCGGTCGGTGAACGTCACCGCCCACTTCCTGGGGCCCGCGCGACCGATGCGCTGCTTGCTTCGGGAGAGTGTCACGGTGGGGTACTTGGCGGTGACCGTGACCGTTCTCTCGCCGATGGGGCAGAAGTCCACCGGGGCGGCGATGAGGAACCTCCTGCCCTCGATGGTCAGTGTGTGGGCGTCCAGGTCGACCGTCACCCGCTGGACGGGCGCGTGGGACTGGTCCGGTGACGGCGCGGTCGGCTTGGTGGGGGCGTCGAGGGCGCCGGAGGTGACGGCGGTGAGGGCCGCCGCCAGTGCCGCACCGGTGGAGAGCAGGATGCGTCGGCCGCGGCGGCGTGCCGCTCGGCTCCTCACTTGTGCTCCCGTGGCCGGGGGCGCTGTGGAGCTCTGCGCGGTCAGGCGACGGAGGCGGGCAGACAGCTCCGCCTCGGTCAGGAGAGGCGGTGGCGGCTGGTCAGACACAGGCTTCCTCCGTCGGGTGGGGTTCCTCGCTCACGAGGTGAGCGGCGAGTGCCGAACGTCCGCGTGACAGGCGTGCCTTGACGGTGCCAACGGCCGCACCCGTCTCCGCGGCTATCTGCTCCACGCTCAGATCGCACAGGTGATGCAGCACGATCGCGGTCCGCTGGGCTTCGGGCAGGCGCCGCAGGGCGGCGACCAACGCCACGTGGTCCGGGCTCGGTTCGGGCACCGGTCGTGGCGCGGACTCGCCCCGGACCAGTTCCCACCAGTGGCGCGCCCGCCGCCAGCGGCTCATCGCCAGACGGTGTGCCACCGTGCGGATCCACGCCTCGGGAGCCCGGTCGCCGGCCAGGACGGACGAACGCCGGTCCCAGGCGCGTACGAACGCCTCCTGCACGACGTCCTGGGCTTCGGCGTGGTTGCCCGTCAGGGCGTACAACTGGCCGACAAGACGCGGGTACGCAGCCGTGTAGAAGAGGTCGAACTCGTCCTCGGTCACCTTGTCGTGCTCTCTCTCACGGCGTGGGGTGCGTCGTGTACGGCCGGTGCGTCGGGGCTCATGCGGTCGTGGTCCGGCCGGTGGCGCTGTGTGCGAGCCACTGCTTCCAGGTCAGGTTCCAGTCGCCGTAGCCGTTGCCGACGTCGACGGTGTCCTTCTTCGTCCCGGTGACCGTGACGACGTCGCCGACCCGTACCTGGTGGTAGAAGCGCTCGGCGGTGCCGTCGGTGGCGAGGCCGACACAGCCGTGGGTGACGTTACGGTGTCCGGCCTCGGTGTCCGCCCGCGGGTTCTGGTGCACATACGTGCCCGATGCCGTCAGGTGCACGGCCCAGAAGTAGGTGCCGCGGTACTCGGCACCGAGACCCACGGTGTGCGAGTCCATGAGCACCTCGGGCTGTTTGTCCATGACGACCATCGTCCCCTTCCAGGTGTCCAGCCCCGGCCGCCCGGTGGTGACCGGGATGCGCCGCGTCGCCCCGCCGGTGCGGACGGTCATCTCATGCGTCCTCGCGTCGACCGTGGCGATGAGTGACCGGCCGATGGTGAAGTGGCGGACGTCATGCGAGCCTAGGCGGAGGGTGATCTTGGTGCCGGGCTGCCAGTAGGTGGTACGTGGGCGGAAGTCGACACGCTCGCCGTCCAGGCGGTTCTGGTCTTTCACCCAGCTCCAGGCTCCCGTCGTGCCGGAGGCGGTCTGCACGCGCAGCCAGCTCTCCACGGCCTTGCGTTCGGCAGCGGGGACCGGCCGGGGGAAGGTGACGGATATCGGCATGCCTATGCCGACCGTCTGCCCGTCGGTCATGTTGACCCGCGCCTGCGCGAGCACGGTGGGTTCCGGCATGGACGGAGCCGGGCGCGCGGCCGACGCCCTGCCTGTGCCGTCGTTGGTCTTGCCGTTGTCCTTCGCAGGTGCCGCCGCGGAGGTCCGGGCATCCGGTGCGTCGGCTGCCGCCCTTGTGCCGGTGCCCGCGTCCGTCGAGCAGCCGGCAGCGGAGAGCAGAGCGACAGTGGCCGTGACAGCGGCGCCGAGACGGCCGGCGGTCCGGCCGGTCGAACGGTCAACGTGCATGAGATCCCCCATGTGAAGTGCGATATCGCCTGCTATACGCATGGGTTGGAGGGCGGGTTGCATCGGATCGGAACTTTTTCCGGGAAGGACGACGGGGGCGGAGGATGACGGGGAGCGGCGGTGTGAGTACGCGCGCGTGCGCAGGTGAGTACGCGACCCGATGTCCCGGCACAGTGGCGGTGATGGGCTGGCCGCATGCTTTCCGACGACATGCGACCCGACGCCACGCAACCGCACGGCATGCGGTCACGACTCGCCCACCGGACATGGTGGAAGGCGCCCGCCGTGGCGTCGTTGCTCGGCCTGCCCTTCCTCGTCGTGGAATTCAACTGGTTCCGGTCCCAGGACGGCCTCGGCGCCTTCGGAGGAAGGTTCTACTGGTCGGCCGGCCTGCTCGCCCTCTCCTGGGCGCTCCCGCACCGCCGTTCTCTGCGGACACCGCGCGTGCTCGCCGCCGGCGCCGGACTCGGGTGCGTTCTCCTGCCGATGCTGTTCGCACTTGCGCTGGGCGCGGCCTTGGCCGGGAGCTAGCGACCCGCAAAGCGACTGTAGGGGACTTGCGCGCTTCCTGGGGAGGGTTTGTAAAGTATTCAACTGTCCGTGGCGCGTGCCCGGGTGTCTGTCGTAGGGGATCGCCGAGTGAATCAGAACCAGCCCGGGCCGTGGGCCGTCCGTCCGCCTGAGCCTGTCCGTATGCCCGATATCCGCCCGCTGCACAAGCGCAAGCGCGTATGGGCCGGCGGTTTCGTACTGCTCGCGGTCGGGGCCGCGTTCGGTGGCGGAAACTCCAGCTCGGCCACTCCCGCCCCGCGCCCCACGGTCACCGCGACCGCGACCGCGACGAAGACGGCGGCGCCGGCTCCGACGGTCACCGTGACGAAGACGCCGGCACCGGCCCCGACGGTCACCGTGACGAAGACGGCCAAGCCCGCGTCGGCGGCCACGCACGAGTCGGGTTCCGGTTCGTCAGGAGGCAGCAGCGACGGCTCGTCCGGAAGCTCGTCGACTGCCGGCGGCACCTCTGACGCGGCCGGGGCCACCGCCCTGTGCAACGACGGCACCTACAGCTATGCCGCCCATCACCAGGGAGCCTGCTCCCATCACGGTGGTGTCGCCGTGTTCTACCGGTAGCAGGCGCCGCGGCGCGGGCTGCTGAGCCGCCGCGCCGCGATTGCGGCCGCGGGCGGATCGCCGTCCCGGGCGACCGGGGTGCGGGGCGGCGGCGGAGCCGTCGTCGGCGCGCCCTGCGTGCGGAAGGCAAAAAAGGAGAGGAACCATGGCTTTCGGCTTTCGTGTGGGTGTGCCGGGGATGAGCGTGCGGGTCTCGACCCGGGGCGTACGCACCTCCGTGGGGCCCCGTGCGGCGCGCATCAGCATGGGCAGCGGCGGCACGCGGATCTCTTCCGGAGTGGGCCCGTTCTACGCCTCCGGTTCCCTCGGCGGAGGGCGCCGCCGCACCAGCACGAGCCGTACGACCCGTTCGCGGTCCGTCGCCCCCTCGGCAGCCCAACTGGACCGTGCCCGCCGACAGGCCGAGCGCGCCCAGCAGGAGGCGGAGCGCGACAGGGCGATCACCCAGTTGCAGGAGCTGCGGCAGCAGACGACCAGTGTCCACCTGCAGTCCTTCACGCCGGCCCGGCCGCCGGTGGTGCCGGGGCCTCCGCAGCTGAGCCTGGCCTGGGCGCTGGCAGAGGCCCAGACCCACTACTTGGCGGGACTGAGGGTCTTCGCCCGCGCCGAGCGGGCGGCCGCCAGACAGCGAGCCGAGGAAGGCGCCCCGGCCTACCTGGCCGCCGAAGAGGCGCGCCTGCACGCTGTCCACAGCCGACTGGCCACCGAGGCCGACCAGTGGTGGCAGGCCCTGATCTCCAACGACGAGGAGACCGTCTGCGAGGTGGTGAACTACGCCTTCTCCGACAACCCCGCAGCGGGCTGCGCGGTGGGAGTCGACGGGGCGGTCCTGTCCGTGGTCATACGGCAGCAGGACATCGACTCGCTGCCCGACCAGACGCCCGGAGTCACCTCCGGCGGGCGCCCCACCCTCAAGACCCTCAACAAGCGGGACCGCACCTTGTGGTGGCTCACCTCCATGGGGTCGAACATCGTCGCCACGCTCAAGGAAGCGTTCGCCGTCGCGCCCGGTGTCACCGCCATCGACCTGGCCGTGCTCACGCGCCTGCCGGACACCCAGCGTCTGGGCTTCGTGGCTTACGGCCGCTGGACGCGCCAGGCCGTCGAAGCGGGCCCTTGGCGGGAGACGACCGACGCGCTGCGGTTCCTCGACATCGGTCAGGACGTCGCCTGCTCGGTCAGGACCACCGCTTCCGGGAACCTCTCCAGCGCCGTCAAGCCCCTGGACACCAGCCGGCTGCCCGGCCTGCAGAGCCTCCTGGACCACGCCCAGGACGACACCGGATCCGGCGATGCGACCCTCACCGGCCTGGACGGGGACCTGCGCGCCAACGTCCCCGCCACGCACTCCGGTCCCCTGCCGGACCACTACCGGATCCGTCCCTTCGCCGAGTGGCGGAGCCAGACCACTCCCCTGACGCCGCTGACCGCTCCCGCGGCGCCGACGCACACTCCTGCGATGCCGGGCCACGCTCCTGCGGCACCGGCCCACGCCGCTGCGCTCGCGCTCACCCCGGGGCAGAACCTGGTGCTGCCGGAGGAGGCCTGGCAAGGGCTGCACATCGCCTTCCGCTTCGCGGGCGCCGACGCCGACCTCACCCTCTTCCTGACCGATGCCAGCGGCCAGGTCGGCGGCGACGAGGACTTCGTCTTCTACAACCAGCCCTCCGCCGCCATGGGCGCGGCCCGCCTGCTGGGCAAGCAGACCGACGGCCCGCACACCGTCGAACGCGCGGCCCTCCACCTCGCCGCCCTGCCCGCCCGCGTCCAGCGCGTCACGATCGCCGTCAACATGGATGTCGACACGGGCTTGACCTGCGGCGCTCTGACCCATGCGGCCCTGGGCATCGACTGCGTCACCGGGGCCGCCTGGACCTTCCAGCCGCCCGCCGACCCCGGCATCCGTGCCATGGCCGTCGCCGAGCTGTACCGGCACACCACCGACGGCCGGCCCGTCTGGAAGATGCGCGCCATCGGCCAAGGCTGGGCCGACGGCCTCGACGGACTCGCCCGGGCCCACGGTGTCCACATCGCATAGCCGGACGCCACACGCGCCCGCCCCGCCCGGTCCCCGGCCGAAGACATGCCCGTCAACGGTCCGGGGCGGGCCTGCAGCGGTGGTCCCGGGCCTCGCGCCTTTCGGACTGCCGTCGTCGACGTGGTGAGGCGGGCTGTCCGACCGTCGGCACGACCGGTAGCGTCACGGTGTGGATCAGGACGAACGGCTCCTTCATTCCTCGTCGTTCGGCGCTGCGGCGCTCGCGTACGACGAACACCGTCCGGACTACGCGCAGGCCGCTGTGCGTTGGGCGCTCGAGCCCGCGCCCGGAATCCGCGTGCTCGACCTCGGCGCCGGAACCGGCAAGCTGACCGCCACGCTGGTCGCGCTCGGTGCCGACGTCACCGCGGTCGAACCCGCCCCGGGGATGCTGGCCGAGCTGCGCCGCTCACTGCCTCGGGTCCGTACCCTGGCGGGTGGTGCCGAGGCGATTCCGCTGCCGGACGCCTCCGTCGACGCCGTCCTGGCCGGCAACGCCATGCACTGGTTCGACATGGCCGTCGCGGGACCCGAGATCGCCCGGGTCCTCGCGCCCGGCGGCATCCTGGCCGGCCTGTGGAACCTCATGGACGACCAGGTCGAGTGGGTCGCCGAGCTCGCACGGGTCAGCGGGAGCGCGGCCGTCGGCCCGCGTGACACGCCCGCCGCCTGGCGCGCCGCGACGGCCGACATGCACCTGCCCAACACCGGCGTGGCCGCCCGCTTCGGCTCGCCGGAGCAGGCCGAGTTCCCGCACGGACAGCGCCGCACCGCCGGCTCTCTCGTCGCCACCCTCGCCACGCGCGCGGGGGTGCTGGTCATGCCGGAACAGGAACGAGAAGTCACCCTGGGCCGGATCCGCGCCTTCCTCGCCGGCAGACCGGAGACCGCCCGCGGCGAGTTCACCCTCCCGATGCTGACCGGCGTGCTGCGCGTCCGGCGGCTGTGAAGCACCACGCCGACGACGATCGGTGACACACGCCGCCCGCCGTGAGGCGACCACGTGCCCGGCGCAGGAAGCCGCGTTCACGACCGTCTCAGGTGCGAGAAGCGGAACTCCGTGCGGCTGCGGTACTGCTCGCCCGGTCGCAGGACCGCGCTCGGGTACTCCGGACGGTTCGGGGAGTCGGGGAAGTGCTGGGTCTCCAGGCAGACGGCGCCGTGGCGTTCGTAGGGCTCGGCGTCGGTCCCCGCGAGCGATCCGTCCAGGGCGTTGCCGGTGTAGACCTGGATGCCCGGCTCGGTCGTCCACACCTCCATGCGGCGGCCGCTGTCGGGGTCGGCCAGGCAGGCGGCGCGCCGCAGCTCGCCGGGGGTCCCGGCGACCACCCAGCAGTGGTCGTATCCGCCGGCGTCGGTCAACTGGCCGTCGTCCTCGTCGATCCGGTCCCCGATCCGGTGGGCGGTGCGGAAGTCGAAGGCGGTACCCGCGGCGGGCAGGGGCGGGCCGAGCGGGATCGCTTCGGCGGTCACCGGCAGGTACGCGTCGCAGTCCAGCTCCAGGGTGTGACCGAGCACGTCGCCGCTGCCGGCTCCGGCGAGGTTGAAGTAGGAGTGGTTGGTGAGGTTCACGACGGTGGCGTGATCGGTGCGGGCCCGGTACTCGATGGCGAGGGTGCCGCTGCGGTCGAGACTGTAGGTGACCTCGACGTCCAGGGCACCGGGGAAGCCCATGTCGCCTGCGGGGCTGTGCAGTCGAAGGGTCAGCGCGGCCGGCTCGTCGCCGTTCCCGGGGGCGGGGGTGCCGTTCCAGATCCGCCGGTGGAAGCCTTCGGGTCCTCCGTGGAGCGCGTGGCCGCGGTCGGTGACGGGCACCCGGTGGGTCGTGCCGTCGAGAGTGAACTCGCCGCCGGCGATGCGGTTGGCGTAACGGCCGATGAGCGCGCCGAGGTAGGGGTGGGGGCCGGCGTACTGGGCCATGCCGGGCAGGCCGAGCACGACGTCGCGGAGGTGTCCGGAGGGTGCCGGCACGCGCAGGCCGGCCAGGGTGCCCCCGTAGGAGAGCACGTCGGCGCTGACCCCGCTGCTGGATTCCAGCCGCCAGCGATGCACCGGTCTGCCGTCGGGCGTCGTGCCGAACGGCGAGCCGGTCAGGGTGCAGTGGGGTGTCGGCATCCTCGTCCTCGGTCGTCGGCGGTGTGTGGGGTGGTGAGGGTGCAGCCCGGTCAGGCCCTGCGGATCGCGGTCGACTCGCGCACGACCAGCCGGTGGCCGGGCTGGATCCGGCGGGGCTCCGGTGGCGTGTCCTGTCCCCGGGCGGCGATCCGTTGCACCAGACAGTCCACGGCGAGGCGGGCGAGTCCGGCTTTGTCGGGGGCGACGGTGCTCAGGGAGACCGCTCCGTAGCGCCCTTCCTCTATGTCGTCGAAGCCGACGACCGCGACGTCTTCGGGGACCCGCAGGCCGCGTTCGACCAGGGTGCGCATGGCACCGAGCGCGATGAGGTCGTTGTAGGCGAAGACGGCGTCGGGACGCTCGTCCCGGTCGAGCAGGGAAGCCATCGCGGCGGCGCCGTCGGCCCGGTCGTACCCCTGCGTGGCCACGACCAGCGACTCGTCCGGGACCAGGCCGGCCGCGGTGATCGCCTCCCGCCAGCCACGCAACCGCAGGTGGGCGGGCTGACGGGCGCTCTCGTGGCGCGCGCCGAGGAAGGCCACCCGGCGTCGGCCGAGGTCGAGCAGGTGCCGCACCGCGATACGGGCCGCGCCGACGTTGTCGATCATGATGTGGTCGTAGGGGCCGTCGTACTCGCGCTCGCCGAGCAGCACCATGGGCGGGCCCTCGGGCCGGTTGAGCAGGTCTGCCCGCTCCAGTCCGATCGGGCTGAGGATCAGCCCGTCGATGATGTGGGAGCGGAAGCCCTGCGAGACCAGCAGTTCCTTCTCCCGCAGCCCCGCGGTGTGGTCGAGCAGCACCGTGAGGTCGTGCCGGGCGGCCTCGTCGATGACCGCCCCGGCGACTTCAGCGAAGTAGGGATTGCCCAGTTCCGGGATGGCCAGGGTGATCAGCCCGGTGCGGCCCTTGCGCAGGTGGCGCGCCGTCAGATTGGGCCGGTAGCCCAGTTCGTCGATGGCCCGCTGGACCCGCTCCCGGGTGTGCGGGGTGATGTGCGGGTAGTCGTTGACGACGTTCGAGACGGTCTTGACCGACACGCCGGCGCGCAGCGCGACATCTTTCAGGCTGACGCCCACGGCGATCCTTTCCCGGAGTTCCCGGAGTTCCCGGAGTTCCCGGAGTTCTGGAGTTCCTCGGAGGCGGAGGGTGGTCCGGCGGTCTGCCGGGCGGCCGTACCGGGCCGGAGGCGGCGAGGAGTGCTCACTCCAGCCGCTGGGTGCGGCTGAGCAGGGCCTGCATCAGAACTACCACAGCCAGAAACGCTCCGTTCACCGTGTCGGTGAAGGCCGAACCGTACTGCGAGAAGTAGTGGTCGATGAGGTTGTGGATGACCGCGAGCAGCAGCACCCCGCTGACGGTGCCGCCGACCGAACCGCTGCCTCCGGTGAGCAGGGTGCCACCGATGACCACCGAGGCGATGGCGGTCAGTTCGTAGCCGATGCCGATGGTCGTCACGCCGGAGCCCAGGCGCGCGCCGCCGAGCGCGCCGGCCGCCGCGGCCAGGGTGCCCGAGAGCAGGTAGACCAGCACTTTGGTGCGGGCCACCGGCAGGCCGAGCAGCAGTGCCGCGTTCTCGTTGCCGCCGATCGCGGTGAGGGTGGCGCCGAAGCCGGTGCGGGTCAGCAGCAGCGCGCCCAGGACGAAGAGTGCGGCCACGATCAGCACGGGCGTCCAGGTGCCGGCGCCGAGGGAGCGGAAGGCGGAGTGCTGGGGCACGAGATAGGTGGTCGCGCCCTCGTCGGTGACGGCCTGCATCAGGCCGCGCAGTCCGAGCAGTCCGACCAGGCTGACGATGAACGGCGCCATGCGGGCGCGGGCGACGAGCAGTCCCTGGACGGTCCCCCAGGCGGCCCCGACGGCCAGGGGCAGCAGCACCGCCGGCCAGGTGCCGTGGGTGGAACCGTAGGCGCCGAGCACTCCCCCGAGCGCGTACATGGAGCCGACGGACAGGTCGATGCCGCCGGTGATGATGACGAAGGTCATGCCGAGGGCCGGCAACCACACGAAGGCGTTGTTGCCGACGATGCTGCTGATGTTGGACCAGGTCGGGAAGGTGGAGGAGGTCGCGGAGGCGACGGCGACCACCAGCGCCAGTACGGCCAGTGCGCCGCGCCGCTGGATCTGCGGGGCGATGCGTTCGCCGAGGGTGGGGCGCGGGGCGTCCGCTCCCGCCCGCGCGGTCGTCAGGGCGGTGGAGGTCATCGGGTACCACGCTCCTGGGAGGCGTACACGGCGAAGCAGATGATGGCGGCCTCGACGATCTGGGTGTACGAGGTGTGCACGTTGTGCTGGGTGAGCACCGCGGTGATCAGTTGCATGAACAGCGCTCCCGCGACGGTGCCGAGCACCCTGACCCGGCCGCCCGACAGCGGGGTGCCGCCGACGACGACCGCGGTGATGGCGTTGAGCTCCATGTTCAGGCCCTGGTTGGCGGGGTCGGCCTCGGCGCCGTGGCCGACGACGAGGACGCCGGCCAGCGCCGCCAGCACCCCTGAGATCACGTACACGGTGATCAGTACGCGCCGCACGGGCAGCCCGGCCATCCAGCTGGCCGGCCGGTTGTCGCCGATGGCCATCAACTGCCGGCCGAAGGTCGTACGGCGCACCAGCAGACCGGTGAGCACCGCGCACACCGCGGCGATCCATGCCATCTCCGGCAGCCCCGCGACGGTGCGGGAGCCGAGGTCGAGGATGCCGGACTGAGTGACCGGTTTGGCGGAGTTGCCGTTGATGATCTCGGCCAGGCCGCGGACGCCGATCATCAGCGACAGGGTGGCCACGATGGGCTGGATGCGGGCGAAGGCGACCATCGCGCCGCCGACCGCGCCGGAGACCGCGCCGAGCAGGAGGGCGACGAGCAGCGCTCCGCCGAGTCCGTAGCCGGCGTACAGCGGTACGGCGGAGGCGGCCAGCGCGATGACGGCGCCCACCGACAGGTCGATGCCCTCGGTGCCGATGACCAGGGCCATGCCCAGCGCTACGAGCAGGGTGGGCGCGAGCTGGAAGAGCTGGACGCGGAGGTTGCTCATCTCGATGAACGACGTGTCCAGGCCGACGGCCACGAAGAACAGCACGACCAGGGCGGCGTAGACGCCGTACTCCTGTAGCAGGCGCAACAGGCGGGCCCGGTCGGGCGCGGGGCCGCTCCAGGTGAGGGAGGTCATCGGTTCTCCTTGACCGGTGCGGGCTCGGACGCCGCGGCCGGTTCCGCGACGGGTGCTTCCTCGGACGCGGCGGGCTCCGCGAGGGGTGCTTCCTCGGACGCGGCCGCGGTGGCGAGCGTGTCGAGCAGGGCCTCCTCGGTGACCTCCTCGTCGGCGAGGTGCCCGACGACGTGCCCGTCCTTGAGGACCACCACGCGGTCGGAGCCCTCGATCAGCTCCTCCAGGTCGGAGGAGATCAGCAGCACGCCGAGGCCGTCGCCGGCGAGTTCGTCGATCAGTGCCTGCACTTCGGTCTTGGCGCCGACGTCGATGCCCCGGGTCGGCTCGTCGAGCAGCAGCACCCTGGGGTTGAGGCACAGCCAGCGGGCGAGCAGCACCTTCTGCTGGTTGCCGCCGGACAGGTCGCCGACCCTCTGGTCGGGGCCCGACGCCTTGATCCGCAGTCGCTTCATGAAGAACGAGACGATCTCGTCCTGCTTGGCCTGTGAGACCAGACCCGCCCGCGACAGGCGTGGCAGCGCGGCGAGCGAGATGTTCTCGCGCACCGAGAGGTGGGGGATGACGCCCTCGCTCTTGCGGTCCTCGGGCAGCATCACGACACCCTCGCGGATCGCCGCGGCGGGGCTGCGCCGGTGCAGTGCCCGCCCCTCGACCTCGACGGAGCCGCCCTCGGTGGCGAGCGCCCCGACGATCGCCTTGGCGGTCTCACTGCGGCCCGCCCCCAACAGGCCGCCGAGACCGACGACTTCACCCGCATGGATGTCGAGCGAGACGCCGTGCAGCCGGTGACGCACCGACAGATCGGTCGCGCGCAGTACGGGTTGGCCCTCACGACGGTCGTGGCGCCCGGTGTCGAAGGCGGTGCTGCCCTTGTCCCGGACGGTGGACATCTCCCGGCCGAGCATCAGGGAGACCAGGCGCAGCCGTTCGAGTTCGGCCATCGCGCCGGTGTGCACGATCGCGCCGTCGCGCATCACGGTGAGCCGGTCGCAGATCGCGTACAGCTCGTCGAGCCGATGGCTGACGTAGACCACGGCGATGCCCTGCTCCTTCAGGCCGCGGATGACGGAGAAGAGTGTCTCCACCTCGCGCGGCTCGAGCGAGGAGGTGGGCTCGTCCATGATGACCACCCGTGCGTCGATCTGCACCGCACGGGCCAGCGCCACCATCTGCTGGGCACCCAGGCCCAGGGTGCCCAGCGGACGCGTGACGTCGACGTGCACGCCGTAGCGGCCGAGCACCTCGACGGCCTCGCGGTTCATCCGGGCGACGTCCACGAGCCCGAAGCGGCGCGGCTCGCGGCCGAGGTACAGGTTGCGGGCGACCGACATCAGGGGGACGAGGTTGACCTCCTGGTAGATGGTGGAGATCCCGGCCGCCTGAGCCTCCAGCGGGTTGCGGAAGCTGCGCGGCCGGCCGTCCAGCCGCACCGTGCCCGAGTCCGGTCGGTGGACCCCGGTCACGACCTTGATCAGGGTGGACTTGCCCGCGCCGTTCTCGCCGATGAGCGCGTGCACTTCGGCGGGGCGCAGCGCGAAGTCCACGTCGCGCAGCGCGTGCACGCCGGCGAAGCTCTTGTTCACCCCGGCGACTTCCAGGACGAAGTCGCCACGGGGGTCGGGGTCCTGCTGGACCACGTCTGCCTCCTCATACGGATCCGCCGGGTGCCGTGCGCTGTGCGGCAGCCGGTGCGGCGGGTCCGGTGGTCACGGACACGGAGCGTTCCGCGGCCACCGGACCTGGCGGCCCGGTCAGTACACCAGGCCCTGGGACAGCGCCTGCTTGGCGTTGTCGGACGTGAAGTGACCGTCCTTGATGATCACCTTGGGCTGCACCCCGGTGGTGCCGTAGAAGTCCTGCAGCGACTGGAAGGCGAGCGGGCCGAACCGCGGGTTGGTCTCGATGTCGGCGACGGCCTGGCCGGAGGCGACGTTCTGGACCATCTGCGAGATGCCGTCGATGGTGACGATCTTGACGTCCTTGCCGGGGGTCTTCCCGGCGGATTTGATCGCCTGGATGGCGCCGAGGGCCATCTCGTCGTTCTCGGCGTAGACCGCGTTGATGTCGGAGTGCGCCTGGAGCAGCTGTTCCATCACCTTCTGGCCGTCGGTCTGGGCGAAGTTGCCGGTCTGGGAGGCCACGATCTTCATGTTCGGGTACTTGGCCTTGACCCGGTCCTCGAAGCCCTTGGTCCGGTCGGTGGTGACGTTGTTGCCGGGGCTGCCGGTGAGGATCGCCACGTGCGCGCCGCTGCCGGTGGCACCGGCCAGGTCGTCCGCGGCTCTCTGCGCCTGGCCGTAGAAGTCCGAGCCGATGAAGGCGATGAAGTCGGTGCAGGCCGTGCCGGTGACGGTGCGGTCGATGGTGAGGACCGGGATCTCCTTCGCCTTGGCCTGGGCCAGCGCGGGGCCGAGGCCGTCGGAGTTCTCCGGGGCCACGATCAGCGCCTTGGCACCCTGCGCGATCATGTCCTCGATCTGCGAGTTCTGTGTGTTGACGTCGGCGTTGGCGTTGCGCTCGATCAGCTTGACGCCCAGCTTCTTGGCCTGCGCCTCGATGCTCCTGGTCTCGGTCGCTCTGAAGGGGTTGCTGGTCGACTCCGACTGCGAGAAGCCGACCACCGTCTTGCCGTCGGTGATGTCGAGCTTCGGGACACCACCGCCGTACTTCTGGTGCGCGCATGCCGGGCCCCCGGCGGAGGCGCTGGGCGAGGCGAGCTGCTGGGCGGCCGCGGAGTCGTCGCCGCTCGCGCCGGCACCGGACGCGGGCGAGTCGTCACCTGAGTTGGTGCAGGCGGCAGCGGTCAGGCACAGGCCGGCGGTCAGTACCGCGGCGGAGACAGCCTTGGCCCGGAAGAAGGAGTACATGCGCCGATCACATCCTCGTCGAAACGGTCGGGGCGTGCGGAGTTCTGGCAGAACGGAGAACGGGGAACCGGCCGGGCGGGCTTGTGGGGCGACCTGGCCTGACACGTCGGTACAACGATGCAGAGGCACAGTGGAGGACGGCCATGAACACTGTCAAGACATCGGTCCGCGTTCGTGGCGTCGAACTTTGCTCCCAGGGCCGCGAGTTGGACCGACAGGGCGGCGAAGCCGGCTCATCCGGTCGATTTCAGCCTGACGACCGGAGCCCCTACTGCACCAACTCCCAGGTGAGCAGGGGTATTTGAGTCCGGTTGCACCAGGGCGACACCGGCCGGGAAATTACCTGAGCACCGAAGGGTGGACATGACATCCGGGCTGTGTTGTCATCGACCTGCTCGCGTTTCCATCGTTGTAGGAACGACTCTCGGCACCCCTCGGCCTCTGCGGTGCGGTGGACATCTGACGCGTGGTCGACGCGCCCATCCCCGCGCCCGCCCGCCCTCACCGCTGCCCCGAACGGCTCCTCCAGGAGAACCGAATGACGCCAAGGAACGACAACACCGGCCTGCCCGCGAACGGTTCGGACGTCCCCGATTCCCCGGCAGGCCCCGCCGCCCCCGCCGCCCCCGCCGCCCCCGCCGGAAGACTCAGCCGCCGTGGCCTCATCCAGTGGACCGGCGTCGGCCTCGGCGCGGCCGGCGCCGGTCTGCTCCCGGGCTTCGTCCACAGCGCGCAGGCCGCGACCTCCCGGCAACCGCAGCAGGCGTCCGCGCTGACGACGGCCTCCGCCACCTCCGGCAACCACTCCCCCGGGCCGGCCGCTCCGTCCTTCGATCCGATCCGGCCTCCCGCCGTCCCGCTCGCCGTGCGCTCGCCCTACCTGAGCACATGGCTCAACGCCGATCTGCCGACCGGCCACTGGCCCGCGTTCTGGGCGGGCCACACCACGGCCATGACCGGCGTCATCCGGGTCGACGGCACCAACTACCTGTTCCTGGGCGCGCCGAGCGTTCCCGACCACCCGCTCTCCCGGGGCGCGGTCCAGCGCTCGCTCACCCTCACCGCGACCCGCTCCGAGTTCGTCTTCGAGGCCGGCGGCGCGCGCCTCACCCTGACGTTCCTGTCCCCGGTCGAACCGGGCGACCTGCGCCGGCAGTCGATGCCCCTGTCGTACGTCATCGCGGACGTACGCAGTTCCGACGGCGAGGCCCACGACGTCTCGCTGTACTTCGACATCTCGGGTGAGTGGGCCTCGGGCGACTCCGGCACGAAGATCCGCTGGTCCCAGCAGCAGCTGTCCGGCTCCGGCGGCACCACCGCGACCTCGCTGTCCTTCACCCCGGACAGCCCGGGGGTGCTCAAGGAGCACAGTGACATGGCCTCCTGGGGGACCGTGGTGTTCAGCGCCACCAACCGCTCGGGGCTGAGCTGGCAGATCGGCTCGGACACCAGCGTCCGCGCCACCGCCATGGCCGGCCACGCGCTGGACGACTCCGCCGACACCCGCCAGCCGCGCGCCATCAACGACAGCTGGCCGGTCTTCGCCTTCCGCTTCGACCTCGGCAGTGTCCGCGGGTCGACCCGCGCACTGCTGTCGCTCGGGCACGTCCGCGAGCCCGCGGTCAGCTACCTCGGCGAGCAGCTGCCGCCGCTGTGGAAGTCGCACTGGTCGACCTGGCAGGACATGGCGGCCTTCTTCCACTCCGACGCGGCCGCGGCGCAGAAGCGCACCGCCGCCCTGGACCACAAGGTGCGGACGGAGGCGACGGCCGCGGGCGGCGCCAAGTACGCCGCGCTGTGCGCGCTTTCCCTCCGTCAGGCGTACGCGGGCACCGAACTGGTCAGCCGGAAGGGCAAGCCGTGGGCCTTCCTCAAGGAGATCTCCTCCGACGGCAACGTCTCCACCATCGACGTGACCTACCCGGCGATGCCGGTGTTCCTCTACCTGGATCCGCAGTACCTCGGCCTGCTCCTCGAACCGCTCTTCGACTACGCGGAGAACGGCGGCTGGCCCAAGAAGTTCGCCGAACACGACCTCGGCTCCAGCTATCCCAACGCCGGCGGGCACAACGACGGCAACGAGGAGGACATGCCGGTCGAGGAGTCCGCCAACATGGTGCTGATGACCGCCGCCTACCTGGCGCGCAGCAGCTCCGCCACGGCCGCCGCGTTCGCCTCCGCGCACTACACGATCCTCAAGCAGTGGGCCGACTACCTGGTGGACAACGCCCTCGACCCGGAGAACCAGAACCAGACCGACGACTTCACCGGCTTCATCGCCCACAGCGCGAACCTCGCCCTGAAGGGCATCCTGGCCATCGGCGCCATGGGCCGGATCGCGAAGGTGGCGGGCAAGTCGTCGGACAGCTCCCACTACGGCGACACGGCCCAGGACTACATCGGTCAGTGGGTGGTCAAGGCCCAGGACACCGACAAGGACCATCTCAAGCTCGCCTACGACCAGCCCGGCAGCTGGAGCCTGAAGTACAACGGCTACCCCGACGCCCTCCTCGGGCTGAACCTCGTACCGCGCGAGGTGGCCCGCAGGGAGGGCGACTGGTACCTGTCACAGGCCAACCAGTTCGGCATCCCGCTGGACCTGCGGCACAGCTACACCAAGGGCGACTGGGAGATGTGGACGGCCGCGTGGCTGCGCGACCACCCCGTCAGCGACCTGCTGGTCTCCGCGCTCTACGAGTTCGCCCACACCTCTCCCTCACGAGCACCCTTCACCGACTGGTACGACACCGCGGCGAACACGCAGAGCGGCTTCCAGGCCCGCCCCGTGGTCGGCGGCGTCTTCGCGCTTCTGAGTCTGCACCGATAGGCCTGTCCCGACCGGTGCCGGCGGCGCCTCCTCCGCCGCCGGCACCCGCTCCGCGCTCCTCGGCACAGCACGGCACGGCACGGGATGGGACGAGACAGGTCGACGAGGGTCGGGGCGGGGATCGCTCGCGGCGCCGCACACGCCGGGTCGGCATCCGTTCAGGACACTCCGCCGTCCGGCCCATCAAGGCCACCGGGCATGACGCCGAAGGAGATCGAGCGGAGTCGTCCTTCCGGGCGTTCCGGCACGACGCCGCGCCCACGCGACCCGATGCCCGCGGTGCCGTCACCCGGTGGCCGAGGCCCAGAGGAGACCCTGCATGCCCGTACGCCTGCCCCTCACCACCGCCGCTGCCGCTGCCGCCGCGCTCCTGCTCACCGCGGTCACCGGCGCGGCACCCGCCGCGGCCGGCACCGCTCGCGGCGGTGAATCGCTGGACAGGGTGACCTTCGGTGACCCGTACGCCCACTGCACCATCGGCGCGAGGTCCGCCGACAGCGTCGTGTACCCCGGCACCGAGGTCGAGCCGTACCTCTCCGTCGATCCGCGTGATCCGAAGCGTGTGGTCACCGTGTTCCAGCAGGACCGATGGTCCGACGGCGCCGCGCGCGGACTGGCGGCCGCCTGGACCGAGGACGGCCGCACCTTCCACGAGAACACCCTGCCCTTCAGCGCGTGCGCCCCGGGCGGCGCGAACTACGAGCGGGCCTCCGACCCCTGGGTGAGCACCGGACCGGACGGCACCGCCTACGCCAGTGGGGAGGGCGTCGACTTCACGAAGAGCACGCGCAGCGCCCTCCTGACCGTCACGTCCCACAACGGCGGCCGCACCTGGGAGAACCTCACCACCACACACGTCGACGAGGAACCGTTCTTCAACGACAAGCCCTCGATCACCGCCGACCCGATCCGCAGGGGCACGGCCTACCAGGTCTGGGACCGCCTCGACAACGCCCCTCCGGGTCCGGGCTCGATCGACGGTCCGGGCTACATCTCCGTCACCCGCGACGGAGGCCGCACCTGGAGCCCGGCACGCCGGTTCGTCGACACCAGCGCCGTGCCCAACACCACCACGATCGGCCATGTGATCGTCGTCGACCCGCGCACCGGCACCCTGTACGACTTCTTCGACCGGATCACCTCCTCCGCCGACCAGAGCACCGTCATCGAGGCCCACTACGCCGTGGTGACCTCAACCGACGGCGGCAGGACCTGGAGCGCTCCGACCACCGTCGCCCGGGACACGTCCGTACCGGAGGTCGATCCGAACGACCCGGCCAAGACGCTGCGCGCGGGGGCCACCCTGCCCAGCCCGGCCATCGATCCGAGGACCGGCACGCTGTACATGGCCTACGAGGGCTCGGACCACTCCCGTGGCGCGTACGATTCCGTCCAACTGGTGCGCTCCACCGACGGCGGGCGCACCTGGAGCCGGACGCCGGCACTCATCAGTCCCCAGGGTGTGCCGGCCTTCTCACCGTCGATCGCCGTGGACAAGCGGGGCACGGTCGCGCTCACCTACTACGACCTGCGCTTCCTCAGGCCCGGCAACACCACCACGCTGCCCACCGCCTACCAGCTGGCCACGCTCGCGCACGGTGACCCGCGCCACCGCTCCGAGCGACGGATCTCCCGGATCTTCGACTGGCTGCAGGCTCCCAACGCCGGTGGCTACTTCCTCGGCGATTACCAGGGTCTGGCCACCGCGGGCGAAGGGGTTCGGGCCGTGCTCACGGAGACCAACTCCGGGGCCCCGAAGAACCGCACGGACGTGTACAGCGGCATCCTGCGTACGCGCTGACGGTGCAAGCCGGTGGGTTCACCCCCCAAAGGGGCTCGTGCTGTTCGCAGGCCGTCACGAGTGGTGCCGGTGGTCGGACGCGGTCAGTGCCGCGGCCGGCCATGGGCGTGCACCTCGGCGAAGTCCCAGATCACGGGCAGGAGTTGCTCGGGCGTCTCCGTCTGGGGCATGTGGCCGGTGCCGTCCAGCAGACGGAACTCCGCGCCCGGTATCGCCTGGGCGTAGGCCCGTCCGTAGTCGGCGTCGACGACCCGGTCGCTCGCGCCCCAGGCGACGAGTGTCGGGTGGGCGATCTTGGCCAGGCGTTCGGACAGGGTGGGGTCGGCCATGGCGTGCGGCCCCGAATACACCTGCAGGGCCGTCCTGTTGGCGGCCATGACCGCGCGTTGCTCCTCGGGCAGTGCGCTCGGATCGAAGCGGAATTTCGAAGGGTCGTGGAACGAGAGGCGGGACAGTTCGACGGGCGTCAGCGAGAAGGTGTCGGCGATCGGATGGCCGGGGACCTGGATCCCGACCGCGTTGACCAGGACGACTCCGCTGATCCGGTCGCTGTGCAGCGCCGCGAGTTCGGCGGCGATCCAGCCTCCGATGGAGTTGCCCACGACGGTGACGTCCCGCAGGCCGAGTGTCTCGAGCAGTCGGGCGTAGAGCTGAGCCAGAAGGCCGACGTCGGTCAGCCAGTCGGGGCGGGCGGTGCCGTCGAAGCCGGGATGGACCGGGGTGAACACCCGGGCCGGCCGCTGAGCGGCGAGGAGGCCGGCGAACGGGCCGACGGTCCGCGGGCCGCCGCCTCCGTGCAGGAGCAGGAACGGATGCCCCTGCTCGCCGTGGAGGCCGACGGTGACGTCGGACGTGCCGTGGTCGAGCGTGAGGGTGTGGGTACGGCTGGTCATTCGCTGCTCCTCGAAAGGGAGGTGGCCGCGGGCCACGTCGGGTCGGTGGGGCGGTCGGTCGAGCCGGTGCCGGTGCCGGGCCTGCCGTGCCGTCAGGCGAAGTCGGTCGCGGGAACGGTGGCGTAACGGCCCATCACCGCGGCTGTCGCCTCCGGGGTCAGGTCCTGGCCGGCGGCGATCATGTCCCGCAGATCACGGAAGTACCGCACGTACAGGTCCGGGGTGAACGTGTTGAGGAGGACGGCCGGGGTGTCACCGTGGTTGGCGAAGGTGTGCGGGGCGCCGGGCGGGACCATCGCGAGCGTGCCGGCCGGGGCGACGTGGGTGGCGTCCCCGATGGTGAAGTGCACGGTGCCGGAGACGACGTAGAAACCCTCGTCGTGCTGGGCGTGACGATGCTGGGGCGGACCCTGGGTGTGCGGGGCCAGGGTGATCTCTCCGATGCCGAGGCGATGCCCGGTGGTGCTGCCGTCCTCGAGGATGCGCATCCGCGTGGCACCCAGCTGGATCGTCTCGCCGCCGTCCGGGCCGATCAGGGATACGTCGACCACAACCGCCTCCTTCGTGAGAGCTGACTCTCACGAGGTTAGGCGGCCCGCCCCGCTTCATGCAAGTGAACTCTCATGAAGAGAGTCGAGTGCTAACATGTGGTTCTACTTGCATGAGGAGGTCGGCGATGGCGGCGCAGCCCGGCACCGGTCGCGCGAACCAGAAGCAGCGCACCCGCACGGCGATCGTGACGGCCGCCCGCGAGCTCATCGGCTCGGGCGAAGAGGTGACCATGCCCCTCGTCGCACGCACGGCCCTGGTCTCGGAGGCCACCGCCTACCGGTACTTCCCCGACCTCTCTTCGCTGATCAGCGAAGCTCTGGCCGGCGCCTGGCCCCCACCGGCCGAGGCGCTGGCGCCGGTCGCCGACTCCGCCGACCCCGTCGAACGCGTCGCCTTCGCCTGCGAGTTCCTCCTGCGAGGCGTCCTCGCACGCCAGGGGGCGGTACGCGCGATGATCGCGGCCACCATCACCCGGCCCGGCGCCGCGTCCGCGCGTCCCGGCATACGGTTCGGCCTCATCGAGCACGCGCTCGCGCCGCTGGAGAGCACCCTGGGCACCACGGATCCCGAGGCGTTCGCCCAGCTCGAACGCGACCTCGCGGTGGCCGTGAGCGCGGAGGCGCTCTTCACGCTCACCGATCTGTGCGGGCTGGACCCCGAGCGGGCCGTCGCCAGCGCCGTACACACCGCGACCGCCCTCACCGAGAGTGCGGTGCGCCGCAGCGCGTAGCCGTCAGGCGCTTGCGCACCGCATCCGACTGCCCAGGGCCTCTTCCGTCGGCGGTCTCCCGGACGTGGGAATGCGATCCAGGGGTATCCGCTGCCTGATCAGGACGAGGTGCCCCTGGCGGCTCCCCCGGCGAAAGGAGACATGGCGCGTGGCTTCCGATGCGAACTCCCTGAGGATCACAGGGAAGGTCCAGGGCAGGGACATCGTCCTGAACGGCCCCCTGTCGAAGGACGAGATCCGGAACAAGGTGTGGTGGTGGCAGATCCCCGACCCTGCGACCCGCGAGGAGCGGGAGGACCGTCTTCACAGGTACGACGGCTCGGAGAGGGACGTGATCAGCACCCTGGGCGGGTACTACGTGGTTCCCGACGACTCCCGAGCGCCCGAGGCCGAGGAGTTGGTCGACATGGTGCACGCGGAGCTCAACCCGGACCGGCGATAGCGCGTGCGGCCGGGACCGGCTCAGCCCGCGTGGGGCCGGGCCAGGCCGTGGTCGTAGGCGAAGATCACCGCCTGGATGCGGTCGCGGGCACCGATCTTGGACAGCACCCGGCCGACATGGGTCTTCACCGTGGACTCCGACAGGACGAAGCGGCCGGCGATCTCACCGTTGCTCCAGCCCTTGCCGATCGCGACGAGGATCTCGCGTTCGCGGTCGGTGAGGGAGCTGAGTCTCGGGTCCTCGCTGGAGCCGTCACCGCCCGGTGGCACGAGACGGGCGAACTCGTGGAGGAGGCGGCGGGTGAGCGCGGGGGCGATCACGGCATCTCCGCCGGCCACCGCGCGGATGCCCGCCAGCAGCTCCTCGGGGCGGGCGTCCTTGAGGAGGAAGCCGCTGGCCCCGGCGCGCAGAGCGGCGTACACGTACTCGTCGATGTCGAACGTGGTCAGGACGAGGACGCGCGAGCGGTCGCCGGCCGCGACGATGCGGCGTGTGGCCTCGATGCCGTCCATGCCGGGCATGCGGACGTCCATGAGGACGACGTCGGGGCGGAGTTCGGCCGCCTTACGCACGGCTTCCGCTCCGTGCGCGGCCTCGCCGACCACCTCCGTCCCGGGGACGGAGTCCAGGAGCATGCGGAAGCCGTACCTCTGGAGCGGCTGGTCGTCCACGACGAGCACGGTGGTCACCGGGCACCGTCCTGAGGGGTGAGGTCGAGGTCGGCCCGTACCGTCCAGCCGGCGCCCGTGGGGCTCGCGCTGACGTGCCCGCCGTAGAGTGCCGCTCGTTCTCGCATGCCCACCAGGCCGTGTCCTTCCTCGTTCGCCGTACGGGGCCGGCCGGCCGGGTTGGGCGGGCCGGAGTCCTGAACCGTGATGGTCAGCCGCGTGTCCTCGGCGACGATCGCCAGGTTCGCACGCGCGCCCGCGCCGGCGTGCTTCAGGGTGTTCGTCAGGGCCTCCTGCACGATGCGGTAGACAGTGAGCTGCACCCCGCTGTCGAGGGCGTCGATGTCTCCGGCCGTACGGTAGACGACCTCCAGGCCGGCGGCGCGCACCCCCTCGCACAGCGCGTCGATGTCGGTGAGACCGGGCTGCGGGCTCAGCTCGGGCTCGACCGGCGGACCGTCGGCCTCGCGCAGGACGCCGAGGACCCGACGCAGCTCGCCCAGGGCCTGCCGGCCGGTGTCTCCGATGAGGTGCAGGGCCTCCTTGCCCCGTTCCGGAGCGACGCCGGCGGCGTAGGCTCCCGCGTCGGCGAGGGTGATGATGACGGACAGGTTGTGGCCGACGATGTCGTGCATCTCCCGGGCCACGCGTGCCCGTTCGGCGGCGACGGCGAGTCTGCCCCGCTGGTCGCGTTCGACCTCCAGCCGTGCCGCACGGTCCCGCAGTCCGGCCAGCTGGGCCCGCCGGATACGGATCATCAGGCCGAGCGCGAGTGCCGCGGTCGCCGTGCTGAGCAGGAAGAACAGCGCGTCCCAGACCGACATCGCCACCGACACCCGCGCCGCGACCAGGCTCAACGCACCCGCTATGACCGCGCAGGCCCAGGGGAGCTGCCGCAGCCGCCCGTGCAGGGCCAGGCTGTACAGGGCGATGAAGAGGGCGACGTCCGCGCGGAGCATGGCGCCGAGCGACCACTGGAGGACGAACACGGCGGTGACGGCGCCGAAGGCGGCGGCGGGGGCCCGGCGTCGCCACAACAGCGGCAGCACCAGCCCGGCCTGCAGGACCAGCATGCCCGCCACGGGCAACCGGGTGAACAGCAGGCGGAAGCGGCGCGGGCCGTCACCGTCGCCGTCCCCGCCGATCACACCCATCGCGTGGAGCAGGTCGGGCAGGCAGAACAACAGGAAGACCAGGACCGCCACCGCGGTGTCCAGCACCCACGGACGGGTCCGGTCGGCATGCCGGAGCCGCTGGCCGGCCCGGCCGAGCCGGGCGACCAGCGGCCCCATCCCGCTGAGTTCTTCGGAGGTCACGGTGGTCATGCTGGTCGCGCTGGTCACTGGGGTCACGGATGTCACCAGCCCATGATGCGGGTGGCTGCCGCTCAGACGTCGCTGCGCAGCAGCCGGTACGCCGCTCCGGCCAGCGCCAGGGCGGTCCAGCCGAGGAGGACCAGGAGTCCCGCGCCCGGCGACAGGGTGGTCGAGTCGTGGGTCAGGGCGAACATCGACTCGCCCGCGTGGCTGGGAAGGTAGGGGTCGATGTCGCCCTGCCACGAGCTGGGCAGCAGGGAGATCAGTCCGGGTACGAGCATGAGGGCGGCGACCAGCACCGAGATGCCGCCGGCCACGGACCGCAGCAGGGCGCCCAGGGCGGTGCCGATCACGCCGACCAGGCCCAGGTAGAGCCCGGCGGCCAGAAGACTGCGGATGACGCCGGCGTGGCCGAGGCCCAGGGCGGCGGGTGTACCGGAGACCATCCGGCTGCCGACGAGGAAGGCGACGAACGCGCCGACGGTCGCGATCACCAGCGCGACCAGCCCGTACACCGCCGCCTTGGACCACAGCACGGGCAGCCGGCGCGGCACCGCGGCCAGGGTCGAGCGGATCATCCCGGTGGAGTACTCCCCCGCCGTGACCAGTACGCCGAGTACGCCGAGTGCGAGCTGGGCGAAGTTCGTCCCGAAGAGGGACAGGCTCACAGCCGTGGCGGTGGCGAAGTCTCGGTCCAGGTGCCGGCCGGAGTCGATATTGGACTTGTAGTGGCCCGCGGCGATGACGCCGAAGGCGACGAGGAACACCAGCCCCAGGCCCAGGGTGATCCAGGAGGAGCGCAGGGACCAGAGTTTGGCCCACTCCGAGGCCACCACGCGCCGTGCGGTCACCCGATAGACCGGGCGGGCAGGAGCGGCCGGGGCGGTCTCGGGGGTGTCGGCAGTCGTCGTGAGTGTGCTCATGCCGCGCTCCCGGAAGTCTCGATGCCGGTCGTGGAGCCGTGGTACTCCACGGCGTCTCGGGTCAGTTCCATGAATGCCTCCTCCAACGACACCGCCTTCGGGGTCAGCTCGAACAGGGGGATTCCGTGCTCGGCCGCCTTCAGCCCGATCTCGCGGGCGCCCACCCCGGTCACCTGCAGCTCTTCGGAGCCGATGCGACCGGTGATCTCCACGCCCGGTCCGGCCAGGACGTCCCGCAACCGCGCCGGGTCGTCCGTCGCGACCTTCACGGTGTCGCCGCCCGCCTGGCGGACCAGGTCCCGCACGGTGGTGTCGGCCAGCAGCCGGCCACGCCCGACGATGATCAGGTGGTCCGCGACCAGTGCCACCTCGCTCATCAGGTGGGAGGAGACGAACACCGTACGGCCCTCGGCCGCGAGGGTGGTCAGCAGGTTGCGGATCCACAGGACGCCCTCGGGGTCCAGTCCGTTGACCGGCTCGTCGAGCATCACCGTCTGCGGGTCGCCGAGCAGCGCCGCGGCGATGCCGAGCCGCTGCCCCATGCCCAGCGAGAAGGCACCGGCGCGCTTCTTCGCGACGCTGCCGAGCCCGGCCAGCTCGACGACCTCGTCCACCCGGCGGCGCGGGATGCCGTGGGTCAGCGCGAGCGCCCTGAGGTGGTGATAGGCGGAGCGGCCCGGGTGTACGGACTTCGCCTCCAGCAGGGCGCCCACCTCCTGGAGCGGGGCGTGGTGACGGGCGTAGCGGTGGCCGTTCACCGAGACGGAGCCACGCGTCGGCGCGTCCAGTCCGACGATCATGCGCATCGTCGTGGACTTGCCCGCCCCGTTGGGCCCCAGGAAGCCGGTCACCGTGCCCGGCTTCACGGTGAAGTCCAGCCCGTCGACGGCCGTCTTCTCCCCGTACCGCTTGGTGAGCTGCTGTGCCTCGATCATTCGCGTTCTCTCTTCCGGACTCCGGCGCCCGAACCGCCTGACGCCTCCTCCGCCACGCTAAGTCCGCGATCAGCCGGATCCGGTGGTACCGGGGGCTGAACAGTGGCGAACGGGTGGTACCGGGGTACTACGGCACCCGTGGCCGGGATCGTGGGGTCGCAGGGAGGGCGTGGCTGAGGAGGGCAGGGGGGCCGCAGGCGGAGGAGACCGTTCGTACGGCTCACCGCGCTCGCGGGGCCGCAACTCGACCGCCCGCGGGGCCGGCGAGGGCCTCCTTCGGCCGCGACACGTGGGCGACGAAGAAGAGGAACACTCCGCACGCGGCGACCAGCATCCAGCCCGGGCGGGACGCGTGGGCGAGCCCCGTCGGGCCGGCGGCCGTGACCAGGCCGCCTGCGAGGGCGATGCCGAGGGCGGAGCCGAGCTGACGTGCCGTGGAGGTGATCGCCCCGGCCACGCCGGCCCGGGCCGAGGGCAGTCCGCTGACCGCGGTGTTGGTGATCGGGGCGTTGGCGAAGCCGAACCCGATCCCGATGAGCGCGTAGGCGGTCAGAAGCAGGCGCAGACCGGTGTGCGGGGTGAGCCGGACCATGCAGAGCCCGCCGGCCGCGATGAAGCCGCCGGCCAGGAGCAGCGGAAGCCGCGGTCCCGAACGGCCGACCAGGCGGCCGGACCAGGGCGCGCAGACGGTCGCCCCGACGGTCATGGGCAGCGTCGCCACTCCGGCGGCCAGCGGCGTCCATCCCCGCGTGTGCTGCAGGTACATGGTGTTCAGCAGCAGTGTCACGTTCAGGGCGACGAAGACCGCCACCGCGCCCAGGACGGCACTGCTGAACACCGGACGCCCGAAGAGCCGCAGATCCATCAGCGGCTCGCGCCGGCGGGCCTCGACCCGTACGAAGCCGACCGTCGCCACGACGGCCCCGGCGTATCCCGCCAGCGCCGCGGGCGACGTCCAGCCGATGTGCGGCCCTTCGATGAGGACGCCGACCACGACCGCGATGACCACGGTCAGCAGCACCTGGCCGGGCAGGTCGAGACGCCGCGCCCGCTGCGCCCGGGACTCCGGCACGAAGACCGCACTGAGCACCAGCGCGGCCGCGATGACGGGGGCGTTGATCCAGAACAGGGACCGCCAGCCGAGCCCCGCGAGCAGAGCGCCGCCCGTGACGGGGCCGGCGGCCATGCTCAGCCCGAACACCGACGCCCAGATGCCGATCGCCTGCGCGCGCTCCTTCGGGTCGGGCATCGCGTTCACCACGATCGCGAGGGCCACGGGGCTGAGCATCGAGGCGCCGATGCCCTGCACGGCGCGGGCCGCGATGAGCACGCCCGCCGACGGAGCGAGCGCGCAGATCAGCGAGGCCGCGCCGAACACGGCCAGCCCGCACTGGAACACCCGGCGGCGTCCGAAGCGATCCGCCAGCGCACCGGAGGAGATCAGCAGTCCGGCCAGGACGAGGGTGTACGCGTCCGTGATCCATTCGAGTCCGCGCGTGCCGACGTCCAGGCCGCGCCCGACGGCCGGCAGACCCACGTTGACGATGGTGGTGTCGAGGCCCACCAGGAACATGCTCAGGCAACAGACGGCCAGCACCGTCCAGCGCCTGCGCGTACTCAGCACGGGTCGAACAGGGTCGGTCGTCACGGTCATGGTCCACCTCGGGTGTCCGGGATCATTGCCCGGCAAGGCTCGGACCGGACGACGGCCGCAGCCCACCGTTTTTGCGAATACTGCAAAACTGGGGCCATGAACACAGATTCCGAGGACGCGGAGCTGGAGCAGATCCTCGACGGCATCGGCCCCCGGCTGCGCAGGCTGCGCCGGGATCGGGGCCTCACGCTCGAGGCACTGGCGGCCACGACCGGGCTCTCGGTCAGCACACTGTCCCGGGTGGAGTCGGGCAAGCGGCGCCCGACCCTGGACCTGCTCATTCCGCTGGCACGGGCGCACCGCGTCGCACTCGACCAACTGGTGGCGGCGCCGGCCAGCGGTGACCCGCGGGTCCATCTACGGCCTGTGCACCGGGGGCGCGGGAGCGTCCTGGTACCCCTGACCCAGTACCCGGGCCGAGTGCAGGTGTTCAAGCAGGTACTGGCACCCCGCCCGCCGGACCTGGTGACGCACGAGGGCTACGAGTGGCTCTACGTCCTCGCCGGCCGGCTACGCCTCATCCTCGGCGCGCGGGACTTCACGCTGCAGCCCGGTGAAGTGGCCGAGTTCGACACCGGCGAGCCGCACTGGTTCGGCCCCGCGGACGAGAGCGCCGTGGAGATCCTGCACCTGTTCGGACCACGAGGAGACCAGGCGGTCGTCCGCGCCGGACCGTCCACGACCGGTCCGACCCCGGCGGCCACCCCCGTCCCGCCGTCAACGACGCCATGACGGGGGGGCGGCAGCCCAGCCCTTCGAGCGATCACTCCTGGTCCGGGACGGTCATCTCTCCGAGAAGGGACCAATCGTCTTGCGGGATCGTGGTGTTGACGATGCGCGGCGTCTCGCCGAGGAAGGCCGGAAGCGACTCGCAGGCGGTCCGGAAGTGCTCGGAACCCACGTGCGCGGCCCCCGCCTTGTCATCGCGGAAGGCTTCGACGAGAACGTACTCGGCCGGATCGTCGACACTGCGCGACCAGTCGAACCACAGACAGCCGGGCTCGGCACGCGTCGCCTGTGTGAAGGCGGCGGTGATCTCCGGCCATTGGTCCGCGTGCTCGGGCTTGACGCGGAATTTCGCGGTGATGAAGATCATCTGAAGCTCCTTGATGAGTGCCGTGTCGTCAGTGGTCAGTTCCGCGACTTTCCTGGCTGTGCGCCTCCGGCTGGTCAGGGACGAGGATCGCGCGTCCGCGCACCCGGCCGGCGTCGAGGTCGTCCAGCGCGTCCTGGAAGCGGTCGAGCGGATACTTGACCGTGTGCAGACGGACCCGGTCCTGCGCGGCGAGCACCATGAGCTCGCGCAGGTCGTTGTACGAACCGACGAGGTTGCCGATGAAGTTGATCTCGGTCGAGATGATGTCGATGGTCGGCACGTCGATGTTCTCGCCGTACCCGACCACGTGGTAGTCGCCCGCCCGGCGCAGCATGCGCACACCGTCCCGGGTGGCACCGCCCTCGCCGACGAAGTCGACGACGACCTCGGCCCCCTGACCACCGGTGAGTTCGAGCACTTCGTCCACCTGCCGCCCGTCGGCGACGACACCGTGGTCGGCACCGATGGACTCGGCCAGCTTCACCGCGTCGGTGTTGCGGTCGACGGCCACGAGCTCGGCGGCGGTGAGCGCCTTGAGCACCTGGATGCCGATGTGGCCGAGACCTCCCGCGCCGATGACGACACACCGGTCGCCCGGGCGCAGCCTGCGCGCGGCCTTGGCCGCGGCGTGGTAAGCGGTCAGACCGGCGTCGGCGAGGGCCGCGACGTCCGACGGCTCCAGGGAGTCATCGAGGCGTACGACGCTGCGGGCCGACGTCTTCAGGTACTCGGCGTAGCCCCCCGCGGTGTCGATGCCGGGAAAGGCGCTCTGTTCGCAGTGCACGTCGTCGCCCGATCGGCACGCCCGGCACAGTCCGCAGGTGATCAGGGGGTGGACGATCACCTTGTCGCCCTCGGCGACGTTGGTGACGGCGCTGCCGATCGCGTGCACCCACCCCGCGTTCTCGTGTCCGATCGTGTAGGGCAGCGTCACGCCCGACTTCTCGGCCCACTGCCCTTCGAGGATGTGCAGATCGGTCCGGCACACGCCCGCGCCGCCGATCTTGACGATCACGTCGTACGGGCCGGTGACCGCGGGAACCGGTACGTCGGTCATCTCGGGGTTGCGGCCGTAGCCGACGACCTGGACAGCTTTCACTGTGGCTCCTTGCCGTGCGGGACGAGGGTGGTGTCTTCGGTCCGGGGGGACTGGTCGGGGGCGGCGTCCGGATAGCGGGTGCGCAGCAGGCCGCGACAGAAGTGCGCGTTGCCGTCGATCGACCGCCGGACCGATCGGGCGAAGCGCAGCCGCAGCGGGATCTCGTCCCGGGGGCAGGGGCGCCCGTCGTCGTCGACGAGGGCGGCGTCGGCCGGTGCCGTGCCGAGGCCGAGAGCCTCGCGCCGGCGCAGCAGCGCGCGGGTCGCGGACGTGTCGGGCAGGTCGCCGAGGACCACGTCGGCCAGCCCCTCCTCGGTCAGCGCGGGATCCCGCAGCAGCAGCGCGGTCAGGGCCCGTTCCATCGCGGCGGTGTGGGCCTTGCGCCGGAAGGTCAGCCGCAGCTCCTCAAGATCCTTGTCCGCCTCCGCGCCGAAGGTGCCCCGGTATCCGGCGTCGGCGGCCAGGCCACGGTTGATCAGCGCGGAGTCGTGGTGGTCGTCGAGCACGACGGTGACCGCCCCGGCATCGGGCAGGGCGGCCAGGGCGTCCTTGGCGTCGGAGGCCATCAGGTAGGCGAAGTTCGGGGAGCAGAAGGAGGTCGGAAGCCGCAGGTGCACCGTGATCCGGTGTCCGGGGCCGGCCTCGACGGAGCGGACGAAACCGAGGTCGGTGATGGGTTCGTCCAGTTCGGGGTCGCGTACGGCGTCCAGCGCCCGCCGGGCCCGCTGCTCCAGCGTGTCGGCAGGCACCTCACACCTCGCCGGGCTGCGTGGCGACGGAGGCGGCCCCCGCGGGGCCCGCTGCCGAGGGGGTGCCCGCGGTCGTGGCCGGCGCCTCGGCCGCGGCGGGCACCGGGAGGTCGTACAGGGCCGCCGCGTTCAGCCCCAGGATCTTCTTCTTCTGTGCCACGGTGAGCGCCGGGAACTCGCCCTGCATGTCCTCGGGTATCTGGAAGTCGACGAACCGCTCGATCAGCCACCGGGGCGTCCACAGGGCGTAGTCGCTGCCGAACAGGATGCGGTCCTCGTCCAGCCAGTACAGCAGCTCGCCGATGATCTGCGCCCAGTAGCGGGGGCGGGTGTGGATGAACGGAAGGGCCACGGCCAGACCGGCGTAGACGTTGGGCTCCTGGGTCGCGATCCAGCAGAAGTCCTCCAGCCGGGGCAGTCCGCAGTGCTCGACGACGAAGTTCAGGTCGGTGAAGTCCGAGGCCGCCGCGTCGACGTCGGCGACGTCGAACGCGTCGCGGTCCAGCGGCCGGATCGTCGGGCCCTTGTGGACGTGGATGTTCTTGATGCCCAGTTCCTGGCACGCCTCCAGGTACCGGTAGGCCCACGGGTCGCTCAGCTTGTAGCCGCGCGAGTCGCCCTGCCACTCGGCCGTGTACAGCTTGACGCCCTTGAGCTGGAATCGTTCGGCGTCCCGGCGGAGCCGGTCGAGTCCCTTCTGCTCGAAGCGGGGGTCCCAGCAGTGGTTGTAGGTCAGCTTGTCGGGGTGCTGACGGGTGAGCGCGAACGCCTCCTCCGTCTGCCCGAAGCCGGTGCGGTAGAAGGCACCGAGGTGGGCCGGCTGGAAGATGGCGTGATCGACGTACCCGTCGGTGAACAGGTCCTTCATCAGGCGCTCGCCGCCGTAGTACAGGTACTCCTCGTAGGGCCACACCTCCGACTCCGGGCTGAGGTTGCGGTGGTAGTCGTAGAAACAGTCGATGAACTGCTTCCCGTGCACGTTGAGCTGGTTCTCCGGACGGGCGTCCCACAGCGCGATGTGGGCGTCCACGATGAAGTAGCTCTCGCCGTCCTTGCGATACATGAGCGTCCCTCCATGGCTCGTGGCGGCTCTCGGCTCGTTGTAAAGGGACCGTAGGAAGCGCTGGGGGTGCCGGGCAGGTACTCCACGTCTCACTTTGAGACACCTGCACCGGCGACGCCTCCTCAGGCGCCGGGCAGCGTGCTCGGGGCAGGCGCAAGGTCGCGTCCCGGAGATCGGACAGACATCCCCGAGCCACTGTCAGATGGGGTCGCCGGCGTGCCGGGCCGGGAGGTGGCGGCGCCGGCGCCGAGGCTGCGCGCGTTGTGGCAGCGCAGTGAGCACTACGGTCTGTCGCCCGAGGACATGCGGCCCGTGTTCAGCGGCGCCGTGGACACGACCTCACTGCTCTCAATCGCCCGTCGGCAGTCGGAGCCGCGCGAGCGGGTGCTGAGTGCCCGGCCGCCCGCCCCGGGCGACGCACCGGGCGACACACCGGGCCGGCTGACGCTGGGGGCTCCCGGGCTCGGTAAGGACAGCACCTGCGTCATCGTCTCGGGGGTGGACGCTCTGCCGGGGTGGACACGCTGCCGGGGTGGACGCTCTGCCGGGGTGGACGGCCGCCGAGCCGGCACGCCGGTTCAGGCGGGTGCGCCGGCCGGACGAGGGGACGTCCGGACGACGTCCCGCCGCTCGCCCGCCACTTCGCGCTGCAGCACCGCGGACACGCGCTCGCCTTCACGTCCGCCGCCGAGCGCGCGCTCACCCGTCGACGCGGCATCCCGCACCGAGCATCGAGGTGATCGACGCCCGTCACCTCTCGGCCGAGATCTTCACCGGCGCCGTCCGGCGCCCGAGCCGCGTGCAGGAACTCGAACGCGACGAGGGGGCGCAGGCCGCGGAGCGGCTCGGGATGAGCCGCTCCGGCGTCTACCGCAAGGTGGATCGGTGCGGCATCGAGATCCCCGGCCGCACTCCGCACCCGGCACGGGAGAGGGCCGGCCGTGAGGGTGCCGGAGCCACCGCCAGTGGTGAGGCTAAGCGGCCTTGGCCCGCGCCGCACGTATGCCCGAGGCGGGCGCCTTCGCGTCCGCGTCCTCGGCGGGCACGGTCTCGTCCTCCCCGAAGACGGGGGCCTGGAAGGGGTTGGTCGTCGGAGGCGGCGATGCTGCGGAGGAGCAGCGGGGTTGCGCTTCCGGCGCGGAGAACAGCGACGTCAGGTCGATGAGAGGGCTCTCTTTCGTTGCAGGTCCCTGGAGGGGCCTGGTGTGCCGTGACCGGGCACAGCGGTCCTACAGCTTGGTCATCTTGGCGTACGGGCTCAAGATCCGCATTTGCGACGAGCCGAAGTCCACGAGCGCCGCGACCCCGTCCTCCATGCCGATCACTCGGCCGAGGCCGTACATGTCGTGTGTGACCTGGTCCCCCACGGCGAAGTGCTTGGGAGCCGGTGTGACCGGGGCTTTGAAGGGGCTGGTGGGCAGATGACGCTTCGGCGCAGCAGGCTTTGTCATAGCTCAGTATGAGCCTACGTGAATCCGGTTTGCTGTGGCCGTCGGCACAGATCCGGAACGGAGCAACCGCTGCACGCCACTGACCTGGGGCTTCGCGGCCAGGTGGGCCAAAATTGGACCGTAGGACACCTTCGCCGACCGTGGTTGACCGGCACGACGGCGAGTGCGCCGAGCGATCCGGTCCGGGCTCGGGCGCCGCCGAGCCGGACTCGGGCGCCGACCCGGGCGAACGGCCGAGGAGCGACCCCGTCGAGCTCGACGGCCGGCAGCGAGGCCGGCAGCGAGATTCCTCTTATGGAGCTCCTGAATACCGGCTAGAATACGCAGCCGCAGCGACGAAGCGGAACGGCCTCCTCTGGAGTGGTCCAGTTGCCCAAACCTCTGATCTTCATGAGTCACGTTCATGACGACGGGCTCATTTCGACGGCCCTGGAGGAGCTCATACAAAGGGCACTCCTTGGCGGAGTAGAAATATTCAATTCCTCCAACAGGGCGGTCGTGCCGGGGGAACCATGGCGAGACAGCATCATTCAGAGCCTGCAACGATGTGCGGCGGCGCTGGTGATTGCAACTCCGCAAAGCGTCACCAGTCCGTGGGTGAGCTTCGAGAGCGGTGGGGCATGGGTGGCCGGCAAGCACGTCATACCGTGCTGCGCCGGTGGCATGAAACGCTCCAGCCTTCCCACCCCGCTCAATCACCTGCAGGCACTGGAGCTGGACGATCCGGAGCAGCTGCGCAACCTCATCGACTTCCTCGCCGGCAGCGCAGGACTGAACAATCCGCAGAACATAGACTATGCGGACGAGTGTGCACGATTGGTGAAGTCCTGGTCCACGCACCGGGACACGGACAAGGACGAAGACCTCGTCAAATGGCTCAGGAATACGCAGCTCCGGGCCAGAAAATACAAGGGCGACACCAAGAAGGGCACCTTCATTGTGCGCCACGTCAGCGAGGCGAGCGCAGACGAGGAAGAGCAACTCCCAGACGTCCGCGCACACGATTCACTCAAGTGCCGGATCGCTCACCCCAGCTGGGATTACAAATCCCTCGACTACTGCTTCGTGAATGGCCCGGATGCGGACCGACTGGAAGGATTGACCTTTCCGGTCAGGCTTCAAGTCGACCTGAAATGCCTGGGGCCCTTCCGGGTGTACGACTCCAACCAGATAAATTTCACATATGCGGATGAAAGGATCTACGAATACCATCCTGCTTATCTGCTGGAGGGCGTAACGCCTGAGGACGACTGATCCGGGCCGCTTGTTGACGGCGCCCGGGGTCTCGTGCCGCGTCCGGGCTGGGAGCCAAGATCGATTGTCAGTGGTGCGTGAGACGGTAGGAGGGTCGGTTCGGAACGAGGGGGAGCTGCCATGTCCGGAAGTCAGAACTACATCAATCACGTTGCTCTCGTGCTGGACGCCAGTTCGTCCATGTCGCACCTGAGCAGCAAGGTCGTCGAGGTCGCCGACCAGCAGATCGCGTACCTCGCCCGCCGGTCGAGGGAGCTGGACCAGGAAACCCGGGTCACGGTGTACGTGTTCGCGGACAAGGTGGACTGCGTCATCTACGACAAGGACGTGCTGCGGATGCCCTCGCTGAAGCAGCTCTACCGGGTCGGTGGAATGACGGCTCTGCTGGCGGCGGCACTGAAGTCGCAGCGGGAGCTGGCGCAGACGGCCCAACTGTACGGAGACCACAGCTTCCTGACGTTCGTGCTCACGGACGGGCAGGAGAACGCGAGTCACCGCTGCCCGGACGCACCCGCCAGGCAACCGCGTGCGCTGGTCAAGGCCGTGGCCGAGATGATCGAGACGCAGCAGGACAACTGGACGCTGGCCGTTCTCGTGCCGGACCAGATGGGCAAGCGGGAGGCCATGCAGTGCGGTTTCCCGAAGGACAACATCGCCATCTGGGACGCCACGAGCACACAGGGCCTGGAGGAGGCCGGGCAGGTCATCCGGCAGGCCACCGAGAAGTTCATGGTGGGCCGCACCCAGGGCATCCGGGGATCACGGGCGGTGTTCTCCACAGGTGCCGAGGCGGTCAACAAGGACACCATCAAGGCGGCCGGCCTCACGCCGGTGCCTCCGTCGAAGTACCGGCTGATACCGGTGGCTCGTGACGCGGCGATCCGGGACTGGGTCGTCGAATGCGGGCACACCTACCGTACCGGCGGGGCGTTCTACCAGCTGAGCAAGTCGGAGAAGATCCAGGCGCAGAAGCAGATCGCGGTTCTGGAGAAGAAGACGGACCGGGTGTACTCGGGCCCCGAGGCGCGGGCTCTGCTCGGCCTGCCGAACGTCGAGATTCGCGTCAAGCCCGACCACAACGACGACTTCACGATATTCGTCCAGAGCACCAGCGTGAACCGGAAGCTCGTCCCCCACACGCGGCTGCTGCTGATGCTCTGAGCCTCGCGGGCCCACCCCCGATGCCCTCCGCTTCGTCGGCGACCGTACCGACGAAGCGAGGCCGGTCCGGGAGCGGGCGGTGCTCGAGGGATCGTGAAGGGCGCCGTCGAAGGCCCTGCGCCGGGATTCGCCCGGCTGGCGCCCGGAGAGCGGTCTACCGTACGGACATGCACCACAGCCCGCTGCGGTCGTTCGAGGAGGAGCCCTGTGCCATCGCCCTGTGACCCCGAGTACGCTCCCGTCGGCGATGTTGGCGCAGCGCTCATGATGATCGACTCCCGGCTCAAGGCCGTCTACGACAGCAAGTCCGGGATCGACCCCGTGCAGCAGCAGATGATCGAGCAGTTCGCCGCGTCCTTGGGCCCCGAGGGAATCGATGAGCTGCTGACCGGCACGTGCACGCTCATCTACATGCTCATGAAGTGGCTGCGGATGGCCTGCGAGGAGCACGGCAAGGACGTCATCGAGTACGTGGTGCCGGCCCTCGTGGCCAGCATGCGCATGATGCACAGGACCTTCCGTCCCGAGGTCATCCCCACCATGGCCGGACTCCTCGTCGCCGCGGGCACCGGGCTGAGCCCCAGCCTGTGGCGCGCGCAGCATGGACAGTGGACCGAGGCCGAGATGAACCCCCTGGAAGCCACGGCCGTCCTGCTCGCGGAACACATCAACCGGATCACCGGCGACCACGACTTCGCCACCCGCTTGATCACCGAGGCCCTGTCCGAGTCGGACCAGGACTGACGCGCAGGGCTGCGCAGGCGAGAACGGAGGCCGTGCGTCGACGGCTTGGGGTGTCATGGCAGCCTGCGCCTGACCGGACTGTGAGGTCAGGCGGTCAGTTCCGTCTGGGCCGGTGCCGCGGTGACGGGGGTGTGCCGGATGAACCACTCGGTGGCGAACAGCCGCTCCCGTACATCCGGCGGAAGGCCGGCGATCACCCCCGGCAGGGCTCCCCGCTCCACCTCGGTGCGGTGCGCCAGTACCGCGGCGGTCTTCTGCTTCATCCAAGGACCGACGTCGACGGTTGCGGTGACCTGGTCGTCCGGAACGCTGTACGACGGCGCACTGATCGACGACGCGCTCTGCGCCGGAGGCCTGGCCGCCTCGTGACTGCCCGTGAATAGCGCAGGAACTGTGAACAAGGTGGGTCCTACCAGTAGGTATCCTGTGCGTTACAGCGACTGAAGGGTCCATGACCCGAACGGGGAGAGCCGCGTGAAGATTTCGTTCCTCATCCATGACGTCTTTGGCCTGGGTGGGACAAACCGGACAACGATCAACTTGGCGTCGGCACTGTCGGAACGTCACCAGGTGGAAATCGTCTCGGTGTTCCAGCCGAAGGACGCGCCGCTGTTCGCGATCGATCCGCGGGTCAAGGTCACCAGCCTGATCGACACGCGGCAGGTCCCCGAGGCGCAGCGGAACGAGCCGGCCCTGATCTTCCCCGCGGCCGAGACCCGCTACCACCAGTACAGCACCATGACCGACGAGCGGGCCGCCGACTACTTCCGCCAGAACCCCCCGGACGTGCTCATCGGGACACGGCCCGGCCTGAATGTGTACGTCGCGCGGTTCGCCGGCAAACGCACCCTGGGCATCGGCCAGGAGCACATCACACTCGAGTCGCACCCCGAGGCGCTGCTGCCGGACCTGAAGGAGAGTTATACGCGCCTGGACGCCCTCGTCACGGTGTCCGAGGCCGACGCGGAGAACTACCGGAGGCACATGGCCATTCCTGGTCTGCGCGTCGCCTCCATACCCAACAGCATTCCGGCACCCTCGTTGCCCGCGGCCGACCCCACGGTCAAGACGGTCGTCGCCGCCGGGCGGCTCGCGGTCATCAAGCGGTACGACCTGCTCGTGCGGGCTTTCGGCAAGGTCGCCGCGAACCACCCCGACTGGCAGCTGCGGATCTACGGCGACGGCAGCCAGCGCGGCAAGCTGCGCGCCCTGATCAACGACCTCGGCCTGTACAACCAGGTCCACCTGATGGGCCTGGTCTCGCCCATCGAGGCCGAGTGGGTCAAGGGTTCGATCGCGGCGGTGACTTCGGACAGCGAGTCCTTCGGCATGACCATCGTCGAGGCGATGCGCTGCGGTGTCCCGGTGGTGAGCACCGACTGCCCGCTCGGCCCGCGCGAGATCATCCGCGACGGCGAGGACGGCCTCCTGGTCACCCCGGGAGACGTCGACTCCATCGCCCAGGGTCTGCTGCGGCTGATCGACGACGACAACGAGCGGGCCGCGATGGGTGCTGCGGCCCGCCGCAGCGCCGAGCGGTTCGACCCCGCCGTGATCGCCCTGCGCTATGAGGAGCTGTTCCGCGAACTCGGCGCCCGCGACTCCACCGGGTCGACGACGCGCGGCTCGTTCCTGAGCCGCCTGCTGCGGCCCCGCGCCGGCCGGGCGGAGGCGCCCCGCACGGCGGAGCCCGCGTCGCCGCCGGTCACGGCGCCGATGAGCGGATCCTTCCACGCCGACGCGGACGGCTCGCTGCGCGTCGTGCTGGCGTCAGCCGCCCCGGTCGACGAGGGGGAGATGCTGCTGATCCGACGCGACGAGGAGCGCACGACGCTGCGCGTCCCGCTCGTCCGCGACGACCGTGGCCGGGCCTGGGCCCCCGTCGATCGCACGCTGCCGCTGGGGAACGCGGTGTGGGACCTGTGGGTCGATCCGGCGGACGGGCCGCGCAAGCGCCTGCGCAGCGACCTGCTCGATCTGCGCGGCCTGACGGCCTTCCGGCCCGATGCACGGCAGTCCCCGGTCCGAGCGCTGCTGCCGTACGAGACGGTGGACGGGTTCATCGCGCTGACCGCCCGCGAAGCCGACGTGCACGCGGAGGTCCAGCGTGTCGACATCTACGCCGACAACCAGGAAATCGGTGTGGTGGTGCGGTTGTTCGGGACCGCGGCCGACGCCGAGGGCTTCGAGTTGCGACTGCGCGACCGGGCCGACGCCGATGCCCTGGAGCTGTCCTGGCATCGTGACGAGGACGGTTCGCTGCACGCGCACGTGGCCTGCGCGGCCGTCGCTCGCCTCCACCGCCGGGAGCAGGACCTGTGGGACCTGTGGGTGCGCATCGCCGACCGGGCCGAACCGGTCCGGGTCGGTGGCTGGTTCGGCGACGTCAAGGACCGTAAGAACGTGTACGTGTACCCGGTGACCGTGTTCGAGGACACCCCGCGCGGGCGCGCCCGGGTACGGCCGTACTACACCGTCGACAACGGCCTGTCCGTCAACGCCGTCGACCTGCCGTGACAGTTCGGCCGGTGAGTCCCGCGGTGGCGGGGCGAGTGCGGTGTCCGGCCGCTTGCTTGCGGCGGCGTTCATACAGCCGCTAGGAATGGCTGCATGGCATTGAGTTGGAAGCTGGTCATCGACAGCGCGAACGCGGCCGCCCTCGCGGACTTCTGGGCGGCGGCCCTGGGGTACGAGGTGGAGGACCCCAGCGCTCTGATCGAACAGCTGCTTGCCGCCGGCCACATCGAAGAGGAGGCGGTCGCCGACCATCGCGGCCGCAAGACCTTCCGCGGCCATGCCGCGATCCGCCACCCCGACGACCCGTTCGACCGGACCAGCGGCGTCGGCCGCGGCCGGCGACTGCTCTTCCAGGACGTGCCCGAGGCCAAGGCGGGCAAGAACCGCTTGCACCTCGACGTCCACAGCGAGCCTGGCGGCCTCGACAAACTGGTGACCCGGCTGGAAGAGCTGGGGGCAACCCGCGTCCGTGAGTTCGACAAGGGACCGGCCGGACACTGGTGGACGATGCGGGACCCGGAGGGCAACGAGTTCTGCGCGGCCTAGCTCCGGCGGTCAGCCCGCCAGGGGCACGGCGACCGCTGTCGCGTTGCGGTCCTTGCGGCTCACCAGCGGAAGGACGATCTTCAGGCCCTACATGGGCGCCGGTGCCGCGATCACGGTCAGCGACGGCGCTTTCCGTTCACGGGGAATACTCCTGCAGTGTTGCGTGGAACCGGCCGAGGGGAACTGCTCCCGCCCGGCCGCACGTCGTCCGGTTTCCGGGCCGGGTGTCAGCCCTTGAGCTTGTCCGGGTCGATGACCTCGCCGGCCGGCGGGGGCGTGACGGTCACAGGCTCGTTGAACGCCGAGAAATCGAAGGAACCGGGTTCCTTGCCGCCCTCGGCTGTCAGCCTGAGCGCGTAGGGCTCCCCCTTGGCGGATATGAGAAGGGTCTGCGTCGCGGCGCCGTCCTTGCCCTTGAGCGTCGCGGCGGGCGTGCCGTTGACCTCGGTGTCCGCTCCCCGGGTGAGGTGGCTTTCCTTCTCGTCCTTCTCGAACATCGTGCCGATGTCGCAGAAGGGGAACTTGTCGTCCGACTTCGCATCCTCCGCCGGCATCTTGAACCAGCGTCCCTTGAACATCTCGGCAAGGGCGTCCGTCTCCTTGGACGACGAGCCGTCCTCCTTGCCCATCTGCTGCCAGAACTTCTCGTCGCCCTTCATGTACGTCGTGCCGCCGACCTCACGGATCTCGGCGGACGCACCCCCGGTGGTGAAGCTCCCGTGGCAGTTGCCCTTCGCGGCGACGGCGAAATCGAAGGTCATGTGCTCACCGTCGGTGGTCATGCCGCCCTTGACCTTGAATGAGTCCAGCTTCGTCATGGCCACGCGGGCCTTCTCGGAGATCTGATCAGGAGTCAGTCCCTTGAACGGGTCGGGCGACTGCGTGGGCGACGGCGTTGCGGAGGTGGCGTCTCCTGCCGCCTTGGCGTCGCCCTTGTCGTCTCCGCACGCGGTGAGCGACAGCGCCGCCGTCACACACAGGGCTGCCGTGGTCAGAAGAATGCGATTGCTCATCTTTGTTTCCCCTTTAACAAGACCGTTCGCTGATCGGACTCGAGGAGGACGCAAAGGGATGCGACGAGCACCCCGTGATCTGCCTCACACCGACCCGGGCATGGCAACCCCTGCCGACTCGGCGCGGCCACATGGCGCGTCAAAGGCACTCAGGTGTTCGGCCGTCCGGGGCCGACTCCGGGGCCGTACGGCGGAAGGCGGCCCGGTAGGCGCTCGGGCGGTGGCCGGTGTGGCGGGCGAAGAGCGCGGCGAAGGTGCCGGGGTCCTGGTAGCCGACGGCCGCCGCGACGGCGGCGACGGTGCGGTCGGTGGTCTCCAGCAGGTGGCGGGCGCGGCGGACCCGCGAGGCCTGCAGATGGGTCAGCGGGCTGTGTCCGGTCTCCTCGGCGAAGCGGCGCAGCAGTGTGCGGGTGCTGACCCGGAAGGCGTTTGCGAGCGCGGCGAGGTCGTACCGCTCGGCGAGGTTCTGGTCGAGCCGTCGCATGACCCGCTGGGAGAACTCCAGGCCGGGTTGCGGCAGGAGTTGCGGGTCGACGTACGGGGTCTGGGAGGTCCGCGCGTCGTCGACGAGCGCCAGCCGTGCGGTGGCGCGGGCCACCCGGGCGCCGTCGTGTCGGCGGATCAGGTCCAGCGCGAAGTCGTACATGGCGCTGAATGCGGCCGTGGTCGTCACTCCCGTGTCGGTGACGACGAGGTGCTCGGGCCGCACGTCTGCGCCCGGGCAGCGTCTGGCCAGTTCGCCGGCGTACAGCCAGGACGTGGTGGCCCGCCGCCGGTCGAGGAGCCCGGCCGCGGCGAGCAGGAACGCGCCGACGCAGAGGGAGACGACAGCGGTGCCGGCGGCGGCCTGCGCACGGATCGCCGCGACCTCGGGGGCCAGCCGGGCGAGCCACGCGTCGAGATCCGTGCCCGGGTGCAGTTCGAAGCCGGGGACCACGAGGACGTCGACCTCGCGCAGAGGACGTACGTCCAGGCTCACGCCGCCCGAGGCGGTGACCCGGCGGCGGGGCGAGACGACCGACACCCGGTAGCCGGGCGCGTCCGGTCCGGCGACATGTCCGGCCATCGTCAACAGGTCGGGGATGCCGAACACTTCGGACGCGAAGCAGTCCGGGTACGCCAGCACCCCGACCCTCAGCGCACCCGGTCCGGCGGCCGGAACCGCCCCGTCCTCCGTCTGCCGCCTCGTCTCCGCCATCGCTTGGTACCCCCTGGTGTCCGGCTCCGAGGAACCGACGGCATACCGCTCGCCTCCCCCGCGTGTGGCGAGATTACCCCTGGGCTTGGCGATCCGGCCCCTCACCCGACGGCCGGCGCCGGGACAGGCTGGCCCCATGAGCGACGACGATCCGATCACCGACTTCACCCGCCGGAACGTGGCCGTTGAGGGGGTGGAGAAGACGGTCTACGTGGCCGGGGCCGGGCCCGCGGTCGTGGTGCTGCCCGAGATGCCGGGCATCAGTCCCGACGTCCTGCGGCTCGCACGCTGGGTGCGGGACGCGGGCTTCACCGTCCATGTGCCCTCCCTGTTCGGGACGGACGGCGCCTTCCCCACGGTCGAGGGTGGCCGGGAGGTCGTCCGCCGCGCCTGTGTCAGCGCGGAGTTCCGCGCTTTCGCCGGAGGCGGCACCAGCCCGGTGACACGCTGGCTGCGCGGCCTGGCGCGGCAGGCCCACACCGCCTGCGGCGGGCCGGGGGTGGGCGCGATCGGCCTGTGCTTCACGGGCAACTTCGCTCTCACGATGGCCCTGGAGCCGGCGGTGATCGCCCCCGTGGTCAACCACCCGTCGCTGCCGCTCGACGACCCCGGCGGTCTCGAACTCGACGCGGCGGACGCGCGCGCGGTGCGCGATCGGCTCGACCGCGACGGACTCACCGTCCTCGCCTACCGCTTCGAGGGCGACCGCTGGTGCACCGGGCAGCGCTTCGCCGCCTACCGCGCGCTGCTCGGCGACGCCTTCGACGGGCGCGTCCTCCCGGACAGCGCCGCCAACCCGGCCCCGCCGCCTTTCTTCGCCGACGTGGTCGGCACCCCGCACAGCGTCGTCACCGCCCATCTCGTCGACGAGGCCGGCCATCCGACGGTCCGCGCCCGCGACGAGATCCTCGCCTTCCTCACCGACCGCCTGCACCCGCCCGGGACCCGGCCGATGCCCGTCACCTGACCGGCTCCGACCACCTGCGTGCGGGACCGTCGGGGGGGCCGCCCAACGAACGGGTGCGCAGAGGGGCCGATGGCGTACTCACCCTGTCCGGGCCATCCCCTCACGCGCCGGGCCCGCGCTGCCGGTGATCACTCTCGACGCCTCCGGCTCCCACAGTTTGGCGGCTCGTAGGTAGCCGTAGATCACTGAGGTCATCGCCAGAATGAGAAGTGGCCCGAACACCCCGGGATGTTCGGCCATCTTCATCGGCAGACAGCGGTACGACACCAGGAGCGCGGCGAAGATCGTGGCGCCGTAGCCGACCAGCTGGATTCCCAGCCGGTCCCAGCCACGGTCGTGTGAACGCAGCGCTGCCTCGATGGTGAGCGCGAACACCACGCCGGCGACGAGATCCGCGCCGTAGTGATAGCCGAAGCCCAGCGTCGCGCCGAGTGTGGCGATCAGCCAGAACGTGCCCCCGTATCGAAGAAGGCGCGGACCCTTACGGGTGTGGATGAAGATCGCCGTAGCCCATGCGGTGTGCAGGCTGGGCATGCAGTTCCGCGGGGTGATCTCGTCGTACGGCATCGGGTGCGGGGTGGTGAGCGGCGGCGGCGTGTGGGGCCACAGGTTGGCCGCCGCCCATTGCACGCCGCCGGTGCCGGAGGCGCCCGGGCCGTAGGCGAAGACCGGACCCACCATCGGGAAGATCATGTAGATGGCCGGTCCGAGAAGGCCGATCACCAGGAAGGTGCGCACCAGGTGGTGGCGCGGGAACCGGCGCTCGACGGCCACGTTGCGCAGCTGGTACAGCGCGACGACGACCGCGGCCACCGCGAGCTGGGCGTAGACCAAGTGGAGGACATGAGGGCCGATCGGGTCGGTCGCCCCGAGAATCCGGCCCGCCACCCATGACGGATTACCCAGCGCGTGATCGACCGTCGCCACGTACTGGTCGAGCACCTGCGGGCGGGCCTTCGACGTGATGAGCAGCCAGGTATCGCCGATTTTCCGGCCGGTCACCAGCAGCAGTCCCAGTCCGGCGCCCTTCAGCAGCAGGACGCGCTCCTGGCCGGTACGGCGCGTGACAGCGATGACGGCACAGCCCAACATCACCCACAGCGCGCCGTTGCCGAAGGAATGGCCGTCGGCCATCTCCGCGTGGACCGCCCACCGCAGCAGCACGAGAACGGCGTCGATTCCGATCGCGACACCGGCCGCGATGAACCGCTGCCGCCAGGTGAGCACCACCATCGTCAACGCCAGACCGCCGTACATCGGCCCCGGCTTGGGAGCGAATATCACCTCTCGCAGCTGGCTGGTGATCGGCCCCGGCTGGGAGTAGTGGCGTGCCATGAACTCCAGCGCGATGAGGAATCCGAGCGCCGTCACACCGGCCAGGGTCCACACCTTCGCCCGTGGCCGACGCCACACGGCGAACCCGAATCTCCCACTTGTGCGCGAAAACAACCGCGACGCTTTAGATATCAACCCTCTGACCTATTTTCTCGTTCTATGCAAATAGGTCGCCCGGCAGGACCGCTGCTCACACCTGGGCCGTCTGGCCGCACCACCCGGTGGGAGCCTTGCTCCGAGTGGCCTCGGCTCCAAGGCTTTTCACGGCCAAAAAGCCCTCGGCGTCTCATCGGGCGGTCCGTTCGGGGATCGTCGGAAGAACCTTCTCCGCTATGCCGACGAGGACGCTGTCGTCCGGGAGGGCTCCTGACCGGCTCCACACGGTGAGGTCGTAGGAACCGCCCCGGTCCTTCTCGTCGAGGGCCACGGACAGCGTTCTGGCCAGGGGGCCCTGTTCGACCGGGCCACCGGATCCGCCACTTCCGAGATCGATCTCGAACTTCATGGTGTGGTCCGAGGAGAACACCGCGGGCCGGCCGAGCACCGTGAGCGTCTTGACGTCCTTCTCGGCCCCGATCTTCAGGAGCTTCGCGTACTGGCCGGTCGACAGCTTGTTGTACGTGGCCGAGAGGTTCACGGTGTACGTGTCGAACGAGATCTCGGCCTCCGGCTCGGCGACCTTCCCATCGGTCAGGGCAGCGGTGTTGCTGCTGCCGGAGGCCGTGGTCGCGGTCTCGTCAGGCGTCCCCAGGAGCTGGGCCAGGTCGGGCCGGTTGAGCGCCTCGCACAGCTCGTCACCGGTCACCGCCCGGGGAGTCTCCTTGTAGGCCCTCGGCAGCTTCTCGTGCTCCCCGTCCGAGCACGAGGCGGCCTGCGGCGTGCTGTCGTCGGACGGCAGCAGGCGTGGGCCCAGCCACACGGTGGCGGCCAGCGCCCCGAACACGGCCACGGCCGCGGCGGCCTGGCCCCATGCGTTGGGCTCCTTCTCCGGGGCCTGCGGACCGGGATGCGCCGCAGCTCCGACCTGGGTCTGAGCCGGGGCATGCGCCGGGGCCTGCGTCTGCATCTGCATCTGCATCTGCGTCAGGGCGGGTGCCTGTGCCGGGGCCTGGGCGGCCGGATCGACCGCCACCGCGTCGGCAGCGGCCGCCGGACTCGGGTTCCGGCGTGCGCGCAGGGCCCGGACCACCACGTACACGCGTATGGCGGTGAACACGAGGAACACCACGCCGAAGCCGGCCGCGGCCAGGTTGTGATCGCGGACGGCGAGGTACGTGAGGCGTACGCCGAGAACGGACCCGAGCACGATGAGCAGGGGCTCGCGGACCCAGAACGGCAGGAGACGGAGGAGAAGACCGAGCATCCGGCGATCTCACCAGGAATAGATCATGTTCGCCGTGGTGGAGGTCACAGTTCCGGTCGGGCTCGCCCGAACTCGAAGTCCCCTGCGGGCCACAGGCCCGTTACGCGCCATTTGCCGGCGCTTACGTCATGCGTCCGACGAGTTGATCCACAACGTACAACGCCGTGACTCGCGCGATCAATGGTCGTTGGAAACAGCGTCGCGCCACGCACGTCCGGGCCGACTGTCAGGAGGTGGAGTGTGCGAGTGGGGTTGCACGCGCTCGGTATCGGTGACGGCGCCCGTCCCGACATCATCCGGGCGGTGGCCACGGCCGCGGAGGCGCAGGGCTTCGCGAGACTCTGGTGCGGCGAGCACGTGGTCCTGGTGGACTCGCCGGCCTCCCGCTACCCGTACTCCGCGGACGGCCGTATCGCCGTGCCCGCGGACGCCGACTGGCTCGACCCGCTGCTCGCCCTGAGCTTCGCGGCAGCGGTCACCGACCGCATCGAGCTCGCCACCGGCGTGCTTCTGCTGCCCGAGCACAACCCCGTCGTGATCGCCAAACAGGCCGCCACACTCGACGTTCTCTCCGCCGGACGGTTCACCCTCGGTGTCGGGGTCGGCTGGTCGGCCGAGGAGTTCGCGGCGCTCCAAGTCCCCTTCCACAGGCGCGGACGGCGCACCGAGGAGTACCTGACCGCGATGCGTACCCTCTGGGCCGACGACCCGGCTTCCTTCACGGGGGAGTTCACCCGCTTCGATGCGATCCGGGTCAACCCCAAGCCGTTGCGCGGCGGCCGGCTCCCGGTCGTGTTCGGCGGGAACACCGACGCCGCCCTGCGCCGCGCCGTCACGCTCGCCGACGGCTGGTACGGCTTCAACGTCGCGGCGGCCGACGTCCCGGCGCGCGTCGCCGTCCTCGCCGACGAGTGCGCCCGCCATGGCCGTGACTTCGACGAGCTCACGGTCGCCGTGGCGCTGAGCGACGGCAGTCCGGAGCACCTGCCCGCACTGAGTGCGGCGGGCATCACCGAACTCGTCGTCGTCGGCGCGCCCCCGCCCGCTCCCGACGAGGCGGCTCCGTGGGTGGCGGAACTCGCCCGTACGTGGGTTCGGCCGCAGGAGTGATCGCGGACGTCCGGGGCGGCAACCGCATACACCCCTCACCGATGAACTGAGCGCCGCACCGCGCCTTCGCGGCCCGGGACGGCGGGCCGTGACCGGTCGCGTCCGCGACCTGCGGGGATCGGCCGCAGGGCCTACGCGGGGCGGACGCGCCTCGCGAACCCGACGGGCGGACCCGACAGGCGGACCCGACAGGCGGACCCGACAGGCGGACCCGGCAGGCGGACCCGGCAGGCGGACCCGGCAGGCGGACCCGGCGGGCGGACCCGGCGGGATGTGGCGGGCGACGCCCGGAGGATCAGGCCACGATCGCGAGCTTCTGGCGTACGACGATCGCGTTGAGCCGGACCGCGAACGGTGCGGTGTCGGTGAGGCCCAGCGCCCCCACGCGGGACTTGCTCAAGCCGACGGTGACGTCGGCGCAGAAGGCAACGGCGTACAGGTACTCGCCGGCTTCCTCGTCCTGAAGCGCGAAGAACAGATCGCGGTAGTAGCTCGTGTGGTCCGGGCCCTCCTCGTAGTAAGCGAGCCCCGGTTCGCCCTCCTGCTCCGCGAGACCGGTGAAGGCGTCCATCAGGTCGCGCTCGACGGTGTCCCAGAACGACGCCTGAGCCGACTCGGGCGGGAGTGCCTGGCGGACCGCTTCCTTGAGGGAGAGCGCCATCACCAGGATCGGCGCCTCCTCCTGGAGCCCCCAACCACGGACCATCTTGACGATGTCGCTGTCGGGAAGCATGGCGGCGGCGTCGCGGATGTGACCGAAGTCGTAGTTGACGGTGGCGGGTGCGATCGCCTCCTGGAAGGCACGCCCCAGGGCCTCCGCCTGGGCGAGGTGAGACGCTCCCACCTCGGTGACTGTCCTGAAACTGGCTGCCAACTGCCCCTCCTTAAACAATTTGTTGCAGTGGTGAGGCGTCAGTATGCCGTAGCGGCGAGCCGTCGCGGCCCGGGGGCGGGGGGGCGCGACAGGCTGTCCCGCTGTCAGAGCCGTCGAGTAGGTTCTGCCCCTTCGGCCCGACCGGCGGGCCGCCGAGCTGGGGGACTCGTCGCGGTGAGCATCCACCTGCACCTTCGCGCCGTCGCGGAATCCGGGATCCGAGACGACCACACGTGGCTCGCGGCGTTCATGGCCGAGGCTTGGGACAACCATCCCGACGAGTACGCGGCGGGTATCGCCGACTCGATCGACAAGGTCTTCGGCTCCGTCAATGACCTCTACGCCGCGGCCGAAGTCTTCGAGGCAGACCCCGGCAGACCCTGGACGCTGCCGATCTACGGCGGCCGCCCCGTGGCACACGGAGCTGACGCCGACCCCTCCAACCCACCCCTGATGATTCTGGAGCCGCCCGGGGTGTCACAGGCCGCGGAGTTCCTGGCGGCTGTCTCCTTCGACGAGTTGTGGAGCGTCGCCGCTGCCCGGTTCGGCGGCCGAGTCCGGGAAGAGGCACAGGTCCGGCAGGAGTTCCTCGACCATCACCAGGACCGGGGGCCTTCGCGGCCAGCGGGTGGAAGGGGCAGTTGCGAAGCCGCACAAGAACGCGCTGGCCTTGACCTCGTTCGGCCTGCTGCTGCCGGTCGCCCTGCTGGGCTTCGTCCTGCTGGGCTTCGTCCTGCTGGCCCGCTGGATCCCCGTCCACCGCGACCGCACCACGGCCGGGGCTGCAGCGGCCGCAGCGGGCCCGGGAGCCGAAGGTGCCGTCCCTGCCGAACGCCACTTCCCGGTGGCGGTGGTGGTGGCACACGGTCTGTTCGCGGTGGTCACCCTGGTCCTGGTCCTGCTCACCGCGCTGGGCATCGGGGGCAGCTGACATGAGCGACCGCCCCTACCGCACCACCGCCCGGACGGAGCGGCACTACGAGGAGGAGACGGAGCCCGGGCGGCCCGCCCTGCGGGTCGTCCACGAGCCCGACGGTGTCGACCTGGCCGCCGCGGAGGCCGCGGCAGGCCAGTTCCTCACCGCACTCGGCATCTCCACCCCCTCGGAAAGCCTGCGCGGCACACCCGGCCGAATGGCCCGCGCCTATGCCGAGCTGGACATCGAGGCGGAACACTGCTGCATGACCTTGCGCGGTGTCCAGGCCACCGGATCCAGCACGATGACCTCCTCCCTCCTCGGCCTGCTGCGCTCCGACGCCCGCTCCCGCAGCGAGTTCCTCGCCCTCACCGGCGCAGCCGGCTGAGCGGGCCCTGGCCGAGGCACCTGCGCGGACGCCGTGCGCGCCGCGGATGCCGGTCCGCCGACCGCGATCCGGCGCCGGTGAACGCGGGGCGCCGCGCATTCAGTGCGGAAACACCCACCTCGGCGTCCAGGTGCCGGGGTCGTCATGGCCGGCCGCTGTGGTGGCGAGGTGGGCCCGGAGGGTGGCCAGCGCCGGGTGGGGGTTGTCGCGGTGCCAGAGGAGGGAGTGCGGGTAGACGGGGGTCGGATCGGTCACCGGGATCCGGCGCAGGCCGTACCCGGCGGGCCAGACGAGGCGGGTGTGCTCGCCCATGAAGGTGGCCAGGGCCGGGGTGTCGGCGACGGTGTCGAGGAGCGCGTCGGAGCCGAAGTTGGGTCCGGTCGCCTCGATGGTGAGACCGAACTCGGCGACGAGGTCGTCGTAGTAGGCGGCCCACTCGGTGCCGGGGACGATGCCCGGCATCCAGATCCGGTGGCCGGCGAGCCGAGCGAGTGGCACCGACCGTGCGCCCGCCAGCGCGTGGGCGGGGCCGGTGAGGAGCTGGAGCGGCTCGTCGAGCACCCGGACGGACTCGATGTCCTCGGGGAGCGGTCGGCCGGGCGCGGCGACGGCACGGAAGGAGGCGTCGATCGCACCGGAACGGATGGCGGCGACGGCCGTCTCGATGTCGAAGAGCATCAGGACGTCGAGGTCGATCTCGGGGTGCGCGCGGTGGAAGTCGCGCATCAGGCCCGACGCCGCGCCACGTGAGGCGATCACGTCGACGCGCAGGGGACGGCGGCCGGTGCGCACGGACGCGACGGCGCGCTCGGCGACGCGCAGCAGCTCGCGCGCGTGGGGCAGGAACGCCTGCCCGTCGATGGTGAGTTCGGCGCCGCGAGCGGTGCGGGTGAACAGCCGGACGCCGAGATTCCGCTCCAGTGCGGCGATGCGCTTGGAGACGGCCTGCTGGGTGACCGCCAGCTCGGCGGCGGCCTCCTGGAACCGCCCCGCGTCGGCGGCGGCGACGAATGTCCGGACGGTGTCGAGGTCCATGCCCCTCACCCTACGGGTACAACCGATGGTTGTGCCCGACGGCTCGGTGGTTGTTTGATCCCTGGCTACGGTGCCCGCTTTGATGCTTCCGAACGCGGATCGGTTGTGCGAGTGAGTGACGAGGGGCGTCGGGCATGAGGAGCGGTCACCTGCTGGGACACCTGCGCGGCCATCGGCTGGGGCGGCGGTTCGGGTGGCTCTGGGGAGCGTACGGGACCAGCGCGCTCGGCACGTGGCTCGCCTTCGGCGCGTTCCCTCTGATCGCCATCCGGGTGCTGCACGCGGGACCGGCCGAGGTCGCCGCGCTCTCTTCCGTGAGCAGTGCGGTGGGCGCGGCCGTGGCGGTGCCGCTCGGCCCGTGGGTGGAGTTCCGCCGCAAGCGGCCGGTGCTGGTCGCGATGGACCTGGTGCGGTTCGTGGCGCTCCTGACGGTCCCCGCCGCGTTCGCCTTCGGCGCGCTCACCTTCCTTCAGCTTCTGCTGGTGTCGATCGTCGTCGCGGCGGCCGACATCACCTTCCGGGCCGCCTCCGGCGCGTATCTGAAGACGTTGCTGCCGTCCGAGGACCTGCTCGTCGCCAACGCCCGGTTCGAGTCCACGACGTGGACGACGACGATCATCGGACCTCCGCTGGGAGGCGCGGCGATCGGGCTCCTCGGCCCGGTGGCGACGGTGGTGGCCGACGCGGTGAGCTACCTGCTCTCGGCCCTGGGCATCCGCGCGACGGGCGGGCAGGAGCCGCGGCCCGAGCGCCGGGAGGCCGCGCGCATGCGGGCCGGGGACCTGCTCGACGGCTGGCGGTACATCCTCGCCGACGCGACGCTGCGGCCACTGTTCTTCAACACCGCCCTGTTCAACGGCCTGGTGATGGCCACCCAGCCGCTGCTGGCCGTCCTGATGCTCGGCCGGCTCGGGTTCACCCCGTGGCAGTACGGCCTCGCCTTCGCCGCTCCCTCGATCGGCGGGCTGCTCGGTTCGCGGCTGGCCCGGCCCCTGGTCACCCGGTTCGGGCAGCACCTGGTCCTGGTCGTGACGGGGGCCCTGCGCGCGCTCTGGCCCATCGGCCTGGCCTTCCTGGGGGCGGGCACCGGAGGGCTGCTGCTGGTGATGGGCGTCGAGCTCGGGCTCATCTTCTGCTGCGGGGTCTTCAACCCCGTCTACACCACGTACCGCCTCCAGCGCACCGCGTCCGACCGGGTCACCCGCACGCTGTCCGCCTGGGCCGTGACGACCAAGGCATCGACCGCGCTCCTGACGGCCGTCTGGGGTGTGCTGGGCGGTCTCCTCGGCCCGCGTACGGCCATCGGTCTGGCCGGTGTGCTCCTGCTGGCGACGCCGCTGCTCCTCCCCCGCCGCGCGACTGCCCTTCCCTCCGGGCCGAGGCCGGCCACGAGCCGCGCCTGACGGACCGCCACGGTCGCCTCGGCGTCGGCCTTGCCGCCGCCCACGCAGGGGGCGAGCGCCGTACGCAGCGGCCCCGCAGATTTAGGAGGAGCAGGGTTCCGCTGCTGCTTCTGCGGGGCCGGTGCATGACTCACGTACCCTGCGATGCGTCCGATAAGCCCGATCTCTTCCAGCCACCTCGAGTGAGGCGGCTCCTCACACGGGTGGGGCCCGGCCGTCTCCGGCCGGGCCCCACATCTCATTCACGAGCGGCATGCCGCTCGCACACAGGCGCCGTCGCCTACCAGCGATACCAGCGGCCCTTGCGGCCTCCGCCGTCCGCGGAGCGGACGACGAAGCCCAGCAGCCACACGATGAGCACGATCACCGCGATCCACCACAGCGCCTTCAGCGCGAATCCCGCACCGAAGAGGACCAGAGCCAGCAGAAGAACCAGAAGCAGGGGAACCATCGATATCAACCTCCTGGCCATCGAATGCCCTTACTCCAGCCCTACAAGCACACAAAATATGAGTTATTTTCACGGGATCAAGGGCATGCGCGCGCCGTGCAGGATTCCCGCTGCCTCGCATCTCACGCCTCACCGCCCTGCAGTGTTGGACACTCAGCGCATTTCCCTGGCCTGTGGTTTACCGGCGTGGTGCGGGGTCATGCGCACAGCCGGCACCTGACAACCGCAACCGAGGAGGGTGAGCAGCATGGCCGCCAGCGAGAAGGCCCGCGCCAAGGCCGAACAGGCAGTAGGCAAGGTCGCCCAGGCAGCCGGACGCGCCACCGGCAACGAGAAGCTGATCGCCAAGGGCCTCGCGGCCCAGGCCGCGGGCGACGCCCGCGAGGCCAAGGAGTCGCTCAAGAACACCGGCGGACACTGATCGGCGCGCCAACGGACCTGCCCGTGGGGCGGCCTCCACAACGGGGCCGCCCCACGGGGACGAGAACGGACGATCGCCCGTCTCCTAGGCGGCGAAGGCGTTGACGCCGGTCAGCTCTGCCGACAGTTCCCACAGCCGCGCGGCCTGCTCCGGATCGATCGCCCAGTCCTTGACGCCGCTGCGCTCGTCGCCGTCCGTCGCCGGTTCGGCGATGTCGCAGTCCTCCAGATAGACGCCACCCAGTCCGTCCAGCTGCGGCGAGGTCGCCGCCCACACCTGAGTGGCCGCACCCTGCGGCGGGGTCTTGAAGCCCTCGGGGTTGAGCACGTTGCCGTCCTCGTCGATCCAGCCGCGCTCGACCATCTCCTCCTTGGGCAGGTGCCGTTGGAGCGGGGTGATGATGCCGCCGGGGTGCAGGGCGAAGGAGCGGACACCGGCGTCGTGGCCGAGCTTGTCGAGGTGGACGGCGAACAGGACGTTGGCGGTCTTGGCCTGGCCGTAGGCCTCCCACTTGTCGTAGCCGTTGCGCCAGTGGATGTCGTCCCAGCGGACACCGGAGAAGTGGTGGCCGCGGGAGGAGACGGAGACGACCCGGGCACCGCCCGGTGCGATCGCGGGCCACAGCCGGTTGACGAGCGCGAAGTGACCGAGGTGGTTGGTGGCGAACTGGGCCTCCCATCCGGGCCCCACCCTCGTCTCCGGGCACGCCATGATCCCCGCGCTGTCGATCACGATGTCGATGGTGCGTCCGGAGGCGAGGAACCGCTCGGCGAAGCCGCGCACGCTCTCCAGGTCGCCGAGGTCCAGCTCGTCCAGCTCGACGCCGGGGATGTCGGCCACCGCCTGTTCGGCGGTGGCCGGGCGACGCGCGGGCACGACCACGTGGGCACCGGCCTTGACGAGCGCGCGGGTGGTCTCCAGGCCGATTCCCGAGTAGCCGCCGGTGACCAGGGCGAGCTTCCCGGTCAGGTCGATGCTCTCCAGGACGTCGTCGGCGGTGCTGGTGGCTCCGAAACCCGAACCGATCTTGTGCTGTGCAGTGCTCATACCCGGAACGCTACGAATTCGAGTGCTCTCGAAGTCAAGCGGAACCCCGAGCCGGGCCGGCCGGATTCCCTGCCGTCCGCGGTCACACCCCGACCGCTCCGTCGATGCGCTCGCGGATCAGGTCGGCGTGTCCGTTGTGACGGGCGTACTCCTCGACCATGTGGATGAGCACCCAGCGCAGGGAGACCGTGCCCCGCCAGGAGTCGTGGCCCTCGATGTCGAGGTGCGGAGCCTCGGCGACGAACTCTTCCGCGAAGGCGACTTCGTCGTGCCAGGCCGCCCAGGAGGCTTCGACGACCTCGAGGTCGGGGCCTGCGCCGTCGAAGTCGCCCTCGGGGACGTCCGTGGAGGAAAAGCGCAGCTCGACGTCGTGCCCGGCGAGCACGGCCCGGAACCAGCGGCGTTCCACGTCGGCGAGGTGCCGGACGAGGCCGAGCAGGGAGAGCGAGGACGGGGACACGGAACGCAGTGCCAACTCCGGTCCCAGACCTGAGCACTTCAGCTTCAGGGTGGCGCGCTGGGCGTCCAACACAGCAGTCAGCATGGCCCGTTCGTCGCCGGTCGCGGGGCCGCTGAACCGGTGCTCGCTGCCGGCGCCGGTGAACAGTTCGATCCGTCGGTCGGGAGTCTTCATGGCCACATCATGGGCGCCGGGTGGCCGTCCCCGGAACCCGACGCGGGTGGGACGACGCGGCCGTGGAGCCGCTTCGGGTCCGGTCGCGCTGCTCCGAAGAAGGAGTCGGACGTGGTGGCGGCGATCGGGATCCACTCTTCCGCCGGAAGGGTGCCGGGGGGGCACTGACAACGCCCCGTGAGAGTGCGCGCCGCCCTGCGCAGCGCTGATCGGTGTGAACGACCGGCGGCAGCGCGTTGCGTACCCTGGCGGCATGCGCATGCGCCCCACCCTGAGCTGGACCCCCGCCGAGGACCCGCCGCCGGGCACCACCGACCTGGAGCCGGTCGCCGATGCGCTGGGCACCGGTGGTGTGCTGGTGCTCAGCGGGGCGGGCATCTCCACGGAGTCGGGCATCCCGGACTACCGGGGCGAGGGCGGGAGCCTGAGCCGGCACACCCCGATGACCTACCAGGACTTCACCGCGAGTGCCCAGGCCCGGCGGCGCTACTGGGCGCGCAGCCATCTCGGGTGGCGCACCTTCGGCCGCGCCCGCCCCAATGCCGGGCACGAGGCGGTGGCCGCGTTCGGGCGGCACGGCCTGCTCTGCGGTGTGATCACCCAGAACGTCGACGGCCTGCACCAGGCCGCCGGCAGCGGGGACGTCGTGGAGCTCCACGGCAGTCTGGACCGGGTCGTCTGTCTTTCCTGCGGCGCCTTCAGCCCCCGCCGCGAACTCGCCCGGCGGCTCGAGGAGGCCAACGACGGCTTCGAGCCGGTGGCCGCCGGCATCAACCCGGACGGTGACGCCGATCTCACCGACGACCAGGTCGGGGACTTCCGCGTGGTGCCGTGCGCGGTCTGCGGCGGCATCCTCAAACCGGACGTGGTCTTCTTCGGCGAGACCGTTCCCCCACAGCGGGTCGAGCACTGCCGCGAGCTGGTCCGTGAGGCGGCCTCGCTGCTGGTCCTGGGCTCCTCGCTGACGGTCATGTCCGGGCTCCGGTTCGTCCGTCAGGCGGCCCAGGCCGGGAAGCCGGTGCTGATCGTCAACCGGGACCCCACCCGGGGCGACCGGCACGCCCTCACCAGGGTGGCGCTCCCGCTGGGGGCGGCCCTCACCACGGTGGCCGGCCGGCTGGGCATCCCCGTCGACGGCCAGGCGGCGGCCCGGGTGCAGTCGTGACGGTGGCGTGACGCGCCGCCCGAGGGAGGCGCGGACCGTCCGACGGCTACGCCACCACGGCTACGGCTGCGACGTCGGGCGGCGTCGGGGGAGCGACCACGTTCACACGCCGCACGGGCGGGCCGGGCCGGCGACGGCCGCACAGCTGCTGTCTGAGCGCCGCCTCGGCCGGCCGCCGTCGGCCGCGGCGCCCTGTGTCCAGGTCCGGCCTCACCTCTCCCCCGGCGCCGGACTTCCCCGCCGCTCCGACTGGCCGTCGGCCGTTGCCCCGGCCTGTGCGGCGGCCAGCTGTGCGGCGGCGTCGTCCAGCAAGGTGTCCAGGACGACCGGATAGGCGCTGTGGGGCATGCGGGCGGCCAGTAGCCGGGCGGTCGCGGCGATGTGCGGATAGGACTCCGCGGGGAGCCGGGCGTAGGTGGAGGTCCACATCTCCTCGTCCGTCGCGCGGGCCTCCTCCGCGAGGGCGAGTGCGCCGGCGTCGAGGGCCGCGAAGGCGAGGCTCAGATCGATGAAGGCGTGGTAGAGCCGGACTGCGGTGGCGTCCGGGAAGCCGGCGGTGCGCAGGATGCCGAGGATCGTCTCGTCGACCGCGATCTCCCGGGGGCGGCCGGTGACCCGGCTGGTGGTCAGGGCAGCGGCCTGCGGGTGGGCGAGATACGAGGAGTGGATGGCGAGCCCGAGGGCCCGCAGGTCGGCCCGCCACTCGCCGGTGGCCGACCAGCCGTCCAGCGCCTGCCCCATCAGCTCCTCGCCGATGGCCCGGGTGAGGTCGTCCATGCCGGCGAAGTAGCGGTAGAGCGTGCTGGGGTCGGCGCCGAGGGCCGTACCGAGGCGGCGCGCGGTGAGACCGGTGACGCCGTGCTCCCGCAGCACCCGCAGCGCGGTGTGCACGATGAGCCGCTCGGACAGCACGGTGCCGGCTTGAGTCTTGCGGCGCCTGCGCCGCGCCGCTTCCGGCACCACTTGCTTGGCCATCCGGACCACTCCCCTCCCAGCCATGACGGCGAGCCCGTCGGAGCCGTGACGGCACATCGATCATGGCCGTGACGGCACCTCGCTCAAGGCACGACCGCGAACCCTCGCCACCGCAACGGCCGTCCTTATGCCAACACAGTTGACTCTACATGTGGCCGTCCCGTTGCATCAGGGCGTCTCGTGAACGTGTGCTCCAGGCGAAAGGTGTGTGACATGCGAGTACTGCTCGTGGGCGCGGGCGGGGTCGGAACCGCGGTGACCCGGATCGCGGCCCGTCGCGGCTTCCTGACCCGCATGGTCGTGGCCGACTACGACCTGACCAGGGCGGAGGCGGCCGTGGCCGCGCTGCAGGAGGACGGGGACGGGGACCGGTTCAGCGCCCGGCGCCTGGACGCCTCCGACGAGGACGGCGTACGCCGGCTGCTCACCGAGGAACGCTGCGACGTCCTGCTGAACGCCACCGACCCGCGGTTCGTGATGCCGCTGTTCCGTGCGGCGCTCGACGCGGGCACGCACTACATGGACATGGCGATGTCGCTGTCCGCCCCGCACCCCGAGCGCCCGTACGACATATGCGGCGTCAAGCTCGGCGACGGGCAGTTCGAGCTGGCGGACCGATGGGCGGACTCGGGCCGGCTGGCCCTGGTCGGCATGGGGGTGGAACCCGGCCTGTCCGACGTCTTCGCCCGGTACGCCGCCGACGAACTCTTCGACGAGATCGAGGAGATCGGCGTACGGGACGGAGCGAATCTGACCGTGGACGGCTATGACTTCGCCCCCTCCTTCAGCATCTGGACCACCATCGAGGAGTGCCTGAATCCTCCGGTGGTCTACGAGAAGGAGCGGGGCTGGTTCACCACCGCGCCGTTCAGCGAGCCGGAGGTCTTCGACTTCCCCGAGGGCATCGGCCCCGTCGAGTGCGTGAACGTGGAACACGAGGAGGTGCTGCTCATCCCGCGCTGGGTGGACGCCCGCCGGGTGACGTTCAAGTACGGGCTGGGCGACGACTTCATCGCCAAGCTGAAGGTCCTGCACGAGCTGGGCCTGGACTCCACCGCGAAGGTCACCGTCCCCGGCGAGGACGGGCCCGTGCGGGTCTCCCCGCGTGACGTGGTCGCCGCCTGCCTGCCCGACCCGGCCACCCTCGGCGAGCGGATGACCGGCAAGACGTGTGCGGGCACCTGGGTGAAGGGCACCAAGGACGGGGCTCCGCGCGAGGTGTACCTCTACCACGTGGTCGACAACCAGTGGTCGATGCGCGAGTACGACTCCCAGGCCGTGGTCTGGCAGACCGCCGTCAACCCTGTCGTCGCCCTCGAACTGCTCGCCACCGGCGTCTGGTCCGGTCAGGGCGTCCTCGGCGCCGAGGCCCTTCCGCCCCGCCCCTTCCTCGACCTGCTCACCGAGTACGGCTCACCGTGGGGCCTGCGCGAACAGGGCTGACCCCGGCCGGGGCAGCACACGCTCGAGGAGCGACGGTCGCGGCCGACCGCTCACCGGCGTGAGCGGGGGGAACCGGTCGAGGGCTCCTCCCCCAGCTTCTCCTTCTCCGCCTTGAGCTTGCGCCATACCCTGCCGAGGGCCGCCATGTCCTGCTCGTCGAGGAGGTCGGTGAAGACCGGCGCCAGGACCTCACGGCGGGTGGCGTCCGCCTGCCCGAAGAGGCGGCGGCCCTCGGCGGTGAGCGAGACCTCGACCGACCGGGCGTCGCGCACCGACGGCGTACGGGTCACCAGTCCCCGGGCCTGGAGGGCGTCCACGACCCGGGAGACCTGGCTGCGACTGAGCATCGTGCTGTTGCCGAGGACGGACGCGGGCACGGGTTCGGGGCTGGATGCCAGCCACAGCATCACCTCGAACCAGGAGACAGGCAGGTCGTGCGCCTTGATCAGGGCTCGGTCCACGCGCTCGGTCATCACCGTGCCCGCCCAGACCAGCCCGTAGAAGGCGTAGTCCGCGGCGGGCATCTCGGCCTGGGGCAGCTTCTTCGGCATGGATCGAGTATAGGCGAGTTGCGTGCGCACACACATAAAGCTATGTTGTGTGTGCACGCACATAAACGGCCTGAAAGGCTTCGCCATGTCCACCACCCCCCGCACCGTCCTGATCACCGGAACCTCGTCCGGAATCGGCCTCGCCGCCGCCGTCGCCGCCGCCCGTGCGGGCTGGCGTACGGTCGCCACCCTCCGCGACACGACCCGCGCCGGCGCACTGCGCGAGGCCGCCGCCGCTGCGGGCGTCGAACTCGACATCCGACAGCTCGACGTGACCGACGAGGTGTCCGTCACCGCCGCCGTCGACGGTGTGCTGGCCGACTACGGCCGTCTGGACGCCGTCGTCAACAACGCGGGCGCCGGCCACCTGGGCACCCTGGAGAACGACTCCCTGGAAGACATCCGCGACGTGATGGAGGTCAACTTCTTCGGCGTGCTGAGCGTCTCCAAGGCGGCGCTGCCGCACCTGCGCGCCACCGGCGGCCGCCTGATCACCGTCACCAGCGTCGGCGGCGTCATCGGCCAGCCGTTCAACGAGGCCTACTGCGCCGCCAAGTTCGCGGTCGAGGGCTACATGGAGAGCCTGGCTCCCGTCGCGCGGACTCTCGGCGTGGGCGTCACCGTCGTGGAACCCGGCGCTGTGGCCACCGAGTTCGTGAACAACCTCGGCGTCGACATCGCCGCCGACATCGACGCCGGCCCGTACACCCCCGCCCTGCGCCGGTACATCGACCGCACCGTCGAGCAGTTCCTCGACGGCACCGCCCAGACCCCGGCCGGGGCGGCGGAGGCGGTCATGGAGGCTCTCCAGGCCGACCGGCCCGCCTTCCGCATCCAGACCACCGACTGGGCCCGCGCCTTCGTCGGCACCAAGCTGGCCGACGCCGACGGTTCCGCTGTCCAGGGGCTCACCGGCGCCTGGGTGGCCTGACCGGCGCCGCGCATGGCCGCGCCCGGACCGGGCTCAGCCCGCCGCCTCCACGGTCAGATCACCGTTCGTCGTCGACAGATCCAAGCGGTACTTCCCCGAAGGGTCGTTCCTGAACGCCACCTTCTTGTCGCCGTGCGCGTCGCTCGCCGAGATCCGGTATCGGGCGGTCGGCGCGGTGACGGTGAGGTCTCCGCTGGAGGTGTGAGCCGTGATGTTCTGCGGGGTGGCCGTCCGGATCGTCACCTCTCCGTTCGACGTCCGGGTGTCGATGGCGTCGCCCTCGGCCTCCTCGATGTCGACGTCGCCGTTGGACGTGCGCAGCTTCACCGGACCCGTCGGGTGGTTCACCGCGATCCGGCCGTTGCTCGTGTGCACGTCGACGGTGCCGACATCGGTCAGTGCGAGGTCACCGTTGGACGTGCCTCCCGTCACCGGAAGGCCGGCAGGCACTTTGACGACGTAGTCGACGCCGCAGTCCTCGCCGCAGCCGGCGAGCGTCAGAACGCCGTTCCGGACGCGGAAGGACGTGCCGCTCGGCTTGTCACCCCGGTAGCTGACCCGGCGGTGCACGGTGACCGTGGAGGCGTCCGCCGAAGCGGCCACCTTCACTCCTCCGTTGCCGCTGTCGAGACGGATCGAGGTGACTTTCCGAGACACTGCGGCGTCGTCCTCGAAGGTCTTCTGGTCGACCACCGAGCAGGCGGAGAGCCCGCCGGCCGTGAGGGCGGCCAGAGCCACCGCTGAAAGAACGCGCGTCTGTGGGCGTCGCATCGAGGGTCCCCCGTGTGGCGAATCGAGTTGATCATCAGTCACCGGGAGCCTACCGAGCCACGGTTGCACCGCCGATGGGGAAAACCCCCCAATACGCGGCCACGAGGCTCGCTGCCGACGTCCACGCCGTCACCCGCTTCCCGGCGTACCGTCGCATGGACTGTGACCGTTCCCGTACGGTTCGCAGGACAACGCCGGATCACCAAGGAGCTGGACGCTGATGGCGCTGATCGACGTCGGGCGGGTCCGTCAGGAGACGGCGGGGGTCGAGCGCGTGGCCCATCTGAACAACGCGGGGTCCGCGCTGCCGCCCCGCCGAGTGGTCGACACGGTGGTCGAACACCTCCGCCTGGAGGAGCAGATCGGCGGCTACGAAGCGGCCTCGGCGCAGTCCGAGCGGATCGAGCACACCTACGACGCGCTCGCGCGCCTGCTGGGCGCCGGACGGGATGACATCGCGGTGGTGGAGAACGCCACCCGTGCCTGGGACATGGCCTTCTACTCACTGCCGTGGACGGCCGGCGACCGGGTCCTTACGGCCCGTGCCGAGTACGCGAGCAACGCGATCGCCTTCCTGCAGACGGCCCGCCGCCACGGCATCCACGTCGACGTGGTACCGGACGACGAACACGGCCGGCTCGACGTGGACGCGCTGCGCTCCATGATCGACGATCGGGTCAGGCTCATCGCGATCACACATGTGCCGACCCAGGGTGGTCTGGTCAACCCGGCCGCCGACATCGGCGAGGTGGCCCGCCAGGCCGGTGTGCTGTACCTGCTGGACGCCTGCCAGTCGGTCGGGCAGATGCCCCTCGACGTGGCGGAGATCGGCTGCGACCTGCTCAGCGGAACCGGCCGCAAGTTCCTGCGGGGCCCTCGCGGAACCGGCTTCCTGTACTGCTCCCCTCGCATCCGTGAGCAGCTGGAGCCGCCCTTCCTGGATCTGCACGCCGCCACCTGGACGTCACCGGACACCTACCGGATCCGCTCGGACGCCCGCCGGTTCGAGAACTGGGAGACCTCTCTCGCCGGCAAGATCGGCCTGGGTGTCGCCGTCGACTACGCCCTGGACCTCGGCCTGGAGGCGATCGAGGAACGTGTCACCCGGCTTGCCGCGGCCCTGCGCGCACGCCTCCGCGACCTGCCCGGCGTCCAGCTCCACGACCGTGGTCTCCGGCAGTGCGCCATCGTGACCTTCACGGTCGACGGCCACGACAGCCAGGACATCGCCCGCGCTCTGCGGGCCGAGGGAATCAACGTCTCCGTCTCGGTCGCGGACTCCGCCCGCTGGGACTTCGAACCCCGCGCCCTCACCTCCGTAGTCCGCGCCTCCGTGCACTACTACAACACGGACGCCGAGATCGGCCGACTGATCAGCGCCCTGCCGGCACCCGCCCCCGGGCGCGCCCTCGGGTGATCTCGGTAATGGGTTGTCAGGGAAGGCGATCAGTCTGATAGCTTGCAGTCGACCGTGACACCGGGCGAGGAGGTGAGACCCATGAACGCTGTATCGACGTGGGTGCTCCCCCTTCCCGTCACGGCCGGCGACTGACGCAGGTGTCGCCGGGAGCGCCTCGACAACAAGGCACTCCCGAAAGGCAACACCATGCATACTCTGAAGTTCACCGCCGAATCGATTTCGAACGGCATGGTCGAGCGCGACTTCACCGTGGGCGACGTCCCCGGAGTTCTCTGGTCGCCGGCTTCCGGCGCCACCGATCGCGCGCCCCTGGTCCTCATGGGCCACGGCGGCGGCAACCACAAGAAGCACCCGGCGATGTCCGGCCGCGCCCGACTCCTCGTGGCGGGCTGCGGCTTCCACGTCGCCGTCATCGACGCGCCCGGTCACGGCGACCGGCCGCGCACGGCGCACGACGAGGAGGAGATCGCAGCCCTGTTCCGGGCCAGGGAGGCGGGCGAGCCGGAAGGCGCGATCGTCGTCCGCTACAACTCCCACCTGGCGGAGCTCGCCGTACCCGAATGGCGAACGGTCCTGGACGCCCTCCAGGAGCTTCCGGAGATCGGTGCCGACGGGCCGGTCGGCTACTACGGCATCAACATGGGCACCGCGATCGGAGTCCCGCTCATGGCGGTCGAACCCAGGATCACGGCCGCGGTCCTCGGTCAGCACTGGCCCGACGTCCTGGCCGAGAAGGCGAAGCAGATCACCGTCCCGATCGAGTTCGACATGCAGTGGGACGACGAACACATCCCGCGCGAGTCCGCTCTCGCGCTGTTCGACGCCTTCGCCTCGAAGGAGAAGACGCTGCACGCCAACTCGGGCAAGCACAAGGAACTGCCCAGGTTCGAGGCCGACAGCGCGGTCCGGTTCTTCGCCCGGCACCTCGGCCGGTCGGTCGCCGCACCGGCGTGACGTGAGCGGTCGCGGCGTCCTGCGTGCCGGCGGGACGCCGCAACCGCGGCCAAGCGCTCCCCCGGGCCCAACGCGTCGGGGATGATGAGGCATGCGCCCGGATGACTGGCACTTCACCGAAGACGTCGACGACTTCCTCGCCCGAGCCGGGGACTTCCTGTTCGTGTCCCACCCTGCACAACGCCGCTGACCACGATCGAGAGACTGCGGACACGCCGACACGCTCGCCGCGCGACCGACCGATCTCGGCCGCCGGGCGACCCCGGACCGTACTGCCGTCTCCATGGCAGGCTCGACATTGATGGTCGGCGGCATGGTCCGGGTGGACCCCGTCCACACCCCGGCCCCCTCCGGGGCCGCGGCTACGCGGGCGCCGTGACGGTCGACGTGAGCCGAGCCGCCCTGGCAGCAGGCGATACGTCCCGGTCGCCGACTTCACCGGCTACGGCTTCTCCCCCGACGGGCCGGCCGTTCGCGCACCGGACAGCGGTTCTCATGTCCGACGCGAACCGGTGGTGGGCGGCGGAACCTCGACGACGAAGAACAGGAAGGTGGGCCTGGTCGAAAGGGCGTGGAAGTCGTCGGGGAACAGCTCACGGGCGGCCGGGTCGGGCTGTGGCTCGCTGATGACGGAAACGCGGAAACCGGCGCTGGTGAAGGCATCGGTCATCGCGTGCAACGGCTTGCGCCAGAACCTCATCGGAACGGACCGCCCGCCGAACGTCCAGTGGAAGTCGTAGCTGGTGGTCGCGAAGTAGTCGGGCCGGGGATCCTGGATCGTGTAGGCCACGACGGGGTGGTCCACCGAGGCGATCAGCCGGCCGCCGGGCCTGAGCACGCGCCGCAATTCGGCCAGCGTCGGTCCCCAGTCCTCCAGGTAGTGCAGCACCAGCGACGCGACCACGTCGTCGAACGCACCGTCGGCGAACGGCAGGCGGTCCCTCAGGTCGGCCACGTGCAGGGCCGCCTCGTCACCGAGCCGCCGCCTGGCCAACGCCAGCATCCCGGCGCTGACGTCGATTCCGGTGACGACCGCGCCTCGCTCGCGCAGGGCGGCGGACAGGGGGCCCGAGCCGCAGCCGGCGTCCAGGATCCGCCGGCCGGCCACGTCTCCGGCGAGTGCCAGCATCGCGGGCCGCGCGTAGTACGCGTTCACGAGGCTGTTCTCGTTCTCCGCCGAGTACGCCTCGGCGAAACTGTCGTAGTCGTTCACCCGGCCCGGATCTGCGGACCGTTCGGAGCTCTCGGGCACGTCGGTTGCGCGTTCCATCGTCGCAGCCTAGTGGTCGCATGATCCGCGCTCCTCAGCGCAGTACGGCTGCCAGCAGGTCGGCGCCCAGCGCCGTCAGGTCGGGGAGGTTGAGGGTGTGACGGACGTATCGGCCCTGCCGCCGGGCCGTGAGGAGGCCCGCGCGGCGCAGGACGGCGAGGTGACGGGACACCTCCGGGGGTGAGAGTTCCCAGAAGTGGGCCAGTTCGCCGGTGGTGTGCGGGCCGCGGGCCAGGGTGCGCAGCAGCCGCAGCCGTACGGGATGTGCGAGTGCTTCCAGCCGTAGGGTGACCGTTTCAAGCGACACCGGCTCCGATGGAGTCGGTTCGGCCACGGGGTACTGCACCACCGGCTGCCACCCGGGTGCGTGGACCGCCACGAGGTGCGGGCGGCCGAAGACAGTGGGGATGAAGGTGACCCCGGTGCCGTGGGCGGTGGTCGCCTTGTCCTGCACCTTGTCCACGATGATGCAGTCGCCGTCCGGTGCCAGGGTGACCGCGCCGGAGACCGAGGCGAGTGCCGCTCCGACGCCCTGGCGCCGCAGCAGGTCGTTCTTCAGCCGCAGGTCGGTGGCGAGCTGTACGGCGACGCCCGCCCAGGCCGCGTCGAAGAAGGCCTCGGCACACTGTTCGAGGGTGTCGCGCACCCGCGCCCGCACCGCGGCCGGGTCCGCGAGGAGCCGTTCCGCGAAGGCCTCTTGCAGCGGGCCGCGGGCCTGGGCCACGTCGAGGGCCCGCTCGCGCGCGGTCGCGTCGGTGAGCGGCGACCGCGCGGTGAAGTGGACCCGGTTGCTCCCGCACGTGGTGACGAGGGCGGCGGTCACATACGTCGCGTCGTCGATCCGGTCCACGTCGTCCAGCTCGTCGGCGAGGGTCGGCCGTGGCCGGGCCGGAATCATGAAGTCGGCCTGTGAGGAACGCCAGAGGAACTCCGCCTCCCGCAGCCGCTCGGCCAGCTCCGGGCGCAGCCCGGCCCAGACGTCGCCGGCCCAGCCGGCGTGCTGCGGATGGTGCCCGGGCTCGGCGAGCACGTGCAGCATCGCGGTCAGTTCGGCCAGCGGCGAGGCCGCGAACCGCAGCCGCTCGGACGGCGGGCCGCTGATGCCGATGCGAAGCGTCATCCGCTCATCATCGCGGGCGGGCGACCGGCGACCGCGTCGGTTGACGGGATGCGTCAACCCGCGTGCCCCGTACGGTGGTCGAACGCAGCGTGGGCGCCATGGCAACCACCACCAGGCTTCGGCCCCGTACCCTCGTCCGTGCCTCCGGAGGGCCCCGCTACGCCGTCGCCCTGGCCGTGGACGCGCTCGGCACCGGTCTGCTGCGGCCCTTTCTGCTGCTCTACGGAGTGACGGTGCTGAGGCTGTCCGCGCCGGTCACCGGCACCGCCATGACGGTCGGCGTCGTCGCGGGTCTGGTGTGCATGCCCCCAGTGGGCCGTTGGCTGGACCGGGGTGCGCGCAGCACGGTCGTCGCGGTGTCGATGCTGGTGCGGGTGGCGGGCGTGGTCCTGTTGCTGGCAGCCCCGGCCGGGCACGTCTGGCCGTTCTCGGCGGCGGCTCTCTTCCTCGGCGTCGGAAACCAGGCATGGCCCGCCGCCCACGCCGCCGTCGTGGCCACGGTCGCCCACGGCCGGGAACGCGACGCCGCCCTCGCGGCGGGCCGCGCCCTGCGCAACGCCGGCCTCGGCATCGGCGCGCTCATCGCCACCCTCTGCCTGAGCGGCGGCACCACCGCGTTGCGGGCGCTTGCCGCCGTCACCGGGCTCGCCTATCTCGGCGCGGCGGTCCTGGCGTGGTCGGTCCGCCTGCACGCCCGGCCGGCCGCTCCCCCGGCCGCCGGTGAGGGGGATACCGCGCCCACGCCCCGGATGCGCGTGCTGCCGGCCGCGAACGTGATCTACGTCTTCTGCCTCAACGTCCCCGAAATCGCGCTCCCTCTGATCCTGGTGACCCAGTTGCACGCCTCCCCCGTGTGGTCGGCGGGCATCTTCGTGGCCAACACGGTGCTGGTGGTCACGCTGCAGGTACCGGTCACCGTCCTGATGGCGCGCTTCTCCCGGCAGACGGTGCTGGCGCTGGCCGGTGTCGTACTCACCGTGTCCTACCTCGGCTTCCTCGCGGCCACCTCCCTGGGGCACGGCTGGGGCGCCCCGGCCGTCGCCGCGGTGTCCGTGGTCTGCACCGTCGGGGAGATCCTCTATGCCGGCAGCGCCACCGCGCTCGTCACCGCCCTCGCCCCCGCCCATGTCCTGGGGCGCGCCCTCTCCCGCTTCGGACTCTCCACGGGTTTCGGCCTCGCCGTCTCCCCGGCGGTCATCACCACGCTCGCACCGCACGGCCCGACCGCCCTGTGGGGCAGCCTGGCCGCCGCGACGCTCCTCTCCGCCTGCGCCGTCGCCGGCGAGCGGAATCAACGAACGCAGCCCGGCAGGAGCCTCCAACCGGCTGGCGCGGCTCCGGAGTTGGATGCTCGTCCAAGCGATCGCGGTACGACGGTGCGGGGAAGTTGACGTCCGCCGCGTGGTCGGGTCTTCTGCTGTGATGTCTGATCTTCGTTTCCAGCGGCCGGACGACGACGCCACGCTCAGGGACTGGCAGCACGTCCACAACACGATCATTCCCACGCATCTGCTGTCCCTGGACGAGATACGGGACCGCGCACAGCGCCACCACCTGGAGGTGGCGTACCTCGGTGACGTGCTCGTGGGCTGCAGCACGGTGCGCCCTCCCACGGACGACACCGCGACGGCCACGGTGATCGCCCGCGTGCTCGCTCCCCACCGCGGGCGGGGGTTCGGCGAGGAGCTGTACGCACGAGGGCTGGACCGCGCACGGGAGTTGGGCGCCCGGGTGATCGAGACGGTGGTCCTGTCCTCCAACGAGGACGGCCTGCGGTTCGCGTGCGCGCACGGGTTCGTAGAGATCGAGCGGTACGTGCTGCCGGGTGAAACCGTTCCCTGGATCGATCTCCGCCGCGCCTGAGCCGGGTCGCCCGGGCCTGGTCGCCGTCGGTCAGTGGCGGGTCGAAGGCACGCAGCGCAAGCTTGCGGCGGCCTTGGGGTCGCCGTGGCCGTCGTAGCGGGACGCCTGCGGGTACCGGCACAGGCCGCGGGTCGCCGGTTCGCCGGAGACGTTGCGCAGGGTGGCGGGCAGGGTCCGCGGGGCCCTGCCGTGTTCGACCCAGGTCCGCAGGGCGCCGAGTGTCTGCCAACACACGGGCCCCAGGGGCGGGCTGTTAAGGTGGCGGCGACGTAGACCGTGCATCGAGGAGTCGCAGACGTGGTGGGTGACGACGACATCTCCGGGTGAGATCCGGATCTGACGGCCACCGGACGCGCTGAAGAAGCGCCGCCGAAGTGGCCCGTTCGTCGTACCCCTTTTCCCCATGTCTGCCCGGGGCGGAGCCATACCCGCCCCCAGCCCTTTCGAGGTCGCTTCATGTCCGACGCCGCCATCGTCTGCTCGAATCTGTCGTTCGCCTGGCCCGACGACACCCCGGTCTTCCGCGACCTGTCCTTCACCGTGACCACCGGCAGCACGGGCCTGGTCGCCCCCAACGGATCCGGCAAGAGCACCCTGCTCAAGCTGATCGCCGGCGAACTGCGGCCCGCCACCGGCTCGGTGACCGTCACCGGCACCCTAGGCCATCTGCCGCAGAGCCTGCCGCTGACCGGCGACCTCACCGTCGCCGAGGTGCTCGGCGTCGCCGCGGTGATCCGCGCCCTGGACGCCGTGGAGTCCGGGGACGTGAGCGAGGAGCACTTCACCACCATCGGCGACGACTGGGACATCGAGGAGCGCACCCGCGCCCAGCTCGACCGCCTCGGCCTCGCCGGACTCGCCCTCGACCGCAGCCTGGGCACCCTCAGCGGCGGCCAGGTCGTGTCGCTCGGCCTCGCCGCTCAACTCCTCAAGCGCCCCGACGTCCTGCTGCTCGACGAGCCGACCAACAACCTGGACCGGGACGCCCGGCACCAGCTGTACGACGCGCTGGCCGACTTCGACGGCCTCCTGCTGCTGGTCGCCCACGACCGCGCACTGCTCGACCGGATGGACACCATCGCCGAGCTCAGCGGCAGCCAACTGCGCCTGTACGGCGGAAACTTCACCGCGTACGAGGAGGCCGTGCGCGCCGAGCAGGAGGTCGCCGAGAAGAACGTCCGCAACGCCGAGCAGGAGTTGAAGCGCGAGAAGCGCGAGCTGCAGCAGGCCCGCGAACGCGCCGAGCGCAGGGCGAGCAACGCCGTCCGCAATCTCAAGAACGCCGGGCTGCCACGCATCTTCGCCGGCACCATGAAGCGCGGCGCGCAGGAGGCCGCGGGCCGGGCCGGTCAGATGCACGCCTCCCGGGTCGACGACGCCAGGGCCCGCCTCGACGAGGCCGGGCGCGCGCTGCGCGACGAGCAGCGCATCACCCTGGACCTGCCCGGCACCCAGGTGCCCGCCGGCCGCGACCTGTTCCTCGGCGAGGGGATGCGGGTCCGGCACGTCGGAGCGGACGTGTTCACCGAGGGCGGCGTCGACCTGTCCGTACGCGGGCCCGAGCGCATCGCGCTGACCGGGCCCAACGGCGCCGGCAAGACCACCCTGCTCAAGCTGATCACCGGTGAACTCGCCCCGGACGGCGGTGAGATCAAGCGCGGTGGCGGCCGCATCGCCTACCTTTCGCAGCGCCTGGACCTGTTGGACCTGGATCGCACCGTGGCGGAGAACTTCGCCGCGTTCGCACCCGACCGGGGCGAAGCGGAGCGGATGAACCTGCTCGCGCGCTTCCTGTTCCGCGGTGCCCGGGCGCACCTGCCCGTCGGCGTGCTCTCCGGCGGTGAACGGCTGCGCGCCACCCTGGCCTGCGTCCTGTGCGCCGAACCGGCCCCGCAGCTCCTCCTGCTCGACGAGCCGACCAACAACCTCGACCTCGTCAGCACCGGTCAGCTGGAGAGCGCGCTCAACTCCTACCAGGGGGCCTTCCTCGTCGTCAGCCACGACGAGCGGTTCCTCGCCGAGATCGGGGTGAACCGCCGGCTGCGGCTGGCCGACGGAACGCTCAAGGAGACCGGAGCCCCCGCGGTGTGAACCGCCGGTGTGTGCAGCCGCCCGCCCGAGGCTCCGTGCCCGGCGGGCGGACCATCGACCTCCTTGGACGGTTCCCTGTGCCCCAGCCCGCCCTGCTCGCCCACGACCTCGTCCGTAACCTGGGCGGCCGTCGCGTCCTCGACGGCGTGTCCCTGACCGTCTCCCCCGGCCGTCGCATCGGCCTGATCGGGGAGAACGGCACCGGAAAGTCCACCCTGCTACGGGTGCTGGCCGGTGTCGACGAACCCGACACGGGAAGCGTCTCGCGCCCCGCCGACGTCGGTTTCCTGCACCAGGAGATGCCCTTCGACGCCGACTCGACCCTCACCTCCGTGCTCGACGCAGCACTGCGCGAGGCCCGCGAGGACCTCGCGGAACTCGGGCGGCTCGGCGATGAACTCGCCCGGGTCCCGGAGGACGGCCCCGGCCACCGGCAACTCCTCGAGGCCTACGGCAGGCGCCTGGAGCAGGCACAGGACCGGGAGTCCTGGGACGCCGACCGCCGGGCGGCCCTCGTCCTGGACGGACTGGGCCTGGACACGCTCGCCCTGGACCGGACGGTCGGCTCGCTCTCCGGCGGGCAGCGCGGCCGGCTGGCCCTGGCGGCGCTGCTCGGACGGCGGCCGGAGGCGCTGCTGCTCGACGAGCCGACCAACCACCTCGACGACGGCGCCGCCGCCTTCCTCGAGGAGCAGCTGCGCGCTCTGCCCGGAGCCGTGGTCCTCGCCAGTCACGACCGGGTGTTCCTCGACGCCGTGTGCACCGATCTGATCGACCTGGACCCGGCGGTGGACGGACCGGTCCGCCACGGCGGAAACTACAGCTCCTACGTGAGCGAGAAGCACGCCGAGCGGGAACGCTGGGAGCGCCGTTACGCCGAGGAGCAGGAGGCACTGGAGGAACTGCGGCACGCGGCGGGAGTGACCGCGCGCCGGGTCGCACCCGACCGGGGTCCGCGCGACACGGAGAAGATGGGCCACGGCCATCGGGCGGGCCGCGTGCAGAGCCAGATCTCCCGCCGGGTGCGCAACGCGAGCCGGCGGCTCGGGGAGCTGGAGCGCACCCGGGTCGCCGAGCCGCCGCCCCCGCTGCGGTTCGCGGTGCGGCAGCCGGCCGCACGTACGCCGGACGGCCCGGACCCCCTGGTGTCCCTGCGGGACGTACGGGTGCCGGGGCGGCTCGCGCTGTCCGGCCTGGAGGTGTCGGTGTCCGAGCGGCTGCTGGTCACCGGGGGCAACGGCGCGGGCAAGTCGACCCTGCTCGCGGTGCTCGCCGGACGCCTCGCGGCCGAGGGCGAGGTGCGCAGGCCGCATGGGCTGACGGTGGGGCTGCTCACGCAGGACACGGTGTTCGACCGGCCCAATCGCACGGTCCGGGACACCTACGCGCGGACGCTGGGACCGGAGCGGGCCGAGCGGGTGCCGCTGGCCGGCCTCGGCCTGCTGGCCGAGGCGGACCTGGACAAGCCGGTCGGGCAGGTGTCGGTGGGACAGCGCCGACGGCTGGCGCTGGCGCTGCTGATGGCGCGGCCGCCCCAGCTGCTGCTGCTCGACGAGCCCACGAACCACTTCTCGCCGCGCCTGTGCGACGAACTGGAGGCGGCGCTGGGCAGCGGACCGGGCGCTGTCGTGGTCGCGAGCCATGATCGCTGGCTGCGCCGCCGGTGGCAGGGCCGGAAGCTGCGGTTGGAGCCGGGAGGGGGCCGGGGAAACCGGGGAGGCCGGGGTACCGGTCCTGCGCCGGGGTAGGCTCCGGGGACACCGGCTGGACCAGTGACGAGCCTTGCGCCGCACACCAGTCACCTGTCAAGATGGTGATGTGAATCTTGACCATGTCTTCGTGTGCGGGCACCCGGCGCTCGACTTCGCCGCCACCCTGCGCGCCCGGCGTTCGGTCCGGTTCGAGATGTTCGCGACCCCGGACCGGCTCACCGCCTGGTACCTGGAGTCGGGGCTCGTGGACGCGATCACGCCCGGCGGGGAGGACGACGTCCGGGAGGCGATCGCGGTGCGTGAGGCCGTCTACCGGCTCGTCACCGACCGCCGTCTCGGCGAGGAGTTCGACCGGCAGGCCCTCGCGGTGCTCAACGCCGCCGCGCGCCAGGCGCCGGCGACACCACAGCTCACCCTGGCGGGCCGGCACACCGACGCGACGCCCGGGCAGGCCCTGGCCACCGTCGCCCGGCAGGCCGTCGAACTGCTCAGCGGCCCGGACGTCCCCCTGCTCAAGGAGTGCGGCAACCCCGAGTGCACGCGTGTCTACATCGACCGCTCCCGGGGCATGCGGCGGCAGTGGTGCGGCATGGAGTCGTGCGGCAACAAGATCAAGGCGGCGGCCTACCGCGCCCGCAAGAAGACGGCGCCCGCCGCGGCCGGGAGCTGACCGGCCGGCGGCGGGTGCGCGAAGGCCGGCGAGCACATCAGCCGCCGGCCTTCGCGCGTTCACAGCCCCAGGTCGAGGGCGAGGCAGGAGTAGTACTTCCACGAGCCCTCGGGGTCGTACGCGGTGTCGACCCCGCCCGGAGCGGCCTCCACCTCCTGGGTCATGTCCTCGAAACGTATGCGCTCGGGAAGCCTGCCGAAGCGTGCGCGCCGCGCCGCCGCCGCGGCGGCGTCCGCCGTCGGTTCCTCGTTCATGGCGATACCCCACTTCATCGACACTTCACGACCTCAGCGTGCACCCTCATGTGTCACCGGTCAAGAGGGTGACGCATGAGGGACCGCGCGGGTGCCGCCGGGCGCCCGGCGACCGTCACACGGTGATGGTCTTGTACTCGGTGTAGGTGCCGAGGCCCACCGTGCCGTACTCGCGGCCGATTCCGCTGGCCTTGAAGCCGCCGAACGGGCCGTCGAAGGCGATCGGAGCGCCGTTGACCGTGACGGTGCCGGTGCGGATGCGGCGGGCGACCTCCAGGGCGTGGGCCTCGTCGGAGGACCAGACGCCGCCGGACAGGCCGTACGGGGAGTCGTTGGCGATCCGTACGGCGTCGTCCTCGTCGTCGTAGGGGATGACCACCAGGACCGGGCCGAAGATCTCCTCCTGCGCGATGCGCATCGAGTTGTCGACGTCGGCGAAGAGGGTGGGGGTGACGTAGTTGCCCTTCTCCAGCCCCTCGGGGATCTGCGGGCCGCCCGTGACCAGGCGGGCGCCCTCCTCGATGCCGAGCTGGATGTAGGTGCGCACCCGCTGCTGCTGGTCGGGGCGGATCATCGGGCCGATGAAGGTGTCCGGGTCGCTCGGGTCACCCACCTTCACCGACTCGACCAGTTCCTTCAGCGCCGCCACGACCTCCTCGTACCGGCTGCGTGGCGCGAGGATCCTGGTCTGCGCGATGCACGACTCGCCGTTGTTGAGCAGGGAGCCGAACCTCAGGCCCGTGACGGCTCTGTCGAGGTCGGCGTCCGGCAGGATGACGGCGGCGGACTTGCCGCCCAACTCCAGGCTGACCCGCTTGAGCTGCTCCCCCGCGATCGAGGCGATACGGCGGCCGGCCCGCGTGGAGCCGGTGAAGGCGATCTTGTCGACCTCCGGGTGCGACACCAGGTACTCGCTGGTCTCCCGGTCGGCGGACAGCACGCTGACGACACCCTCGGGCAGGCCCGTGCGCTCCAGCAGCTCGGCCAGGAAGCCCATGCTCAGCGAGTTCTCCGGGGACACCTTGAGGACCACGGAGTTGCCGGCGACCAAGGCCGGGATGATCTTGGAAGTGGCCGACGAGAACGGCGAGTTCCACGGGATCACGGCCGCGACGACACCGACCGGCTCGCGGCGCACCACGCTGCGCACCGGTGACGCCGGGTCGGAGGGCGCCGGTGTCTCCTCCCAGGCGAACTCCTCGGCCGCCTTCAGGTAGGCGTTCGCCTGCCGGGTCAGGCCCGGCTGTCCGGCGCGGGTGAACCAGAGCGCCGAGCCGTTCTCCAGCGAGATCAGACGGGCGACGTTCTCGGCGTTCTCCTCACGCAGCGCGTTGAACCGACGCAGGAGCGCGATCCGCCGCTCGGGCGGGGTGGTGCGCCACGCGCCCGCGTCGAACGCGGCCCGTGCCGCGGCCACCGCGCGGTCCACGTCCGCCGGCCGCGCCTGGGCCGCCCGGCCGATCACCGACCGGTCGTGCGGCGAGGCGAGGGCGAGGAGCTCCGGGTCGCTCGGCTCCGCCCAGGAGCCCCCGATGAAGAGCCGGTCGTAGACGATCATGCGTTTTCTCTCCTTCGATTCGTCGGCGCACGTCAGAGTCGGTCGGCGTCGACGACGGCCTGCGCGAAGGCGGTCGGCGCCTCCTGCGGCAGGTTGTGGCCGATGTTCGCGAGGGTGCGGTGCTCGTAGGGGCCCGTGAAGTGGTCGCGGTAGGCGGAGCCGTCACCGGCCGGGGTGAAGGGATCGAGGGCCGGGTCGAGGGTGATCGTGGGGACGCCGATGGGCGGCTGGGCGGCAAGCCGTGCCTCGTAGCGGCCGTAGCGGCTCTCCGTCTCGATCAGGCCGATGCGCCAGCGGTAGTTGTACAGGACGATGGCCGCGTAGTCGGGGTTCTCGAAGGCCTGGGCGGTGCGCTGGAAGGTGGCGTCGTCGAAGTCCCAGTCGGGCGAGACGAGGGTCCACACGTACCGGCACAGGGCGATGCGTTCGTCGACGTTCTCCATCGCCTTCTTGCCGCGCTCGGTGGCGAAGTACCACTGGTACCACCAGTTGTGCTCGACGGCCGGGGCGGCGGGCTCCCGCTGCGCCTTGATGTCGGTGATGAGGTAACCGCCGGTGGAGACAAGGGCCTTGACCCGCTCGGGCCACAGGGCCGCGATGATGTCGGCGGTGCGGGAGCCCCAGTCGAATCCGGCGAGCAACGCCTTGTCGATCTTGAGCGCGTCCATCAGGGCGATGATGTCGAGCGCGATGGCGGACTGCTCTGCGGTGCGGGGGGTGCGGGCGGACAGGAATCGTGTGCTGCCGTGTCCGCGCAGGTAGGGAACGATGACGCGGTATCCCAGGTCGGCGAGGAGCGGGGCGACGTCGACGTAGCTGTGGATGTCATAGGGCCAGCCGTGCAGGCACAGGACCACCGGTCCGTGGGCGGGCCCCGCCTCGGCGTAGCCGATGTCGAGGACGCCCGCCCTGACGTGCTTGAGGGTACGGAACGCGGTGTGGGTGCCGGGGGCGACGGCGGGCACGGTGGGCGCGGCCGTGCCACCCTGGGCACGAGAGGCCGTGGCGCCTCCCGCGGCGGACGCGGTGGAGTGCGGGCCGGTCATCGAGATGGCCGCCGCGCCGGTGCCCAGTCCGATGGCCTTGGTGAACGTGCGCCTGTTGATCACGAGAAACCCTCCGTCGCGTGCTGTGCGCTGACCGGCCCGCGGTCGGGATATCCCCCCGCTCGCACCCTCGGGGCGCGACGTCACCGCGGCTTGTGACGTAACGACCTTCACATGAGGTCGAGTCACCTGTCAAACCGGTGACGCACGCTGGAACCGGCCTCTGTAAGTCATCCAGAGTCGCCCTCTTGACGGGTGACGCACTGACCGGTCAAGGTGTCGTCACCACTTGAACCGGTGACGCCAGTCGGGCGTCACGGACCTGGGGCCGATCGAATCCCCCGACCCGGATGGAGAGCACGAGCCATGGCAGTCACCTACACCGCCCATGTCGACGTCGATGGAGAGGGCCGCAACGGCGGTCACGTCCGCTCACGCGACGGCCTCCTGGAGACGCGGCTCGCCATCCCCAAGGAGTTCGGCGGCGCGGGTGACGCGACCAACCCGGAACAGCTGCTGGCCGCCGGCTGGGCCGCGTGCTTCCTGGGCGCCCTGCGCCGTGCCGCCGCCACCCGCGGGACCCGGCTCACCAGCACCACCATCACCGCCGAGATCACGCTCATCCACGGCGACGACGGCGAGTTCTCCCTCTCCGCGGTCCTCAGCCCCGTCCTCGGCGGCGTGGATCAGGCGACCGCCGAGGAGCTCGCGCGGGCCGCCCACCAGATCTGCCCGTACTCCAAGGCCACGCGGGACAACATCCCCGTCACGCTCAACGCCTCCGGCACAGCGGCCTGATCAACCCCTGACCGCGGGTCCCGTGCCTCTCCCCCTGGGGCACGGGACCCGCCCATCCCCCCGGACGGGACCGGACGACGACATGCTCCAGGTGAACAACGGTCAGCGACCGGGCTTACCGGCTGTGCAGCCAGACCCGCAGTGGGCCGATCGGCTCGAAGCCGTGGCGGACGGCTGCCGCCAGGGCGTCGCCCTGCTCGTAGCCGGCCAACGGCAGGGTGGGGAACAGCCGGTTCACGGCGTGCAGCACGCCGGGCCAGGCCGCGTCTGCGCCTCCGTCGAGCGCGAAGACATTGGACACGCCGACCACTTCATCGCTGCGGCTCGCCACCGCGCCGGCGACCACACGGCCGTCTGGGGACAGTCCGGCGAGCACGAAGGTGGCGGGGTCGGCGAGCAGTTCGGGCCGGAAGAGGCCTTCGTCGCCCTCGCCGTCGTCCCAGGCGAGGGCCCAGGCGTGCAGCGTGTCCGGGTCGTCCGCCACGGACCACTGGAGATCCGGCGCGGGGGCGGGCGCGCTCGCCGGACGGTGGATCCACTGTGCCTCGAACAGCACCTGGAAGCCGGCCCCCGTCAGATCGAGGTCGGCGAAGCTGTCCTTGACCGAGGCGCCGGGTGCGGCGGTGTCGATCCGGGCCGCGAGCGCGGTCGCGTCGGCGCCCGGCACCAACGTGACCGCATCCGGGTAGTACAGCGGGGTACGCGAGGGAGCGGCCCAGGCCTGTGCCGCGAACTCGCCCTTCACGCCATGGGATCGGCTCATCGCCGCACACCACTCGGCGTTGTTGCGGGCGGCGGCCCGGACCATCAGCTGCTTACCGGTCGTCACGAGTCGGGATCATGACAGGCCCGGGCGAGCCCCGTCGAACGGTTTTCTAGGCCCGGTACCGGTAGCAGATCCGGCCGCGGGTGAGGTCGTAGGGGCTGAGTTCCACGAGCACCCGGTCGTACGGGAGGATCTTGATGTAGTTCTTCCGGATCTTCCCGCTGATGTGGGCGAGCACGGTGTGCCCGTTCTGGAGCTCCACCTTGAAGGTGGCATTGCGCAGGCACTCGATGACGGTGCCCTCGACTTCTATGCCCCGTGACGTTTTGGTCATGATCTCTCACATCTCAGTTCTGTGGCGGCGCAGTCGCCGGTGGGCGAATGCGGTGTGTGGTCGGGCGCGGTCCTTGGTCCGCGCGGTCCGTGGTCGGCGTGGTCCTTGGTCGGCGCGGTCCTGGTCGGCGCTGTGCGGTCCCGTGGAGCGTCAGCGGCGGACGAACTCCACGGTGCTGCCCGCTCGTCGGGCGCCGATGCCCTCGAACAGGGCCGTGGCGGCCGCGTTGGACTCGTCCACCTCGGCCCATGCCGATGCCTTGCCGGAGCGGTGCATCGAACCCAGCGCGTGGGCCAGCAGCGCGCGGGCGATGCCGCGGCGGTGGCTGTCGCCCCGGACGGCGATGAGGCCGATCCGCGGCTGCCGGGGCAGCGGCGCCACCCGGATCAGTCCCACGTACCGGTCCACGTGCCGTGCCACCGCGTACTTCGACGGGTCGAGCAGGGTGACGCCCGCGGGGCGGGGCAGCACTTCGGCCGGCATCGTCCGCCAGCCGGCCGCGGCCTCGACCTCGGCGCGGACGACCCCGTCCAGGGCGCGCAGCGGGCCCTCGTCCGCCTCACCGGCGGGCACGATCGTCACACCTGACGGGGGTCGCACCGCACCTAGCCCGGTGCGCTGCGGGTCGGTGGGCACGGTGTAGCCCCACTCACGGCGCGCGGCGCTGAACCCGGCCCGCTCCCAGGCGGACATCGAGTCCTGGTCGGCCTCGTCGGCCACGGCGTGCAGCGGTGCCGGCAGTTCCGTCAGCATCGCGTCGGCGATGCGATCGAAGACCGCGCCGTGCCACGCGTCGATGCTGATGAAGAGCCGTCCGTCGGGGCGGCGCGCGGCGTCCCCGCGGCCGACCACCCGGTCGTCCTCCACGGCGTGCCACTGCAGGTCGGAGACCCGCGTGACCACGACCGCGTGGTTGTCCGGGTTCGAAGGGGAATGCGGAAAGTCCATAGGTGTTGCCTCTCGGGAGAGCCTTGTCCGAGGCGCTCCCGGCGACACCTACGTCAACCGCCCACCGTGACGACATGGGGGAGCACCCACCTGCATACAGCCTTCATGGGTGTCACCTCCTCGCGTTCTCTCACGGCAGCCCAGACGGTACTCGATGGCGCCCGGTCGGCCCAACTCATTTAACGTGCTGTTGCCGAGGAGAAGGCATACGAGTCCAACGTGCCGGCTCGGTGCCGGAGATCGGGACATCCAACGGCTGTGCGGCCATCTGGTTCGCCGACGCTCTCCGTGACACCGGCGGCCTGTTGACGACCGTGGAGTACCGGCCCCAGCTGCGGCGGGTGCTGACGCCGCACGGTGTGGTGGCCGTCGACAACGCGGTGAGTCACCGGGAGCAGGTGGCCGCCTTAAGGGAACTGCCCCGCGCCGACCCGGAGTTCGACGTGCAGCTCCACGAGCTGGCGACGGCGTGCTCACCGGTGTCCGGGTCCGCTGATCATCTGGACCCGGGCGCCGCGGGTGCCCGCCGGGCCGATCCTCACAGCCCTTGCCAAAAGGATCTTGGTCGTGGATGATCGCGCCCGGGGGGAGTGGTGAGCTGACGGTGGCCTGTGGCCCGCCTCACCGCCGTACACCGCCTCATGCACCCGCTTCACTCACCCGCCTCATGCACCCGCCTCATGTCGAGGCGACCTCTCATCATCGGTATTTCCAGGGGGAACGATGTCTGCTCAAGATGCCATGAGCACGCCAAGCTCACAGGAGACAGGGGCGGCGCAGGTGGAGGAACGACCGCTGCCGCCCGCCCGGTCCAGGGGCAATGCCGTAGGCGGCTGGGTCCTCACGATCGCGCTGAACGTGGTGGCGCCGATCCTCACGTACAACGCCCTGCATGATCACGGGTGGAGCGAGTTCGCCGCGCTCCTGGCCAGCGGTGTCTGGCCGTTGGTCGACAGCGCCGTGCACCTCGCGTGGCGGCGCCGCCTCGACGAGTTCGCCATCGTGACCCTGGTGTTCCTCGTCATCACGGCCGTGGTCTCCCTCGTCGGCCCGCACTCGGCCAAGGCCCTTCTGATCAAGGACTCGGCCATCACCGGGCTGTTCGGCCTGCTGTGCCTGGCGACACTGCTGGCTCCGCGACCGCTCATGTTCTACTTCGGCCGGAAGTTCGCCACCGACGGCACCCCCGCGAGCACCTCCTGGTGGAACGGCCTCTGGCAGTTCGAGGGGTTCCGCACGACCGTACGGACGATGACGACGGTCTGGGGCGCGGCCTACTGCCTCGAAGCGCTGGCCCGTGTTGCGCTGACCTCCCTGCTGAGCACCGACACCATGGTCACCCTCAGCCCCGTCCTGATCTACGGCGTCCTCGGCGGCCTCATCCTGTGGACGACCATGTACGGCAAGCAGGCGCGGCGCCGCGGCGAGGAGCGCGCCGCAGCGGCCGCAGCTCAGGGCTAGGTCGTCACCTTCCGGGCGTCGGACGGCCGGTCCGGAGGTGTCGCCGGGTGATGCCCACGGGCGCGGATGCCGCGACCGTGGGCACGCAGGCCCGGCAAGGCCGTAGACCTGAGACCGGGGCCGGCCTGACCTACCTGGTCAGGGCGCTCGCCGACCGCGGCGACGCCGCGCGAACAGCGCGCTGAGCACCGCACACACCAGCGCCCCGAACAGCACCCCGCCCCACGGCATCCCACCTGGCCGGTGCGAGACCGTCGCATACCCGAAGGCCCCAAGGCCGCCGCCCAGCAAGAACAGCGCGAAGCCGCGCAGCGCGTACCGCCATCCGGGCCGGCCTGTAACTGCAGTCACGCCGGGCATTATCCACGCTCGCCCCACGGCGGCTGCCGGCGGCACCGGCTGTTCCGCTCGGCGCACACGTCGTTTCCTGACGGGCCTTCCGGGAAAACCCCCATGCCATGAACGAGAAAGCCGACAAGCGGCCGGAGCCGATGGACGGCGGCTGCCCGCCGTGGGTGCTGCGGGAGTACGCGATTCTGGCGGACGGGGAACGCGGCGCCCTGGTCGACCCGGATGGCCGGATCGTGTGGCTGTGCGCTCCCCGGTGGCACAGTGACGCGGTGTTCGCCGCACTCGTCGGAGGAGGCGGCTACTTCGGTGCCGAACCGGATGACCGCTGGCGCGTGTGGGGCGGCTACTACGAGGACGGCACCCTGATCCGGGTGAGTCGCTGGGTGACCGCCGATTCGGTCATCGAGTGCCGGGACGCGCTGGCGATGCCGGCTTCGGAGGACCGCGTGGTGCTGCTGCGCCGTATGCGGGTCGAACGCGGAGCGGGCCGCCTGCGGATCACCCTCCACCCGCGCCCCGGCTTCGGAGCCGACCGCGTGCGCGACCCCCGGCTGGAGGGGGACGTGTGGACGGCCGGGGCCGGCGGGCTGCGTCTGCGGCTGGCCGGTGCGCAGCGGGCCACGTGGGATCCCGGGTCCGGCCTGCGCGGTGAGGTCCGGCTGCGCGAGGGCGAGCAGCACGACCTCGTCCTGGAGCTGTCGACGCGAGCCGACGCGCCCCGGCTGGACGCGGGGCAGCTGTGGCGGGAGACGGAGGAGGCCTGGCAGCGTGTCGTGCCGGACTGCTCCGGACTCGCCGCGCCGCGCGACGCCCGCCACGCGTACGCGGTGCTGCGCGGCCTGACCAGTTCCTCGGGTGGCATGGTCGCAGCGGCCACCACGTCGTTGCCGGAACGGGCCAACACCGGGCGGAGTTACGACTACCGGTACGCCTGGGTGCGGGACCAGGCCTACGCGGGCCTCGCCGTCGCGACACACGGTCCGCACGAGCTGCTCGACAGCGCCGTGCGTTTCACCACCGAGCGGATCCTCGCCGACGGTGACGGCCTGCACCCGGCGTACACCGTCGACGGCGGGCCGGTGCCGCGGGAGCACAAGCTTCCGCTCACCGGCTATCCGGGCGGCAGCGACCGCATCGGCAACAAGGCGGCCGCCCAGTTCCAGCTCGACGCGTTCGGGGAGGCGCTGCAACTGCTCGCCACCGCGGCGCACCACGACCGGCTCACGCCCGAGACGGAACGGGCGATCACGGTCGCGGTCGACGCGGTGGAGCGCAACTGGACGCGCCCGGACGCGGGACTGTGGGAACTGGACGACCGCTGGTGGACCCAGTCCCGGCTGAGTGTGGTCTGCGGGCTGCGGCGCGTGGCCGGGGCACTGCGGGGCCGGACCGCGCAGCGCTGCGCCGACCTCGCCGACGTGGTCTTCGCGGAGACCCGCCGCCGCTGTCTGCGGCCCGACGGCCGGTGGCGCAGGGCCGCGGACGACGACGGCCCGGAGGCCGCTCTGCTCACCCCGCTGGCCCGTGGCTGTCCCCCCGCCGACGATCCCAGCAACGCGATCACCCGCCGGTACATCGAGGACGAGCTGGCCGAGGACGGCTACCTGTACCGCTTCGTCCATCCGGGCGTTCCCCTCGGGGAGGCCGAGGGTGCGTTCCTCTTCTGCGGCTACACCATGGCGCTGGCCGGCGACCACCTCGGTGACCGGACCGGAGCGCTGCGCTGGTTCGAACGCACCCGAGCGGCCTGCGGACCGTCCGGACTGTTCGCGGAGGAGTACGACGTACGTCAGCGCCAGCTGCGCGGCAACCTGCCCCAGGCGTTCGTCCACGCCCTCCTGCTGGAGTGCGCGGTGCGCCTCGGCGACGCCTCGGTCCTCCCGGTCTGAGGGAACCGGGGCGGGTCAGGACGCCGACGAGGCGGGTACGTCGATGCCGCGTGCGGCGACCAGCCTGGCGCTTCCGTCGGTGAGCCGGTAGCACAGGCCGATGACGGCGGTGCGGCCGGAGGCGACGCGCTCGGACAGGACGCGGGAGCGGTCCAGCAGCAGGTCCACCGTGTGGCGGACGTGCTCCTCGAGGACGGCGTCGGCGTCGTAGTGCCCCGCGGCGTGGGCGGCCAGCACGCTGGGGGTGACGCGCTCGACGACGTCCCGGACGTAACCGGCCGGGGTAGTGCCGTCCTGCAGCGCTGTGCGGGCCGCCGCGACCGCCCCGCACGAGTCATGGCCGAGCACGACCACCAGCGGCGTCTCCAGCAGGCCGGCGCCGTACTCGATGCTTCCCAGGACCTCCGGTCCCATGACGTGACCGGCGGTGCGGACCACGAACAGGTCGCCGAGGCCACGATCGAAGATGATCTCGGCGGCCAGGCGGGAGTCGGAGCAGCCGAAGAGGACGGCGAACGGACGCTGGGCAGGAGCGACCTCCGTACGGCGCGCCGCATCCTGGTTGGGGTGCTCGGAGCTGCCGGAGACGAAGCGCTGGTTTCCCGCCAGCAGCAGGTCAAGGGCTTCCTGAATGGTGAGAATCGGGGCGTCGGTCATGGCCGTAGGGTATGCCGAGCCGGGAAGTCGCACCCGTGGGGCCCCGGCGGGCATCGCCCCGACCGCTTCACGGCGCACCGGCTGCCCCGCGGATGCGGCCCCTGCCTCGGTTCGGAGAGCGCGTCGCCGTCGTCAGGCCGCGACATCCCGCAGCTGGGCCGGCGCGGGCTGATCGCCGCAGGTGGGCACGGGCGCCGCAGGCCGCGACAGGAGCCGTCGCCCGGCCCCCTGGGGCAGGACGTAGCCGAGCCTGACCTCCCAGTAGCCGTACTGCCGGGTGAGGGCGACCGCGGACAGGGGCCGCACCCCGAGATGCCGGAAGGCCCGCGCCGGTACGGCCAGGGCATGGATGAGCGCGGCCCGCACCACGGCCGCCTCGGTGACGGCCACCGCGTGGCCCGCGTCGGCCGGCATGCTCCTCAGCCACTCCGCCGTGCGGCGGCACAGCTGACGTACGGATTCGCCGTCGTGGGGCGCGGCATCCGGATCCGTGAGCCAGGCGCTGAATCCGTCGGGGTCGCTCGCGGCGACGTCGTCGAGCGTGCGACCCCGCCATGTGCCCAGGTCGAGGTCGCGCAGCGCAGGCTCGGGCACCGCCGTCAGGCCCATGGCGTCGGCGGTCTGCGAGCAGCGGACCGAGGGCGCCCGGACGGCCATCTCGTGCGGTGAGAGCACTGCTCTCGCCATTCCTGCCATCCGCTGGCCGCGCTCACCGAGGGGACCGTCGCCGAGGAGTGGATCCAGGGCGGCGTCACCGCCGGGCGCGCACAGAAACGTCAGGTGGATCGTCATGGGACCGACCTCCTTCGGGGCCCGGCACGACTCCGGCTGGTGAGACTCGCCCCACGGTGCGCGATCGGCCGAGCCGGGAACCCGACCGCCGGGCGGACGGGGCGGCGGAGGGAACAACCGACGCCACCTCGTCACTCACCTGCTCCACGATCGGCGGAGCACCCCCCGCCGCACCATCCGTCAGTTGTCCGAACCGACCCCGCCACCCGGCCGACCCCGCCGCCACCCCGCCACCACCCCGCCACCCGGCCGACACGGCCGGCACTCCGCCGGCACGCCCGCTGCCCGCCCCGCCGGCACAGCACAGCGCGCCGCGCCGCCGTCGCACCGCGGCCACCACGCGTCCGGACGCGGGACCGGCGGCCGCCGCGCCGCGCACCACGGCGGACACCGGGGGCACCGGCCAGGCCGTGGGGGCCCGCAGCGGCAGGGGCCTTCACCGGTTCCGTTCGACGGGCAGTTCCAGGCAGAGTTCGTAGCCGCCCTGGGCCGTGGGACCGGAGGTGACGGTGCCGCCGAGGAGCTCGGCTCGCTGGGTCAGGCCGACCAGGCCCTGCTGGGAGCTCGGCAGGGCGAAGGCGCGGCGGGTGGCGGCGGTGTTGGTGACGGTGGCGCGGAGAGCGCCGCCCCGATGGCTGATGCGGACGGTCGCGGTGGCGCCGGGGGCGTGTTTGCGGACGTTGGTCAGCGCTTCCTGCACCGTGCGGTAGACGGCGCGCTGGACCGTCGGCGGAAGCTCCTCGGGCAGGTCGGTCTCCAGCTTCGCCTCGATGCCGCTGGCCTCGACCAGGTGCTCCAGATCGGCGAGGGAAGGCTGCGGGGTGAGCTCCGTGGGCCTGCTGCCGGAGGCCCGCAGAACGCTGACCATGTGCCGGAGTTCTTCCAGGGTCTGCACGCTCAGACGGCGGATCGTGGCTGCGGCCTGCCTCGTCTCGGCGTCGTGGCTGCCCACCTGGAGCGCTCCGGCCTGTACGGCGATGAGACTCACTTGGTGGGAGACCACGTCGTGCATCTCCCGGGCGAGCTGGGCCCGCTCCTTCGCCAGAACGCTCTGGGCGGTCAGCAGCCGCTCGTGCTCGCGGGCCTCGGAGATGTCCGCGAGCCGCAGGGACAGCTCGCGCCGGGCCTGGACGAGTTGGCCGAGGAAGACGGGAGCGGCGGCGGTGGCCAGGGTGTAGCTCAGATGGAAGAGGTTGTTCGTCTGGGACAGCTCGGTGGCGTCCAGGGAGGACCACGGCCACGGCATGAAGTCGATCACCGCGTAGGTCAGCGCGCAGCCGGCCAGCAGGAAGCGGTGCCGGTTGAGCGAGGAGAGCGTGTACAGCGCGGCCATGGGGGCGACCACCGCGTCGGTGATGAGAGCGGTGGGCAGCGTGAGGGCGAAGGTCGTCAGTGGCAGCCGGTGGCGCAGCAGCAGGGCGACGGCGCCGAGTACCGCGCAGGCGGCGGCCGGCCGATCCCCGAAGCCCACGTGAACCCATGCGTCGGCCACCGCGAAACCGACGAGGGCGATGTCGAGCAGCACGGCCGGCGGCCGGCGGGGGCTCATCGGGCGCCCTCGTCCTGCGACCGGGTGAGCAGACCCGCGCGCTCGGCGATCAGAGCCGCCTGCACACGGCTGCTGACCTGCAGTTTGCCCAGCACGTTGGTGACATGGCCCTTGATGGTGCCGGTGCTCAGGTGCAGCCGTTCACCGATGTCGGTGTTGGCGAGTCCCTCGGCCATGAGGACGAGCACGGCTCGTTCGCGCTCGGTCAGCCGAGCGGTGAGACGGACGGCGGTGGACTCACGAACGCTGTTGTCGAGGTAGCCGTCCACCACCAGTCGAGTGACCTTGGACGACAACACGGTGCCTCCCTCGGCCAGCGTACGTACAAGATGGGGAAGCTGCTCGGGATCGGTGTCCTTGAGCAGGAATCCGGCGGCGCCCGACCGCAGCGCGGTCGCCACGTACTCGTCGGTGTCGAACGTGGTGAGCATGGCGATCACCGGAGCCTGCGGCATCCGACGGAGGTCGGCCAGAATCGTGAGCCCGTCCACGTCCGGCATGCGGATGTCGAGCAGGACGACGTCGGGCTCCAGCTCCCGTGCGGTGCGCACGGCCTGGCCGCCGGGGACGGCGGCGACGACCTCGATGTCGTCCGCGGCTTGGAGAATGTGGGTGAAGCCCGTGCGGATCAGGGCTTCGTCATCGACCACCAGTACCCGGATCACGTGCGCTCCGCTCGTCGCATGCCCCGATCGATGCGTACCCCCGCCGCGGCGTCCTCCCGGCGGACGGCACGGAGAACCCGCCGGTTGGCGGCGTGACCTCAGCCGGTCGGCCGGGGTGGCACCGGCCGGGCGCGGGGCCCGCTCTCCCGGCCGCGGGTACGACACCCCCGGCGCCCGCGGGCGGCTGCCGAGGCCGTCGTGGCCGGGCTGGGCAAACACCTCGTCCCGCCCCTCGTGGCGCAGCCCGGACCTGGTCCCTCGGCTCACTACGCTGAGCGACGGGACAGCACACGGCCCAGGACAGATCGGAAGACCATGGCCCTCGACCTCGACATCGACCGCATCCACCAACTCGTCGACGAAGGTGTCCGTGACAAGGTCTACCCCGGCGCCGTCTGGGCCGTCGGTGACCGCAACGGAAACATGGCCATCGGCACCCCGGGCGTCATGAATCCCGACCGGCCCGACGAACCGATGCGGCACGACACCGTCTTCGACGTCGCGGGCCTCACCCAGATCCTCGCGGTTTGGTCGTCCGTCGGATCACTCGTCGAGGACGGCACCCTGCGCCTCGATGTGCGGCTGGGCGAGTTCTGGCCCGAGGTGAGCGGCCATCCCCTGGGCCGGGTGAACACGCGCCAGCTGCTCACCCATTCCGCCGGCGTCCCGCCCCGGGCCCACCTCAAGGACCTGTACGGCACCGACCCCCGGGCCGTCCGCGAAGGCGTCCTGCGCGAAGCCCTGCGGCGTCCGCCCGGCGAGGCCACGGAGGGCACCGACCGCACCGCACTCATCCTCGGCTACCTCGCCGAGCACCTCTCCGGCCAGAGCCTCGACGCGCTCGCGGACAGCCGCGTCTGGCGGCCCCTCGGCATGACCCGTACCTGCTACGGCCCCCTGCCCGCCGAGACAGCCGCCCGCTGCGCACCGACCGAACTCGACGACACCGCGGGATCCCACCTGAGGGGAACCGTCCAGGACGTCTCGGCGCGCCTGCTCGGCGGAGTCTGCGGCATCGCCGGTGTGTTCTCCGTCCTCCCCGACCTCGCGGCCTTCCTGCGCCACATGCTGCAGCCGGCCCGGGACGGCGGCCGGCCGGGCTTCGGCGCCGGCTGGGTCCGGGAGTCGCTCCGGATCCAGACCGGCGAACTCACGCCTGCCCGCGGACTGCTCTGGCAGCCCGCCCCGGGAACCGACCCCGAGGCCGACGACATCTGGGTCCACTACGGCTGCACGGGAACAGGAGCGTGGCTCTCCCCCAAGCGCGGCCGCTGGGCGGTCTTGCTGACCAACAGGCTCTACTACACGAGGGACCGCGAGCCCCTCAGCCATGTGCGCGACGCATTCCGGTCGCTCGCCTTCGCCTGACCCCCTGGAAGCGGAACCAGACCGAGCATTTTTCGAGAAGCGCCGGCGCCCGGGCTGCCTCTACCTTCGACGGTATGACTTCTATCGACTCCGTCATTCTCGAAGTGGCCGACGCCACGGCCGCCGCCGGCTTCTACTCCTCCGCCTTCGGACTGGACTCCTCTCAGGTGCGCGTGCGCGCCTCCGAGGCACCGACGACGGGCTTCCGCGGTTTCACGCTCTCTCTCGTCGTGTCCCAGCCGGGCAACGTCGACGCCCTCTTCAACGCCGCCCTGGACGCCGGGGCCACCGTCCTCAAGCCCGCCTCGAAGTCGCTGTGGGGCTACGGCGGCAGCCTCCAGGCCCCGGACGGCACCATCTGGAAGATCGCCACGTCGAAGAAGAAGGACAGCGTCCCGGCCAGCCGGTCCTTCGACGAACTCGTGCTGCTGCTGGGCGTCGAGGACGTGAAGGCCAGCAAGCAGTTCTACGTCGAGCAGGGGTTGAGCGTGGGCAAGAGCTTCGGCGGCAAGTACGTCGAGTTCGCCTCCGACTCGGGCGTGAAGCTGGCGCTGTACAAGCGCAGCGGTCTCGCCAAGGACGTGGGTGTCCCGGCCGACGGCTCCGGATCGCACCGGCTCGCCCTCGCCAGCGCCGCCGGCCCGTTCAGCGACCCCGACGGCTTCGTCTGGGAGGCCACCGCCTCCGTGTCCGCCTCCGCCTGAGACCCCGGTCAGCCCCGACGGCGGGGCGGCAGGCACAGGGGGGCGCTTCGGACGGTCAGGTTGCCCGGCCTGCCGGGGGTCGGCGGGAGTTCAGGCAGCGGGCCTGCCCGCGGCGGCCGCCGCTACGGGACGTTCCACGCGGAGATGAAGGGCTGCCCGTCCTCAGCGGCCAGAAAGCTCAGGGTGCCGGGATGCGGGTGCCCGAGCAGCCGGGCGGCCGACGCGTCCAGACCCAGCCAGCGCACGGTGAGCACACGCGCCAGATGACCGTGCGCGACCACGGCGACGTCACCGTCGCTCAGCAGCGGCCGGATCCGGTCCAGCACCGCGTCCGTCCGCGCGGCCACCTGCTCGAGCCGCTCACCGGGATGGCCGGGGCCGCCTGTGACGACGCCGTCCCGCCACAGGTCCCAGCCCGGCCGCGTTCGACGGATCTGCGCCGCGGTCATGCCCTCGTAGCCGCCGTAGTCCCACTCCACTAGGCCCGAGTCGGGTCGGACACCGGTCAGTCCCGCCAGCTCGGCCGTCCGCATGGCACGGCTCAGCGGGCTGCTGAACACCGCGACCAGCGGGCGTCGGGCCAGCCGCGGGGCGAGCGCCTCGGCCGCGGCCTCACCCGCGTCGGTCAGCGGAACATCCGTGCGGCCCGCGTGCCGGCCCGACAGGCTCCACTCGGTCTGGCCGTGCCGGATCACAATCAACTCCCCCATGGGTGGGCACGCTACCTGATCCTGCGTCAGGACGGCCCGGTCACCTTCCGCGGACGGACAGCCGACGGCCGGTCGTCCCGTCGGTCACGGTCCTCGTCCCGAGGGGTTCGTGCAGGGTCGCGCGGGCCGGGCCGAAGCGAGCGTCTGCCGGGCAGGCGACGTCCGGTCCCGTGCGTGTGGTGATGCGCACGGTGAGTACGACGCCCTCGGCCGTCTCGGACGCGCGGAGCCGGGGCAGGCCGTCGCACCCACCGGACTCCGCGAGGACGGTGAGGGTGCGATCGTCCGCGCTCACCGTGACCGGGTGGGTGATCGCCTCGTTCCTGGTGGTGGTTTTCGCTCCGGCTGCGGATGCGGTCGAACATCCCGTCAGGGCGACCAGGCCCACGAGCGTCATCAACACGGCGCGACTGTCGAACATATGAGTCTTCACAGTCAGCAGACGCCGGTACGGACGGTTTCGTTCGATCGCGGCGGGCAGCGGTACGGCCATGCCCGATCGGCCACGCCTGCACGGGCGGCCGTGACATGCTGGTGCGCGTGATCGATTCCTCCGCCGACGGCTGGTCCTTCGCAACCGCCCGCGAACCGGCCCGATTCGGTGCGGGCGAGCACGACGGGGTTCCCGGCGTCGAGCACGCGATGGCGGACGGCGGAACGCTGTGCGGCATCCCGGAGGACCAGGTCACCCGCTACAGGCATCTGTTCGCGTCTCAGGACCCCGAGGCGTGTCCGCAGTGCCGCCGGCAGGCTGCCGCCGCACCGACCGAGCCATGTGCCCAGGAACGACTGCACGACCTGGTCCTCGCCGCCGCCCCCGGACAGGCTCGCGACGACCTCCTCACCGGGCTGACGCAAGGCGCGAAGGTGGGCCTGTGGCTCCATGGCCCCACCGCGACCCTGGCCCGGCACTATGCCGGGCTCGACACCCTCACCGAGGGCGCGGGCGCCGCGATCGACGCATTCGACGCCGCCACGACGATCGGCCTGGCCCGTGTCGAGGACGCCTCCTGGTGTTTCCTCGTCGTCCTGCCGCACGACGGCAGCCGCCCGATCGTCGCACGCGGACCGCGCCGACCCGACTGACAACGCCTGAGCGGCCCTTGCCGCCACGTGGCCCCTACCGCTCCGTGAGGGCGTCCGGGGGAACGGTGGCCGCCTGGACGAGGTTCTCCTCCAGGCGTTCCAGCGTGCGCAGGGCGGCTGTGCGCTCCTGGTCCGAAAGGCCCGCGGTCGAGATGTCCTCGAGCCGGCTCCAGACCCGCTCGACCTCGCCGCGCAGTGCCTGGCTCGCCGCTGTGGGTTCGATGAGCGAGGCGCGCTTGTCGGTGGGGTCGGGGCGGCGGCGGACGAAGCCGGCCTGTTCCAGGCGCCGGACGGTGCGGGTCATGGTGGCGGCGTCCGAGTCGAGCAGGCGCACCAGGTCGGCCTGCCGCTGGGGGCCGAGCTCCCACAGATGCATCATGACCAGTTCCTGACCCGGGTGCAGGCCGATGCGGCGCAGCAGCTGTCCGGCGAACATGCGGTGCAAGCGGGCCAGACGGAAGATCGCGTGGCTGATCGGACCGCCGCCGGCCGCGGTCGGCACTGGGACGGTGGCCTCCTGAGCCGCCCCCGAGCGCCCCTGCGCGGGGTCCGGCGTGGACTGTGTCATCTCTTTACCTCACTTCCCTGCCCGAGCAATCAATCCTAGCTCTCGGGATCCGGCGGCCCACGCAGCGCGGGAACCCGACTCAACGGAAGGCAGCTCACAGGCCGTGACGCTCGTCACATGACCGCCCGGGAATGCATCCACCGCATTTACCTGTTCGGACAGGTGATTTACTTGTTCGGACAGGCAATTGCCGGTGTGGGCCTGGCCTCCCCGAGGCCCGAGCCGCAGAGCACCACTCACCCCGAGGAACCCGAGGAAGAAGACATGACCACTGCTTTCGATCCGATCGACCTGAGCGGCAAGCGCCTGACCAGCCGCGTCGTGATGGCACCGATGACCCGCAGCCGCGCCTACGGGCCCGGCGCCGAACCGACCGAGCTGATGGCCACGTACTACGCCCAGCGCGCCGGTGCCGGGCTGATCGTCACGGAGGGCGTCCAGCCCTCGCCGGTCGGCCAGGGCTACCCCGACACGCCCGGCCTGCACACGCCCGGGCAGGTGCGGGCCTGGCGGACGGTGACCGACGCCGTGCACCGCGAGGGCGGCGTGATCTTCGCCCAGCTGATGCACACCGGCCGGATCGGCCACCCGAGCCTGCTGCCCGACGGTCTCGTGCCGGTGGGGCCGTCGGCGGTGGCCGCCGAGGGCCAGGTCTTCACCCACGCGGGTCCCCAGGACTTCGTGACGCCGAGGGAGCTGAGCGAGGCGGACATCCGCCGGACCGTCGACGACTTCGCCGCCGCGGCCCGCAACGCCGTCGCCGCCGGGTTCGACGGCGTGGAGATCCACGGTGCCAACGGCTATCTGATCCACCAGTTCCTCGCCCCCAACACCAACCGGCGCACCGACGCCTGGGGCGGCGGCACCGAGGGCCGGATCCGGTTCGCCGTCGAGGTGGTCACGGCCGTGGCCGAGGCGATCGGCAGCCACCGGGTCGGCCTGCGGATCTCGCCCGGGAACCCGTACAACGACATCTCCGAGGACGGTCCGGGCGAGGTCTACGCCGCGCTGCTGAACCGCATCGCCGGCCTGGACCTCGCCTACCTGCACCTGCTGGAGGGGCCGGACCGCGACCTGACCTCCCGGCTGCGCAAGGCCTGGCCCGGCACGTTCGTCCTCAACCCGTTCACCCACCCCGACGCCACCGGCCCCGAGGCACTGCGGCTGGTCGAGGACGGCAGCGCGGACATGGTGGCCTACGGCGCGCTGTTCCTGGCCAACCCCGACCTGCCCCGGCGCCTCGCCGCCGGCGGCCCGTTCAACTCGCCGGACCCGTCCACCTTCTACGGCGGCGACCACCGCGGCTACACCGACTACCCCACCCTCACCGCCTGAGCGGCGGCCCCACCGAAGGGGCCGCACAGTGAGCCGGGGGCGTGCGGTCCTCTTCCCCATTCGTCATCATCCGGGAGTTCCTGATGTCCAAAGCGATCACCTTCTCCGAGTACGGCACGCCTGAGGTGCTGCGGCTGTCCGACGTGGCCCCGCCGGAGCCCGGCCCGGGTCAGGTCCGGATCCGGGTGCGGGCCGCCTCCGTGAACCCGCTCGACATGAAGATCCGGTCCGGGCTCATGGCCGGCGCCGTCCCTGCCGTCTTCCCCGTGACGCCCGGCCTGGACGCGGCCGGTGTCGTCGACGCCGTCGGCGAGGGAGCCGGCGCGGCCGTGGGCGACGAGGTCCTCGGTCACACCGTCGGCGGCAGCTACGGCGAGTACGCCCTGCTCGGCCGGCCGGTGGCCAAGCCCGAGGCGCTGACGTGGGAGGTCGCCGCCTCGCTGGTCACCGTGGGCGAGACCGCGTTCCGTGTCCTGGGGCAGCTGGGCGTGCAGGCGGGTCAGACCCTGCTCGTCCACGGCGCCGCCGGCAGCGTGGGCTTCGTCGCGGTGCAGCTGGCCGTGGCCCGTGGCATCACCGTCGTCGGAACGGCCGGCGAACGCGACATCGAGCGCGTCACCACACTCGGAGCCACCGCGGTCCGCTACGGCGACGGCTGGGCGGAGCGCGTGAAGGCCGCGGCGCCGCAGGGAGTCGACTTCGTCTTCGACGCCTCCGGGGCGGGTGTGCTCGCCGACTCGGTCGCCCTGACCGGTGCCGGCGCACGCGTCATCACCATCGCCGACGCCTCCGCCGCGCAGCACGGTGTGCGTTTCAGCGCCGGGGGTTCCGGCCGGGCCGGGGACCCCTTGCCGGAGCTGGTACGGCTGACCGCCGCCGGCCGGCTCACCGTGCCGATCTGGCGCACCTATCCCCTGGAGGATGCGGCACGGGCGCACGCCGACCTGGAAGCCGGCCACAACCGGGGCAAGGCCGTCCTGCTGCCCTGACACCGCCCCTCGGCCGCCCGGGGCGCCGCCGCCCGACGAGCCGGCCGGCGCCCCGGCGGGGCCCGGCCGGCGACGGCCCGAGGACGCCCGGCGGGGTCAGCGGGTTTCCGGCCTCGTCGGCGTCCGGTGGGCATCGGGTACGACCATGCTGAGCGGGCCTCGCTGCCAGGACAATCCCATGGCGGTTCCTTACGGTGGCAGGGTGTGCGGGTGGCTGCACCCCGGCGGGTGGTTCTCGGCGGCCGCCGCGTCCCGGGTGTCAGGTGAGGGCGCGGCCGAGGAAGTCGCGGATGCGCTCGGTGATGGTGCCCAGGTGGCTCTCCAGGGCGAAACGCCCGGACTCCAGCAGGTGGATCTCGGCGTCGGGAAGGTCCTGGCGGAACGCGGTGGCGCCGTCGGGGCCGAAGATCTCGTCCGCGCCCCAGACCACCAGGAGCGGCACCCAGGAGTCGCGGAAGTACTGGTGGACCTCGGGGTACAGGTCCACGTTGGCGGGATGGTCGCGGAAGAGGCTGAGCTGGATCTCGGCGTTGCCGGGCCGGTCGAGCAGAGCCTGGTCGTGGCACCAGTTGCCTCCCGGAGCCTTGGCGTAGGCGAAGACGCCGTCCCAGAAGGGTTTGACGAAACCCTCCTCGTAGGCGTTGCCGTTCTGGGTGACGATCGCGGTGATGCGGTCGGGGGCCTGAAGGGCGAGACGCCAGCTGCGCCGGGATCAGGTGCCGGAACATGTGCGAGCTGGTCGGGAAGCCCTGCAGGAGCACCACGGCGGGTGCGGTCAAATCGCCGGCCTCCCGGAAGAAGACACATCTACCCTGTCAACATGGCATTTACCGGTTAGGAGGTCCGCATGGCAACTCTGCTGTCCGTCAACGTGGGGATGCCCGAGGACGTCGCCTGGCAGGGAAGGACCGTCCGCACCGGGGCCTGGAAGTCACCGGTGGACGGCCCCCGGATGGTGCGGCGGCTGAACGTCGACGGGGACGGCCAGGGCGACCTGGCCGGGCACGGCGGCGAGATCCGTGCCGTTCTCGTCTACCAGTCGCAGTCGTACCGGTACTGGCAGGAACAACTCCGCCGCGACGACCTGACGTTCGGGATGTTCGGGGAGAACTTCACCGTCGACGGCCTGCCCGACGACGAAGTGTGCATCGGGGACCGGTACCGCATCGGCGAGGCCGAGTTCGAAGTCACCCAGCCGCGCGTCACCTGCTACCGCGTCGGCATGCGCCTGGGCGAACCCGCCATGGCGTCCCTGCTGGTGGCCCACCACCGGCCGGGCTTCTATCTGCGCGTGATCACCGAGGGACGCGTGCGCGCGGGCGACGAGATCACCCTGACCCGCAGGGGGCCCGAAGCACTCAGCGTCGCCGACACCGACGCACTGCTCTACCTCCCCGACCGCGATCCCGCGAAGCTGCGCCGGGCGCTGAACATCCCCGCCCTCAGCCCCGGATGGCAGCAGTCCTTCCGTGAACTCGCCGCCGCACGGCGGCCCGAAGCGGAGCCGGCCTGGCCGGGCTTCAGGACCATGCGCGTCGCCCGCATCGTCCCCGAGACCCCCACCGTCACGTCGGTCTACCTCGGCACCACCGACGGCACCCACCTGCCCGAGGCCTGCCCGGGCCAGTACCTCTCCGTCCGCCTCGCCGTCGGCGATGCCGCCCCCACCGTGCGCAGCTACTCCCTGTCCTCCGCGCCCACGGCCGACACGTACCGCATCAGCGTGAAGAACGAGCCCCACGGCAGGGTCAGCAGCTACATCCACGCCACGCTCCACCCCGGGGACCTCGTGGACATCGCCGCCCCCCGCGGGACGTTCGTCCTCGAAGCGGGGACCCGCCCGGTCGTCCTCGCCTCCGCGGGCATCGGTGCCACCCCCGTACTGGCCATGCTCCACCGGCTCGCCGCCGCACGGGACCCACGCCCCCTCTGGTGGATCCACACCGCGCACGACCGCGCCCACCACGCCTTCGCGGCCGAGAGTCACGCGCTCCTGGCCCGACTCCCCCACGCCCACGAGTGCATCTACTACACCGCCGCGGCCACCTCAGGGCCCGACGAGCCCCACATCACCCGGGGGCGGCCGACCGCCCGCTCACTCGTGGCCATGGGAATTCCCGCCGACGCCGACGCCTACGTCTGCGGCCCGACCGCTTTCATGGACGCCATCGGCGGCTACCTGCGCGAGCACGGTCTGCGCCCCGAGAGGATCCGTACGGAACAGTTCAACGCCCTGTCCGCCGTCAATCCCGGTGTCGCCCCGACGGCCGCGGTACGGCCCCACCAGCCCCCCGGTCCACCGGGCACCGGCCCCTCCGTCACCTTCGCCCGCAGCGGCATCACCACCCCGTGGTCGCCCGCCCGCGCTTCGCTCCTCGAGCTCGCCGAAGCCTGCGACATCCCCACCCGCTGGTCCTGTCGCACCGGCGTCTGCCACACCTGCGTCACCCACCTCGTGACCGGCGACACCGCCTACACCACCCCACCCCTCGAACTCCCCGAGTCCGGCACCGTCCTGGTCTGCTGCAGCCGGCCCACCGGCGACGTCGTCCTCGACCTGTAGCCGGACCGGCTCTCGTCCCCGGCCTGGCTCCCCCTAGCCCTCCTCCTGGTGCAGGTCCAGGCTCGTCGACAGGTGGATCTGGGCCGTCACCCAGTGCGGGGCGGCGGCGGGGGCACCCTGGTCGTGGAGGATGCGGACCAGGTCGTCCAGGTGGCGAGCCGCGGTGTGCAGGCCGGTGCGGTGCAGGTGGCCGGCGCCGGCGGCGAGCGCGGTGCGGGTCGTGGCCGTCACGTGGCGCAGACCCTGGTGGGCCGTGTCCGCCAGGGCGGTGAGCCCGGTCTCCAAGGCCGTGATGATCGGGTCGGCCGTGCGGTGCACGGCCGTTCTCAGCGTGGTGCCGCCCGCTCCGGGGGCCAGATCGGGGACGGTCACTCCCCCGGCGGTCAGGACGGCGAGCGGGTCCAGCACGGTACGGCCACGGTCCCGGCCCAGTGTGCCGCTGACGGCGCGGATCCCGTCGTCGGCCAGTGCGGCGGCCAGCGCGTCCAGGCCGCCGGGGCACAGCGGGTTGTACTCGGCGTGCAGATGGACGCCGTTCCCGGCCGGGTCGCGGAGGACCGCTTCGAGACGTTGCGCGGCGGGGTCGTAACCGATCTCCTCGACGGCGTCGACCATGACCACCCGTACGGCGTCCGCCTCGACCCTGGGGCGGATCAGCCGGGGCGGGCGCTCGGCGGCCGCCCGCAGGTGTGCGGCGGTGTCGCGCAGCAGCAGGCTCTCCGGGAGCTCGGTCCACGCCGAGCCGACCGGCGTGATGCTCGTCGCGGCGATCCGGCCACGGGCGAGGGTGACCGTGCGGTCGGCGGCGCGCGTGGTGTGTTCGCTGACAACGTTCGCGGTGGCCAGCGCGTGCAGCGGGGAGCCGAGCAGGCGGCGCGCGGACAGGTCGTGACCCGTCGGGGACTGGTCCTCCGTCAGGTCCCAGCGCTTGCGGAGCACCAGCGCGAGGCCGGCGTCGGCGTGCGCGAAGTACGTGTGCGCCGTACGGTCCCGGGCGGTGCCGCCGATCCGGCAGCCGAGCGCCACCAGCCGGACCCGCCTCAGGGGCGTCTCCGGTGCCTCCGCGGTGCCCAGCACCCCCACCGGGTCATGGCCGGCGGCACGGTGCCGGGCGTGCAGTTCGGCCAGGAGCAGGGCCAGGCGTTCGGGGCTGTAGCGGGTGGCGCGGGCCGTGTAGGCGTCGAGTTGTGCCCGCAGGTCGGCCACCGCGCCCGCGGGCCAGTGCTGGGACGTGGCGGCCAGCGCCCGCCCGGCGCGACGGAGCGAGCCGGTGAACACCGGGCCCGCCTGCTGCACGCCGTCCACGAGGAGTTCGTCGGCGAGCGTGACGGCCGCGCGCAGTGCCTCGCCCGCGGCGGCTGTGAGGGTCGTGCGGCCGCTCACCGTACGGCCGTCCACCGCACCACTGTCCGCCGTACGGCCTCCGACGGACACGTCGGTCGCCTGCTCGGCGTCCGCGGTGCGGAAGGCCCACACCGCCAGGGTGACGACCTCTCCGCGCAGTGCGGCGGCCGCGTCGGTGAGCGCGTAGCCCAGCTCGCGCGGGACCGGGAAGCGGACGGTGCAGGTGGGCAGTTCCACGCGGGGCGCCGGGTCTTCGGCGGTGGGGCGGTGCACACGGGCGGTGTAGCCGCGGGCGCGGGTCCGGTGGGCGGCGGTCAGGGCGGTGCGGCCCAGCGCGGCGGTCAGCGCGTCGTCGTCGAACTCGCCGGGCGACCAGACCACCAGGGGCTCCCCCTCCGACCGCTCCTCGTCCGGCGCGCCGCGCTGGTACGCCAGCACCAGTGCGATCCGGTGCCGGCAGACTCCCGCCGCGGCGCAGGTGCAGTCGGCCGTGTCCAGGCCGCGGCCCGGGGGCAGCGCGGTCTCGGTGCCGTCCGGGAAGACGCCGCGTACGGTGCCGTCGTCGCCGGTGGTCACCACCGGGCCGGAGCCCGCCGTCACGTCCTTCTCGGCACGCTTGACCAGGCCCCGGTTGGCGAGCGAGGAGAGCGTGTCGGGTGTCAGCGCCAGCAGGTCGGATCGGGTCACCGGGCCTGCCCTCCCCGGCCGATCCGCTCCGCGACGAACTCCGCGAGCCGGCCCGGCGTCATCGCCCCGACCGGGGCGCCCACCGCGGCCAGCCGTCCGGCCAGGTTCCGGTCGTAGACGGGGTCTGCTGCCTCGTCGACGGCTGCCAGGCACAGCACGGTGGTGCCCTGCTCGACCAGCTGTCGCACGGTGCGCACCAGGCGGAAGGGGTCGCCGCCCTCGTAGAAGTCGGAGATGAGGGCGATGATCGTGCGCCGTGGGTTCTCGACGAGCGAGGCGCCGTAGTCGACGGCGCGGGCGATGTCCGTGCCGCCGCCGAGCTGGACCCGCATCAGCAGGTCCACCGGGTCGGTCACGTCGGAGGTCAGGTCGACCACCGACGTATCGAACGCGACCAGGTGGGTCTTCAGTCCGGGCAGGCTCCACAGGCAGGCGGCGGTGACCGCCGAGTGGATCACCGAGCCGGCCATGGAGCCCGACTGGTCGACCAGCAGCACCAGTTGCCACTGTTCCAGGTGGCGGCGGGTGCGGGAGTGGAAGTGCGGCCGCTGGATGAGGACGCGGCGTTCCTCGGGCTGGTAGTGGGCGAGGTTGGCGCGGATGGTGGTACGGAAGTCGAAGTCGCGGGCGAGCGGCAGCCTGCTGGGGTGGCGGGAGCGGGAGCCGGTGAACGCCCGGCGCACCTCCGGCTGCAGACGTTCCATCAGCTGCCGTACGACCGTCTCGACGATCCGCCGGGCCGCCGCCAGCACCTGGGGGTTCATCAGGTGCTTGGTGCGCAGGACGGCCCGCAGCAGGGTCTGGCTGGGCTCGACGCGGGCGAGGACGTCCGGGTCGGTGACGATGTCGTGGATCTCGTACTGCTCCACCGCGTCGCGTTCCAGCCGTTCCACGGTCTCCTTCGGGAAGAGGCGGTGGATGTCGTCGAGCCAGTCGACGGCGGTCAGCCGGGACGGCCCGCTGCCACCTCGGCGGGAGTCGGCCGCACCGCGGCGCACCCCGCGGCGGCGCAGGTCCTCGTCGCGGCCGTACAGCCACTCCAGCGCGGCGTCGCGGGCCGCGGACGCGTTGTGCAGGGGCCCGGTGCAGCGTTCGGCGGCGGCACCGAGCACCAGACGCCAGCGCTCCAGCCCGGGATCGGGGACGGGCGGACCACCGGGCGGCGCCTCGTCCGGGGCGGGGGCCGGCGGCGTGCCTGGCGGTTCCGGAGTCGGGGCGGCCGGTGCCTGTGTCTGGGCGGCCGGTTCCGGTGTCTGGGCGGGCTGTTGGGGTGTCCGGGCGGGTGGTGCCGGTGTCTGGGCGGGCTGTTGGGGTGCCCGGGCGGGTGGTGCCGGTGTCTGGGCGGGTGGTGGCGCGGTGCCCGGCGCCGCCGGAACCTCGGCCGGGGCCGACACAGTGCCGGGCGGTTCCGGAGTCGGAGCGGGCGGTGCCGGTGTCCGGGCGGGCGGTCGGGGGTTCATCGGACTGCCTCCGGGTGCGGGGCGGGCACCGCTCCGTCCACGGGCGACGGCCCCAGTCCGTGGCGGTCGAGCAGTCGGGTCACGTTCTCCTCCAGGGCTCTGGCGCGGGCCAGCAGCAGGGGGTCGGCGGGGGTGCGCAGCAGCGAGCGGGCCGAGCCACGCAGTCCGCGGCGCTGCAGCAGGCGCTCGGCGATGCGCTCGCGCTCGCGCGGCGGGAAGAAGGCGAAGGCCTGGCGGAGCGCGGGCAGCCCGACGAGGAAGTCGGCCTCGGGCAACGCCGATACGACGCCGTCGAGGACGTCGATCAGGGAGTGCTCCTCGGCCGCGGTGCCGTGCGTGACCTCCTCGCGGGCCACCACGAACAGGCCGGTCAGCCAGTCACCGAGGGAGTCCACGGCGGCCGCGGCGAGCGCCTGTACCACCGGCGCGGGGTCGTCCGGGACACCCAGCGCCCAGCGCAGGCCGAACGCGGCGCCGCGCAGACCGGCCGGGGCGTGCGGGTCGCGGCTGATACGGGCCGCGGACCCGGCGGCGGACTCGGGGGTGACCGACAGCAGGCCGGGAGCGTGCCGCAGCGCATCGCGTGCGGCGGCCAGCGCGCGCAGGGCGGACAGGTCCACCCCGGGGCCGCCGTGCAGGCCCTCCGCCAGCCAGAACACCCGGTCGGCGGCGCCGCCCACCACCGCGCCCAGCGACCGGTCCCGGGCCGCCCCGAACACCCGGTCGTGCCGCCACAGGCCGAGCGTGGCCGACAGCGCCTCACCGAGCGGGCCGAGATCGCCGGCCTGCTTCACCTGGGCCGCGAGCGCCGCCAGCAGGCCGGCGCAGAGCGGGCCGACCCCGCACAGCACGGCGTCGAACAGCAGACCGGCCAGCGTCCCGATCTCTTTGCCCGCGGCGCGCATGCGCTCGCCGAGCAGCGCCGCGGCCGCCTCGTCCAGACGTGCCCCGTAGGCGCCGGCCTCGATCAGGGCCGCCTCCCGGGAGGCCGTCGCCGGGCGCGGCTCCCACACCTCGGTGAACACGGGGTCGGCGCCGTCGGCCGGGCCCGAGACCCGGGTGAAGCCCGGGATGCCCAGGACGCGCAGCCGGTGCAGGGCGCGGCTGCGGGCCAGACCCTCTTCTTTCGTCAGGTCCAGGGTGACCGGCGCGTCGGCGTCGGCCAGCCCCAGATGGGCGAGGTGCGTGGCCACGTCGTGGACCAGCGGGGGCAGTGGCGTGTCCGGGTGCAGCCGGCCCAAGGCCTCGCCGGTGCAGGCGGCGACCATCTCCGCCACCACCGGATGGGTGCCCGCGCCCAGGCCGTCCCGCGTCGTCCACGGCAGCGGCCGGTCCAGGTCGTCGGAGATCAGCGCGCCGGCCAGGCCGTCGAGGACGTCCACCCGCGTCTCGTACGGGTGGCCGCGCAGCCCGGCCAGGCCCTGGGACAGCGAGCGGGCGGCGATCAGGTCGGCCGTGGACAGCGGGATCCTGCTGTCGCGCAGCCGTTCGGTGACCGCGCGCAGCAGGTGCCGTCCGGCGGCAGTCGGGCCCGCCTCCCACAACCGCTGGTAGTAGCCGGGCGAGGGCATGCCGGACTGGTATCCGGCGAAGGCGTCCAACTGGCGGAACGAGTACGGCACGAGAAAGCTGCCGCCGAGCGCGCCGTCGGGCGGTTCGGGCACCGCGGGCCAGTCGGCCGGAGCCGCGGCATCCGCCTGCCGTGCGGACAGGGCCCGCAGGGCCGGCTGGTGGAAGCCGCCGGTGACCACCAGTACCGGGCGGTCGCCGGTGCGGGCCAGCGCGGCCCGCACCCAGGACGCCATGTACTCCTCGCGCGCCCGGTCGCCGTCGTCCGCCTCCGCGTCCCCGCGCACCAGGTCGAAGTAGGCGTCGAGGCGGGCGTGCAGCCGCTGCGGGTCGTCGTCCGGCTCGGTGACCTCGAACAGCCCGTCCCACAAGGCGTCCACGGAGTCGACGGCGAAGTGCGCGCACAGCCTGCGTGTGGCCTCCGCGTACCGTGCCTCCGCGTCCGCGTAGCGGTTGGCGTAGCGGTCGGTGCGTTCGGCGACGGCCGGATGCCAGGCGGGCAGATCCACGAACCGCACCTCGGCGCCGGCCGCGTGCCCTTCCCGCAGCGCGACCCACTCCGGGGAGTAGTCGCACAGCGGCGTCCAGGACGTGGCGACGCGCTCGTCGTCGCGGTAGTGGCTGAACACGGCGACGGGCAGCGTGTGTCCGAGCAGCAGTTCACCCAGCCGGTCGTTCATGTCCGCCGGGCCCTCCACCAGTACGAAGGCCGGCCGCAGCGTCCGGATCGTGTGGGCGACCAGACGCGCGCAGGCCGGGGAGTGGTGGCGCACCCCGAGGAAGACGGCGGGCGGAACGGGGGCCGGCATCAGTGCGCCAGCAGGTGACGGGCCTCGTGCAGGGCCTGCCACTGCGGGCCGGGCCGCCCCCGTGCCTCCTGTTCCAGGAAGCGGCGCAGCCGGGCGAGGTCCTCGGGGCTGTCCTTCGCTGCCGTACCCGCCAGACAGGCCACCACGTCGGCGGCGCTGCCCGGCTCGCCGCGCAGGAACCAGGCCCGCACCCCGATCGCGTGCGCCACGGAGACGGCCTCGGCGGTGCTCATGACCGTCGACATCCGCTCGCCCTGGGCCGCGTTGCCCCGCAGTTCGCGGAACGTGCCGACCAGAACCTCCAGCACGTCCCGGCGCGGCGGCGGCTCCACGCCGGACTGTCGCAGCAGCGCCGCGGCCTCCGCCTCCACCAGGCCCAGTTCGGTCTCGTAGTCGGCGATGGGGAACACCGTCTCGAAGTTGAAGCGCCGTTTGAGGGCGGCGCTCATCTCGTTGACGCCCCGGTCGCGGGTGTTGGCGGTGGCGATGACGTTGAAGCCCTGCCGGGCGAAGACCAACCCCTGCGGTCCGTCCAGTTCGGGAAGGGTGATGACCCGGTCGGAGAGCAGGGAGAGCAGGCAGTCCTGCACCTCCAGCGGGCAGCGGGTGATCTCCTCGAACCGTACGATCCGCCCCTCGGCCATGCCGCGCAGCATCGGCGCGGGCACCAGGGAACGTTCGGAGGGGCCCTCGGAGACCAGCAGCGCGTAGTTCCACGAGTACTTGATCTGGTCCTCGGTGGTGGCGGCGCCGCCCTGCACGGTGAGCGCGCTGCTGCCGCTGACGGCCGCCGCGATCAGCTCCGACAGCAGCGACTTGGCGGTGCCGGGCTCGCCCACGAGCATCAGGCCTCGGTTGGTGGCCAGCGTCACCAGGGCACGCTCCACCAGGGAGACGTTGCCGACGAACTTGCGGCTGATGCCGCCCTGTTCGTCGCCGACGATGAAGCGGCGGGCCGCCCGCAGGCTCAACTGCCAGCCCGGGGGCCGGGGATCGTCGTCCGCGGCACGCAGGGCGGCCAGTTCGTCGGCGTGGCGCACCTCGGCGGGCGGGCGCTGGAGCAGCGCCTCGCCGGCCTCTTCGACGGTGGCGGTCACTTGGCGGTCACCTCCGTGAGGTCGGCGAGGATCTCGGAGGTGATGACCGGGTCGAGGTCGCCGAAGCGCAGCGGGTACGTACGGCTCGACCAGTAGTCGCCCGGCATGGAGTCGAGCCAGACGCTCTCGAAGGTCTGGTCGGGGAACACGTCCAGCGCGCCGACGGCGATGCCTTCGTCGAGACCGATGACCGGGTAGTGGTCGTCGTCGATGCGCCGATGGAACCAGCGCTCGACGCCCGCGTCCTGCGGTTCGCCGCGCTCCCAGCCGCGCTTGGTGAGGCCCAGCAGCTTGCCGACCGGGACGGTCGCGCCCTCGAACCGGGTCAGCCGGTGTCCGGCGGCCTCCTCCTCGGTCAGCGCGTGCAGGGCCCGGCCCAGCTGCGGGAAGGGCTGGAGGATCTCGTAGTCGGCGAACAGCTCCGACCAGGCGTCGAGGTCGTCCGTCAGGTGCAGCGGGTGCGCCACGCGGACCGTCGTCTCCTCGGCAAGCGTCAGCTCGTCGTCGTGGACGTCGGCGAAGGTGCGGTCCTCCGCCACCCGGAAGGCCGTGGCCACACCGCCGGTGTCGCCGATCCAGACCAGGCGGCGCACCAGGTGCCACACCAGCGGGTGCGCGACGAACAGCTCCCGGAACTCCGCGGCCGTCCAGGTGCGCTGTGCCACCATCGCCGCCTCCAGGCGCCGCACCTGGTCGCCGGCGACGGTGCGGACGTCCTTCTTCAGCGCGGCGAACCGCTTGCGCTCGGCCGGGGCCAGTTCCGGGTCGTCCTTGGCGCCGGGTGCGGGCAGCGCCTTGCGGTGCTTGCCGTCGGCGTCCCGGACGTAGGGGCGCAGCTGCTCGTCGAAGCCCACGGTGAACTGCCGGTGACCGTAGTCGATGACGGTGGTGCCGTCCGTGTCGAGGCCGAAGTCGGGCACGAGCCGGTCGCCCAGTTGCTCGCCGGTCAGGCCCAGGCCCTCGGCGACCTCGGCGATCTTCTCCTGGGCGCGCAGCTTGAGCGCCTTGAAGGGCACCCGCTGGGAGATGCCGTGCAGATGCATCAGCGCCACGTCGGTGCCGATCTCCGCGAGCACGTTCAGGCCCTCCACGGCGCGGTGGTGGCCGCCCTCGCCGGGCCAGGCCCGCACGACGGGCGTGAGCCGGCGCACGGTGTCGTCGTCGCCGAGCCAGCCGAGCGCGTGCAGCGCCCAGCTGTCCTTGGCCGGCATGCCGGCGAGCCGCCACTGCTCGAACAGGCCCCAGGCGAAGCGGGCGAGGGACTCGGCGGTGCAGTGCGTGGTCAGCACCTCCAGGCCCGGGTAGAGCTCGCCGGGCTTGGACAGCACCAGCAGCATCAGGGCGTTGCGCACCGCGTCGGCCGGCAGGGCTCCGCCCTCGGTGAGCAGGATCTGCGGCAGCAGCGCCGGGTCCGCCCAGGCGCCGATGGTCGGCACGCGGGCGGGCAGGGCACTGACCAGGGGATCGACGGCCAGCGTCTCCTCGACGATGCCCGCGCTCTCCTCGCCGCATCCTGCGACGGCCGCCAATACCGCAGCGCCGCCGTGGGCGTCCGCGAGCAGCCGCAGCGCCCTGTCGGCACCGCGCCGGACCGTCCCGACCGGCCCGACCGCGTGCGGGACGAGGAACGGCACCGCGGCCAGACCGTGCCGGGTCAGCCAGGCGCGGGCGGTGGCGTCGGCGGACTTCAGCCGCGCCAGCCAGTCGCACACCAGCGCGGTGACCTCGACGTCCCGGTACGGCAGCACCAGCTGACCGAGGGTGCTCGGGTGGCGGGCGGCGGCACGCCGTATCAACGGCAGTGCGGCCAGAGCGTGCTTGGCGGCGACCTGCTTCAGTACGCCCTCGCCGTCCCAGTAGTCCTCGGGAGCACAGTCGGCGAGCAGCGGCCGTACGACGTCCTCGGGGCCGGATACGAACAGGAGCACGTCCCGGACGCTCCCGAGCCGCCCCGTCGTCCTCAGGTGCTCGATCTCGCGGGACCAGTCGTACTCCACGCGCCACTTGGCGTACCAGCTGTCGCCCTTGGCCCAGCCCTCCTGCTCGCCCGGCTGCCAGACCACCGCCGGCTCCGGGGCCGCGGGTGCCTCGGCGGCCACCCGCGCCTTGCGGGCCTTGCGCTTGTCCGCCCATGGCGGGCCGACCAGCAGTGCGGGCAGTGCCTCGGCGGGGGCCTCGGGCGCCCGGTCGGCGCGCCTGAGGTGGGGCGTGACGAGTTCGGCGATCTCGGCCGGCAGGTCGGGCAGCACGGCAGCGGTCAGGGCGGGGTGCGCGTGGACGTGCGCGACGAGCAGTTGCCCGGCCGTCGTCGCGTTCTTGCCCGACCCGGTCGCCGCCGCGCCCAGCAGGCGCAGGGCGCGCACCGGGTACCGGCGCATCGCCTCCATCAGGTGCGGGCGGACGTGCTTGTTGTCGACGCGGTTCTGGAGCAGGCGGAACGCGTCGTCCGTCGGCAGCTCGACCAGGACGTTCGCGAAGGATTTGATCAGCTCGCTGTTGTAGGCCCGGTCGAGGGCCTCGTCGAGGAGCGGGGCGAAGGCCTTGCCGGTGCCCTCGGCGAGGGTGGCGACGAGCGCCGTCGTCCAGCCGCTCGAGCCGAGGCCTATCCGGGCGGGGAAATGCCGCAGCTGCTCCGGGGAGTTCAGCGAGCACAGCAGCATCGCCCGCAGGATTCCGTCGGCCTGCTGGACGTCGAGAAGACACTCGTCGACCCACTCCCGCTCGGCGGGCAGCAGGTAGGACACGACGATACGGCGGCGCACGCCGGTCCGGCAGCCGGCGAGTGCGGTGACCGTCTCCCGGTAGGTGTCCTCGTCGGCCACGCACAGCAGGGCCCGCATGCGGTCGGCGAACTTCGACCGGGCCCCGTGGGAGCCCGAGCCCGCCCCGTGGTGGAAGCCGAGCCAGGGGTCCTCGCGGCGGCCGCCGTGCTGGTGGTAGTGCGGCTCGACGTCGAAGTACTCCACGACTGCCCGCGCGGCGAACGCCAGACCGTGCGCGCGGACCCATTCGTCGACGTAGAGACCGTCCGGGAACTGCCAGTGGAAGGTCAGCGAGGCGAGCACGGCCGCGCCCAGCGCGTTGTGACGGCCACTCATGTGGGCCCGGGTGGCCTCGACGATCTGCGGGTCGCTCTTCGGGGCGGTGAGCATCGCCTCGATCCAGTCCGCCTCCTCGTGCAGCCGGAACGCCGTGCGCCGCTCCGCCTCGGGGTGCGGCCCGTCGACGCTCCGCTCGATCCCGCCGCGCCTCGGATACACCATCCGCCGCCAGGCGGCCGGCATCCGGAACGTCTCCTCGTCGGGCAGCGCGACCGGCTCCTCCTGCGCAGCCCCTCCGACGACCTCGGGTGCCTGGCCCTCGACCTCACCCTTCGCCGAGCCCTCCCCGACCGACTCCCTGCGCCCCACAGCCCCTCCTCCGTCGACCCCGATGGCTGGATCGATACCTTGATCAGATGGCTGTCACGTTATCCGGAGCCACTGACAACGCCCCCGGCGCCCAAAGACACCTGCGGCGCGCCGGTTTGCGGAATCGGCGGCTGCCCGCAGGGGGAAAAGGCCGTCGCTCGGTCCACTCCGGCGTTCTACGGTGGCTCAGTGGGCAACGATCGACGCGTCCGGCGCCTCGTGGTGGACGGGACGGCCTGGTACTGGACCGTCCGGCAGCGGGTGAGGTCCGACTACGCGGACTGCCGTCTGACGCTCTCCTTCTTCGAGGAAGGGTCCAGCCGGAACGCTCGGCGCCGGCTGACCCTGGTGTTCGCCCCGGGTCCGGACAGAATCGTCTCGAACTCGTACTTCGAGGCGGGCACGGTCGTACGCCTCCCCGACCGCAGCCGGCTGAACCTCGGCACGGAACGGTTGCCCGTCGCCCGGAACAGGGCGGCGCTGATGTCGTTCAGCTCGGGCACGAACTCCGCGGGGTTCGGCATCCGGGATATCGAGTGGCTCGTCATCACTGGAATCCTTCGCATCGGTCCGGTCGGCCACTTCACCGCACTGACGAACCGGCCGACCAAGGTGCGACAGCCACCCCGGGATTTCTTCTGCCTCACGCGCCCCGGGACTGCTGACGACGCCCGGGGCGGGCCGCTCTACGGCTGGAGTACCAGGTCGCGTTGATACCAGGTGCCCGGCTTGCCACCGATGTCGGCCGGGTCGGCCGGCCCGACCGGGACGAAACCGGCTTTGGTCAGCACCCTCTGGGACGCGACGTTCGCGTGGGTCGTGGCCGCCCGGAGTGTGTGCAGCCCGTGCCGTGCCGCCGCCAGCCGGCACAGCTCCCGGACGGTCGCGGTGGCCACGCCGCGGCCGGCGACGTGCCGAGCGACCCGGTAGCCCAGTTGCGCGGTACCGCCCTCCATGTCGACCAGATTGAACCTGCCGAGTACGGCACCGTCCTCGTCGACGAGCACGTGGAAGGCGCAGATGCCGGCGTCCTGCTCCGCCAGCAAGGCGTTGAACCGGTCGGTGAACCGGTCGAAGAAGGCGTCACCGCGGTCGGAGATCGAGGCAGCGAAGTAGGCCCGGTTCGCCAGCTCGAAGGCCAGGACGGCCGGGGCATGGTCGGCACGCAGTCGGGTCAGCGCGGGCATTGTTCGTCTTCCCTCGCGTCCGGCGCAATCCGGAAGGAACTGGTCCGGTGACGGCTGCGGAATTCGGCCAGCAGCTCATCGGTCGCTTCGGCCCCGGCACTCACGGCGGCATGGACATCGCGGAAATAGTCTTCGTAGCCCGCGGGCGTGTAGAGGCACAGGGCGCGGGCGACCACGGCGCCCGCGTTGCGGAAGCCGTGCGGGGTGCCGCGGACCGCCGCGAGCAGATGCCCGGGGCCGGCCGTCACCTCACCGTCCCCGGTGTGGAGCGTCAACTCGCCTTCCAGGACGTAGAAGTACTCGTCGTGTCCCTCATGCACGTGCGGCCTGGCACCCACGGTCCCCGGGTCGAGGCTGAACTCCTCGAAGGCGAAGTGCCCGCCCGTGTGCTCGCCGGTGAGCCGGAAGAAGTGTGCGACACCGGCGACGTCTATGAGTTCACCGTCCGAGGGGCGGCGCAGCAGCGGGCGGGCGGCAATCCGGGGCCGGTCATCGGTCATGGGGGGAAGTGTGCCTGAGACCGGTGGTTCTCATCGCCCCGATTTCGACGAGGCTCACCGGCACTCGGGCGACCGACGTCACGTGACCTCACCGGTGCCCTGGTGAAGCGAGCGCGAGCCGCCAGTTGTTGGAGCGCATGAGGTTCCCCGGCGGATACTCGAACGTACACTCCTCCACCCATGCGAATCCTGCCTTTCGGCACACGGCGTTGGATGCGCCATGGTGGACGGACGGGAACGCGTGGAGCCACCGGCGCGAGCCGTCTCGGCCGGCCCGTGCAGCGCAGAGCCGAAGCGCCTCGACCGCGAAGCCGCGGCCCTGGTGCTCGGGCAGTATGCCGTAGCCCGTCTCGTAGACGGGCTCCCCGCCCCACTCCCGCGTCCAGTAGCCGACCGATCCGACCACCCGGCCGTCCAGGGCGGCCAGGAACATCTGGCCGTCAGCGAGGGCGAGATACCGCTCGTGACGGCGCCGGAGCTGCTCGGCGGTCTCCGGACCGCCGAGGTGTTCCGTCAACTCAGGGGTGTTCTGCCGGTGCAGCAGGTCGATTCCTTGATCGGACCACGGGGCCAGGCTGAGCGATGTCATGCGCCGACGCTAGTACCCGCCTCTGACAATCGGGCCGATCAGCCGGATGACGCTGATCGTCGACGGCACTGACACTCCGTGGAAGCCCACCGGACCGCCGCCTTCGGCGACGACCGTCCCCCGTCGGCGAACGGCCCGGTGGCCACCCGGCTTCACGTCACTCCGATCCGTCTCGTACGAGAGCGGACACCGGCTGGTGGCGCGCCAGGCTTCGAGCGATCCCGGCTTCGAGCCCCGCCCTGCAATCCGGCCACTCCTCCGCGGTGATCGAGAAGATCGCGGAGTCGCGCAGCCGACCGTCCTCGCCGGGTGCCCAGGACCGCGACCAGTTCCGCATCACTCCCTCGAACCGGGCGCCCGCCTTCTCGATCGCGGCCCGCGAACGACTGTTGCGCGCATCGGTCTTCAGGTCCAGGCGTGCCACATCCCAGTTCTCGAACGCGTGCCGGAACAACAGGTACTTGGCCTCGGTGTTCATCCCGGAGCCCTGGGCCGAGGCGGCGAGCCAGGTGAACCCCACCTCGATCGCCACTCCCGCCGGGTTCAGTGCCAGTTGCTGATCCGGACGTCGTGCGGCGCCGGCTCGCCCTTGCCGGTTTCGACCAGCTTCTTCAGGCTCAGCAGGAAGGTCGCCCACTTGGTGCTGCAGTGGTACATGAACTCGGACTGCTCCTTCCAGCCCTCGTGCCGGAAGAGCACGATCGTGAAGCCGTCCTCCTGCTTGAGCTCGAAGCGGATCCGCGTGCCGATCCACTCCTCGGGGCCGTCCACGACCTCCCAGAGCACGTGTTCGGCGGGCTGGGCCTCCAGGACCTTCATGTCGAACCCGCCGGGCACGAAGCGGAACCGGAGCACTCCGCCGACCCGGGGATCGCCGTCGGTCTCCTGCGTCCACCAGTTCGCCAGCCCCTCGACCGTGGTCAAGGCCTCGTAGACGTCGCCGGGAGACGAGGTGACGCCGATCCTGTGCAGGATGTCCAGCATTTCGTTGCCTCTTTCTCGTTCTTCTCGATTCGGTGCCCGGATTCATGGGCGGATGTTCAGTGCCGTCACGGAGGTGACGACGTCCGTTCGTGGAGGGGTCAGCCTTCCCGGCCGCGCTGGATCGCCTCGGCGATGCGCTTGATGCGCTGCAGCCGGGCGTCCCAGGTGGCACCGACCGCCGACAGCTGGGCGATCGCGCGGGCGAGCTGGGCCTCGTCCACCTCGTAGAGGCGCTCACGTCCGGACGGCGTGACGTGGACCAGACCGACCCGGTTCAGTACACCGAGGTGCTTGGCCACCGCCTGCCGTGTGACCGGGAGTCGCTCGCTCAGCGTCGTCGCCGTTCCTCCGCCGTCGGCCAGCAGCAGGTCGAGCATCCGCCGTCGGGTCGGGTCCCCTACCGCCGACCACAGCTCGTCGTCGATGGTGACGCTCATGGCGTCGAGACCAGCCGGGCGACATAGCCGACGAGGCGGGGCAGGAAGAAGTCCCAGCCGGTGACGTGCTGCCGGTACTGCTCTTCGAGTACGGCCGCCTCCCAGCCCTTCTCGCGGAACCCCGTCTCGGTGAAGCGGAGCAGCGTGCCCGTACCGGATGCGACCAGGTCGAAGGTCACCAGGAGGGAGTTGGCCGAGGTCGCGGCCTCGGCCTCGTCGTAGACCCAGCGGAAGGAGAACCGCCGGGGCGGGTCCGCCTCGACCACCGTGAGCGGTACGACCTTCGTCTCGGGCGTGGTCCCGTCCCCGAACGAGATGGCCCCGGTGGCGCCGGGCACCGGCTCGAGCTCTGCTTCGTCCGGCCACCACTCCCGCAGGTGTTCCGGCCTGCTGACGACCTCGTAGACGACCTCGGGCGTGGCGTCGATGCGGATCTCGCGCTCGATGCTGCCGTATTCCATTTCCACCCCTCCATCCTCTCGCAACCATCGGTTGCACATAAGCCTAGGGCGGTCGTCTCACATGCGCAACCATTAGTTGCTCATAAGCCTTCGCCGGTCTTCGCCCCGGCGTCACTCCGAGCCGTAGTACAGCCGGAGGAACTCCTCCATCGCCGCGTCGACGCCTGCGCGGTCGCCGGTGGCGAGCAGGTCGAGCAGCAGGCCGCGGACGGTGGCGAGCCCCAGCCTGGCGCGGTTCCGGGCCGCGGCAGGGTCCACCCCGGCGGCGGTCTCGGCGGCCGCGAGTGGCTCCAGCCAGTCCGACACGAGCCCGTCGAGGACGGGGACGGCCTCGGGCCGGCCGCGCAGCGCGTGCCCGCAGATCTCGAAGAAGAGCCGCTCCTGGCCGGCCAGCCGAGGGTCCGTCAACTCCCGCCACAGTCGCCGCGCGACGCCGGAGGGCGAGAGGCCGGGTTCCAGACGCAGCTGGGACAGCAGCTCGCGCCGGCGCCGCTCCGAGGTCCGGACGATCTCCACGAGCAGCTGTTCCTTGGACCCGAAATAGTGGATCAGCATGCGGTGACTGACCCCGATCGCCGCCCCCAGCCCGCGCAGGCTCAGATCGGCGATGCCGTGCGCCGTGACGTGATCCACCGCCGCGTCCACCAGCCGGGAGCGCCGGTCCACGCCCGTGCCGTGCGCGGCCTCGCCCGCGGGATGCCCGTCGCCCGTATCCACCACGCCGCGAGTGTAACCATTGGTACATGGCGCATGTACCGTGTGGTACATGAAGTCTGTCATCGTGTCGATCGACGTACCGCAGACTCCCGAGCAGGTCTACGACTTCCTCGATGTCATGGCCCACCACGAGCGGTTCACCGACCACTACCTGTCCGACTGGCGTTACGGCGGCCCCGCCCGGGGCGTCGGATCGCGCGCCAGGGTCACCGCGTCGCTGGGCGGCACGACGACCGACGTGACCGTCGAGGTCGTCGAGGCCGACGCCCCGCGGCGCATCGTCGAACGCAACGTGAGCGCGGCCGGCAGGCGCCTGGCCCACGGCACCTACTCCATCGCACCGCTGCAAGCCGGTGGCAGCAGCGTCTCGTTCACGTACGCCTGGACGCGCGCCCCTCTCCCCGACCGCCTGCTGGCTCCCGTCGTCCGGGCCATGATGCGGCGCGCCAACCGCACGGTCATGCGCCGCCTGGCCGCCGAGTTGGCCCGCCACGCGTCCGCCGACGGCCCCTGACGTGCCGCCAGGGCCCTGCGCTCGCCACAATGGACCAACGAAGCAGGCACCGATTGGGACTGCCCGGCGGCCCACTCGGCCTCTAGCGTCACTCGTGTGACACATCGACCGCACCGTCTTCTGGCCCTCGCCCAGCTCGCCAACTCCCTCGGAGACGGCGCCTATTACGTGACCTCGGCGCTCTACTTCACCCGGGTCCTCGGGCTCGCCCCCGCACGCGTGGGGCTCGGGCTCACCCTCGCCTGGGCGGCCGGTTCGCTGCTCGGGCTGCCGCTCGGGCGGCTCGCGGACCGGCGCGGGCCCCGCGGCACATCGGTCCTGCTGGCGGTGGGGACCTCCGCGGCGGTCGCGTCGTTCCTCCTGGTCCGCGGATTCGTGCCGTTCGTCCTCACGGCATGTGTCTATGCCTCCGCGCAGTCGGGGCTCGCGGCGGCCCGGCAGGCACTGGTGGCCGGACTGGTGCCGGCCGGGGAGCGGACGGGGATGCTCGCACGGCTCCAGTCCACGCTGAACGGCGGGCTCGCGGTGGGCGCGGCGGTCGGCGGGCTCGCGCTGAGTGCCGGGAGTGCGGCGGCGTACCGGGGTGTGCTCGCGCTGGACGCGCTCTGCTTCCTGGCCTGCGCGCTGCTCCTGCTGCGCCTGCCCGCCGTGACCGCCGTGGCCTCCGCCGGCACGGGCGCCGGAAGCCGGCGGTTCGCGGTGCTGCGGGACCGGCCGTACGCCCTGGTCGCACTCCTCAACGCCGTCCTGTTGCTGCGCCTGCCGCTGCTCAGCCTCGCGCTGCCGCTGTGGATCACCGAGCGGACCGGGGCGCCGGCCTGGCTGGCCTCGGGGCTGTTCGTGCTCAACACGCTTGCGGTGACGCTGTTCCAGGTGCGTGCGGCCAGGACCGTGACAGGACTCGGCAGCGCCCTGCGGGTGCTGCGCAGGTCCGGGCTCGTGATGCTCGCGTCCTGCGCGGTGTTCGCACTGTCGGCAGGGCGGTCGGCCTGGCCCGCGGCGGCGTTCCTGATCACCGGTGCGGCGCTCCAGGTGGTGGCGGAGATGCAGCAGTCGGCGGGCTCCTGGCAGCTCTCCTTCGATCTGGCGCCGGCCGACCGGACAGGCGAGTACCAGGGTCTCTTCGGCACCGGCGTGACCGTCGCCCGCACCCTGGGGCCGGGTGTGGTGACCTGGCTGCTGCTGGACTGGGGCACGCCCGGCTGGCTGCTGCTGGGCGCGCTGATGCCGGTCGCGTCGTACGCGATGGGACCCGCCGCACGCCGGGCGGCCGGCCGCCGTACGCCTCACGAGACCGGCCGGCCCGCACTCGCGGGCGACTGCCGCTGAACGCCCCGCGCGGGTCGGACTCCCGCCCTGCATCGACGCGTGGTGTGCCGCGCTGCGGGCAACCGGAAGCACAGGGAGAGGCAGTACGACCCGGGCACGGCTGCTAAGGAGGTCGGTGATGGTGTGGTGGGGCTGGATTGTCCTACTGATCGCGGTGATCGGGCTGAGTGCCGCGGCGGCGCTGGCGGTTCAGGCCAAACGCCGGGCCGGGACGGTAATCGCGGTGCGCGACGGGCGCCGGTCCGGCCGAGGAGGCCCGCGATGACCACACTCATGCTCGCCTCCGACGTGACCAAGCGGGAGGTCGTGACCCTGAGCGGCGAGGCGGTGGCGCGGATCAAGGACACCGTCTTCGACGCCGCGGCGGGCCGGATCATCGGATTCACCCTCAGTGGCCGGGGTCTGCTGGCCGGGCCGCTGAAGCGGAGTCTGCCGTTCTCCGCCGTGCACGCCGTGGGGCCCTCGGCCGTGATGATCCCGAGTGAGGAGGTCCTCGAGGACCGGGACGCGGTCGTGGCGTCCGAGGGGGCCGGAGGTGGCCAGGTGATCGGGGCGCCGGTGGTCACCGACCAGGGCACCGGCATCGGCACGGTACGCGACGTGGTGATCGAGGCCGGAGCCGGCGGGCGTGTCGTCGGCTTCGAGGTCGACGCCGACAAGCCCCTCGACCGCCACCACCGCCGGTTGTTCGTCCCCCGCGGGCAGACGCTGGCCGTCTCCGGTTCCGCGGTGGTCGTCCCCGCGCGGGCCGGCCGCTTCGTCGCCGCGGACCTGCCCAGCTTCGCAGCCCAGGTCGAGGCCTTCCACGCGGGTGCCGACCATCCGGCCCCGGACCTGCCCGCACCCGGCGAAGGGGGCCTCGCATGAAGCTCTTCACACAGGTCAGGGGCCTTCCGGTGATCACCGCCGAGGAGGCGGCGACCCTGGGCACGGTGAAGGACCTGACGATCGATGCCCGCACCCGCTGCATCGCCTGCCTGCGCCTGTCCGGGGCGCCGAAGGACGCGGCGGTCGTCGACTGGGACGAGGTGGAGGCGGTGGGGCAGGACGCCGTGATCGTGCGCTCGCGCGCCGCCGCCGGGTCCGGAGCCGATTCGGCGCCCGAGCACCATGAAGCGGTGGGAAGCCGCGTCCTGACCGAGGACGGCAGTGAGCACGGCACCGTGAAGGATGTCGCGTTCGACCCCGTGTCCGGCCGGATCCTGACCCTCTACACGGCGCTCGGCGACATCGCGGGAGACCGCCTCATCGGCCTCGGCTCCTACGCCACGGTCGTCCACGCGGAACGCTCGTCGGTCAGCCCCTCGTCCCTGTGACGTACGCCCGGTACAACCACGTGCCGGCCGCCGGGCCGGGGCCGGGCCGGGGCCGGGGCCGGACGAACCGACCCCGAGTCTCAGCTCCACGGACGGGCGGCCCGGGCGGCGAGCCCGCGGCACGATGCCGGCGTGACGGGGCGTGCCGGCCCGGACCTGGACGCGTGCGGGGCCAGGCCCGACGATGGCCGGATGGATCTTCACACTGAACTGCCCCCGGCCGTGGACGCGGTCGGCCTGTCGGCACTGGCCGACGGCCACCACGCCCGTATCGCCGGCGCCTTGGGAGCCCGGGCGGTCGCCGGTCATCTGCTGAAGGTGTACGCGCTCCGGACGCCGGGGCGTACGGTCGGTCCCCAGGCCGTGGACGCGGCGCTGGAGGTGGCCGCGGGCCATCTGGCGCTCGGCCGGCTGCGCGGTTCGCTGGGCCTGGCGGTGCTCATCGTGCACGCCGGCGGTGACGGCGACTATGTCCTCGTGCACACCTGGATCGAGGGCCACATGTCGGATCTGGCCGTGTTCACCGGCCCGGCCGGGCAGCCGGCACAGCTTCGGCCGGGCCGGGCGGGGCTCGCGCCCTGCGTCTGGGAGGCGGCACTGCTCGCGCACGAGCGGGAGGCGTTCTCCCGGCACGTCCTCGACGGCACGGGTGCTCTCGCGGACCGTCTGACCACCTGGAGCGCGGACACCCTTGAGGGCGGGATCAGATGACCCGCGGGTGGTGCCGAGGCGCCGTGCCCCGGCACCACCTCGCCGTCAGGGTTACAGCGCGCGCTCCAGCCGGTCCGCCATCAGCCGTACGAACCGGGCCGGTTCCTTCGGCCGGCCGCCCTCGGCGAGCACCGCCAGGCCGTGGAGGAGCTCGGTGGTCTCGGCGAGCTCGGTGTGGTCCGCGCGTTCCTTGTAGGCCTGATTGAGGCCCTTCACCAGCCGGTGGTCCGGATTGAGCTCCAGGATCCGCTTGGCGGTGGGCACCTCCTGGCCCATCGCGCGGTACATGTTCTCCAGCGCCGGGGTCAGATCCTGGGCGTCGGAGACGACACAGGCAGGGGAGACGGTGAGGCGGGAGGACAGCCGTACCTCCTTGATGTCCTCGTCCAGTTGCTCCCCCATCCAGCCCAGCAGCCCGGCGTACTCCTCGGCCCGCTGCTCCCGCTCGCCTTCGGTGGTCCCGGTCCCCTCCTCCTCGGCGTCGAGGTCGATCCTCCCCTTGGCGACGGACCACAGCTTCTTGCCCTCGTACTCCCCGACGGCGTCGGCCCACACCTCGTCGACGGGGTCGGTGAGCAGCAGCACCTCGATGCCGCGGTCCCGGAACGCCTCCATGTGCGGGGAGTTCTCGATGCTCTGCCGGGACTCCCCGGTCAGGTAGTAGATGTCGTCCTGACCCTCCTTCATCCGCTCCACGTACTGCTGGAGGGTGGTCGGCTCGGTGTCGTGGTGCGTGCTCGTGAAGGAGGCGACGGCGAGGATGGCGTCGCGGTTCTCGGAGTCGGTGACCAGTCCCTCCTTCAGGACCGTGCCGAACTCCCGCCAGAACGTGGCGTACCGGTCCTGGTCCTTGGCCTTCATGTCCTTGAGCGTGGACAGCACCTTCTTGGTCAGCCGTCGCCGCATCATCTCGATGTGCCGGTCCTGCTGGAGGATCTCGCGGGACACGTTGAGCGAGAGGTCCGCCGCGTCGACGACGCCCTTGACGAAGCGGAGGTACGGCGGCAGCAGCGCCTCGCAGTCGTCCATGATCAGCACGCGCCTGACGTACAGCTGCAGGCCGCGCTGGTAGTCCCGGGTGAACAGGTCGTAGGGGGCGTGCGCCGGCAGGAACAGCAGGGCCTGGTACTCGAACGTGCCCTCCGCCTGGAGGCGAACGGTCTCCAGCGGGTCGCGCCAGTCGTGGCCGATGTGCTTGTACAACTCGTGGTACTCGTCGTCGGACACCTCGTCGCGGGGCCTCGCCCACAGCGCCTTCATCGAGTTGAGCGTCTCGGGTCCGGGTGCCCCGTCGCTCGGGTCGGCGGTGGCGGAGTCCTCGGGGAGCATCCGGATGGGCCAGGTGATGAAGTCCGAGTACCGCTTGACGATCTCCCTGATCTTCCAGGGGGCGGTGTAGTCGTGGAGCTGGTTCTCGGGGTCGGCCGGCTTGAGGTGGAGGGTGACCGAGGTGCCCTGCGGAGCGCGGTCCACCGTCTCCAGCGTGTACGTGCCCTCCCCTCGGGACGACCAGCGGGTGCCGTGGCTCTCGCCCGCGCGCCGGGTCACCAGGCTGACCTCGTCCGCCACCATGAAGCCGGAGTAGAAGCCGACCCCGAACTGGCCGATGAGCCCCTCGGCTCCGGCCTCGTCCTTGCTCTCCCGCAGTTCCCGCAGGAACTTCGCGGTGCCCGAGTGGGCGATCGTGCCGATGAGCTGCACGACCTCGTCGTACGACATACCGATGCCGTTGTCCCGCACGGTGAGGGTGCGGGCGTCGTCGTCGATGCCGATCTCGATGTGCGGATCGGAGACGTCGGCGTCCAGCGAGTCGTCCCGCAGCTTCTCCAGACGCAGCTTGTCCAGCGCGTCGGAGGCGTTGGAGACGAGCTCACGCAGGAAGACGTCCTTGTTGGAGTAGACCGAGTGGATCATCAGCTGCAGCAGCTGACGGGCCTCCACCTGAAACTCATGAGTTTCAGTCGCCATGTTCGCGATTACCTCACGCGTCCTGTCGCCGGATCTGACGGCAGACACTGTAAAACACCAGAATTCCTCGCCGCGCTCCCGGAGTTCCGGAGTATGATCAACGGCAAGGCGGGGTCGTAGCACAGAGGTAGTGCGCCGCGACAGCATCTCGGAGGACGTCGGTTCGAATCCGACCGCCCCGCCCCCTCCGCACCTCGCGCGTCAGCCGGCGAACACCCGGCCCTGCTTGACGACGTAGTGCGCCGGCCCGGAGCAGCCGATCGACGGCGTGATCAGCAGGCTCACGGTCAGGGGTGCGGGCTCCGTGCTCGCGGCCGAGAACGCGCAGACGGCACCGCTGCCCGTGAGCGGGTACCAGAACCACCCGTCGACATCACCCACGGTGACCCGGTCGGACTCCTTCCAGACGCCCTTGGCGTGCGTGTAGACCCGCAGCCGCACGGAGGCGGCGTACGGGTCCTGCGTCGACCGCACTGCGGTCAGTGTGACCTTGTAGTCGCCGCCGAGGACGGAGGAGGCGATCAGCCGGGTCCTCGGTGCCGCGGTGCCGGCGTCGGACGCCCCGGCGTCGGCGGCGCCGAGGCCGATCGCCATGAGAAGAGTGCAGGCGGCGGTCGCGACGCCGCGGACATGGGTGCGGACGAAGCTCATGGGCTCCCCCGTTCGAACGAGTTGTACCGAAAGGCCGGATTGGTTCGTACGGTGGTGAAGACCCGTCACGCGGCTCAGGGGTTGTACGGCCGTGCCGGCGAATCCGCCGGACGACACGGCCCACGCGGGCATGGGCCGCGGAGTTCGGCCCGGCGGGCGTGCGGGTGAACGCCGTCTCCCCGGGCGTGATCCTGCCCCCGGCCGCGGCGGGCAGCGACCCCCATCCCGGCGAGATCATGATGAAGGGCACCCCGGCCGGTGCCGTCGGCACACCGGACGCCATCGCGCATGCCGTGGTATGGCTGGCGAGCGACGAAGCGGCCTTCGTGCACGGCACGGTGGTGGATGTCGACGGAGGCAGGACGGGTGTCGCCGTCATCGCCGCGTAGGGCGGGGGCGCTCCCGCACGTCCCACAGGTCACTTTCGGCCATGTGTGACGTGGATCATATAAAGAAAGTGTGAGTGCTGGGGCAACTCTTGACCGCCTCGCCGGGTCATGACTGCGAACACATTGATCACTTACGCCCCGAGGTTCGCATGAAGCTTCGCCGTTCCCTGGCCCTCGCCGCAGCGACGGCCGCCATCACCCCGGCCGTGCTGCTCACGGCCCCGGTCGCGTACGCGGACGAGGACGGTCCGTCGTCCGCCGTCACCGAGACGGCTCCGAGCGTGGACGAGTCCACGCCCGCCGCCGACGACACCACTCCGTCCACCGACGACACGACCCCGGCCGGTCAGGAATCCACGCCTGCCGCGCAGGACAGCTCGCCGGCGGTGGCCGGATCCAGCCCGGCGGCCGCCGAGTCGGCGTCGCCCGATGCCGCGGCCTCCCCCTCGGCGCCGGCGTCGGCCTCGGCGTCGGTCTCCGCGTCGCCCTCGCCCTCCGGGTTCCCGGCGGAATGCGCGGACACCGACGAGCCGAAGTTCGACAAGGACCTGCACACCACCCTCTCCGGTCTGCCGTCGAAGGTCGTCGCCGGCAGTGGCTTCCACGGCTTCACGCTGAACGTGAACAACTCCGGCGACCACGCTTACCAGCGCGTGGACCTCGGTGTGTTCGCCGCGCAGGTGAACGACGACGACTTCATCGAGGACACCAGCCACCTCACCCTGCAGTTCAAGGACCCCTCGTCCGGCACGTGGGAGAACATCTCCCTGGACGAGAGCGACGAGGGCGCCGGATACGTCGGCTACACCGAGGTCAAGGCCCACGAGTCCTTCTCGATCGACATGCGCCTGAGCGTCGACAAGTCCGCGCCCGCGGGGCTCGGTTACGCCGTCAGCATCGGCATGTACGCCGACGACGAGGGCAACTGTGTCTACTCGGGCGACGACAGCTTCTACGAGTTCGACATCCTCAAGGCGGGGGCGACGCCGGGCGACTCCGGTGACGCCAAGCCGCAGGGCGGCAAGAAGCCCCTGCCGAAGAAGCAGCCCACCGGCAACAACAAGATCGAGCCCCAGGGCCACCTCGCCGAGACCGGCTCCGACTCCGCGCTGCCGCTGATCGGCCTCGCGGGCGGTGCCGCGGTCGCGGTCGGCGCGGGCGCCGTGTTCGTCGTACGCCGCCGCAAGAGCGCCGGCGGTGGCGCCGCCGTCTGACCCACTCCGCCGGTCCGAACCACGACCTCGTGAGGAGGAAGGGGCCGCACCCGTGACGCTCACGGGTGCGGCCCCGCTGGCCGGTCACTCGGTGAGGCATGCGGGCGTCGCCGTGCGCGCCGCCGACGGACGGTGGCTGCTGCACGCGGGCGACGCGTACATGTATCACGGCGAGCTGACCCACACCCCGCCCCTCGCAGGTCAGTGATCGGTCGGTTTCGGTGCCTCCGCGGCGTCGAGCTTGAAGCGTCGGCGGACGTCCGGGCGGTCCAGCAGCCCGGGCGGGTAGCCGGGGCCCGGTCGTGGGGTGACGTCTTCCCAGGCCAGGGGCTCCTTGCAGTGCGCGCAGACGACTTCGGCGCGGGTGTCGTGGCCGCACGGCTCGTGGCGGGTGGTGACCGGGGCTCCCGTCTCCTCGGCGAGCCAGCGGTCGCCCCAGGCGCCGATCGCCAGCAGCACGGGGAAGAAGTCACGGCCCGGCTCGGTGAGCAGGTACTCGTGCCGGGTCGGCTGGGTCTCGTAGACGCGCTTCTCCATCAGGCCCGCGTCGACCAGCCGACGCAGGCGCTCGGTCAGGGTGTTGCGGGCGATGCCCAGCTCCTGCTGGAAGTCGTCGAACCTGCGGATGCCGTAGAACGCCTCCCGCAGCACCAGCGGGGTCCACCGGTCGCCGAGCAGGTCCATGCTCCTGGCCACCGAGCAGGGCCAGTTCGCGAACGTCGTGCGCCTCATGGACCGATGATACGAGTCTCTCACCGAAACTCAGCAGGCCAATGCGTGCTCCAGCCCTTGCGGGAGTCAGTCTCAATACGCAACTATGCACGTCACTCGCGAAGAGGAGTCACGTGCCCATGAAATGGACGGGACAGGTCTACGCGGACACCCCGACGGTGTCCGTGAGCACGTACATCGACGCACCGGTGGAACGGGTGTGGACGCTGGTGAGCGACATCCGCCTGATGCCTCGCCTGAGTGCGGAGCTCCAGGAGGTCGAGTGGCTCGACGGCGCGGCCGAACCGCGGCCGGGCAGCCGCTTCCTCGGCCGCAGCGCCCATCCCGACCTGGGCAGCTGGGAGACGGTCAGCACGGTCGTGGACTGCGCGGCCCCCCGGTGCTTCGGCTGGGCGGTGGGCGACCCCGGCCACCCCTCCAGCGTGTGGCGCTTCACGCTGACCCGGCAGGGTCCGGGGACGGTGCTGGAGCAGTGGGCGCAGATGGGGCCGGCCCCCTCCGGGCTGACCTTCGCCATCGAGGCCATGCCCGACAAGGAGCAGAAGATCGTGTTCGTCAGGCTCCGCGAGTTCGAGACCGGCATGAAGGCCAACCTCGCCGCCCTCAAGGATCTCGCCGAGAAGGAGAAGTGATGCGCACCGCGACCACCATCGAGGCCTCGGGCGGCACCTGGCGGGAGACCGTCGACTTCGTCCTGGAGGCCGAGAAGCTGGGGCTGGACATCTGCTGGGTGGCCGAGGCCTGGGGCAGCGACGCCCCCTCACCGCTGGGGTACCTGGCCGCCCGCACCGACCGGATGCTGCTCGGCTCAGGCGTCATCCAGCTCGCCACCCGTTCCCCGGTGACCGTCGCGCAGACCGCGATGACCCTCGCCGAGTTGTCCGAGGGCCGCTTCCTGCTCGGGCTCGGCGCGTCCGGCCCCCAGGTCGTCGAGGGCCTGCACGGCATCCCGTTCGCCCGTCCGCTGACCCGGATGCGGGAGACGGTCGAGATCATCCGCAGCGCCTTCGCCGGGGAGAGGATCGCCTACCAGGGGCGCCGGTTCACCATCCCGCTGCCCGACGGCGAGGGCCGCCCGATGCGCCTGAGCCTGGCGGCGGTGTCCGTTCCGGTGTACCTCGCCACGCTCTCCCCGAAGATGCTGGAGCTCACCGGTGAGATCGCCGACGGCTGGCTCGGCACGAGCTTCGTCCCCGAGGGCGCCGACGCCTACTTCACCCACCTCGACACGGGACTCGCCCGCGCCGGCCGCACCCGGGCACAGCTCGACGTCTGCCAGGGCGCCGAGATCAACGTCGTCGCCGACGAGGGCGACCTCGCCGGCATCGTGGGCAGCCGCAAGAAGGAACTCGCCTTCTCGCTCGGCGGCATGGGCTCCGGTTCCACCAACTTCTACAACAACGCCTACAGCCGCCAGGGATGGGCGGACGTCGCCGCTCAGGTACGGGAACGCTGGCAGGCCGGTGACCGCGACGGCGCCGCCGCCCTGGTCACCGACGACATGGTCCTGGCCACGACGCTGATCGGCACCGAGCGCATGGTCCGCGAGCGCCTCGAGGTCTGGCAGCAGGCGGGCGTGGACACCGTACGCCTGTACCCGGCCGGCGACACACTGGAGGCACGTGTCGACAATCTCGGCCGGGGCATCGACCTCGTCCGCTCGATCGGCCCTCGCTGAGGACGCCCGGGAAGGCGGGGAACGGAGCGCCTTCCGGTCCGTCCGTGCCCTCGGTTCTCCGTCCTCCGGTGTCACATCCGGCGCCGCTGCGCGGTCCCCACTGCGGTAGCCGGAAAGGGGATCGTGAGGATGAAGGTCGTCATCGTGTGTGCCTCCGTGTCACACGGCAATACGCGCCGTGTCGCCGACACCATGGCCGAGGTACTGGACGCGCAGGTCGTCCGGCCCGGGGAAGCAGATCCGGCCGGGCTTGCCGGGGCCGATCTCGTGGGATTCGGCTCGGGCGTCTTCCACGGCAGGCTCCATCCCCGTCTGACCGAGTTCGCCGGGGCACTCCCGCCCGGACCGGGCAGGGCGTTCGTGTTCGCCACCAGCGGGCTCCCCCAGATGCCGTGGGCGCCGTTCACCCGCCCCCTGATCCGGCTCCTGCGCAGCAAGGGCTTCGAGGTGGACGGGAGCTTCTCCTGCCGGGCGTTCGACACGTGGGCGCCCTTCAAGCTCGTCGGCGGTATCAACAAGCAGCGCCCGAACGACGCCGATCTGGCCGCCGCGCGGGCATTCGCCGAGCGGCTTCGGGACGGGAACGGGGCAGTGTCGTAGACCGGCCGCGGGACGCGGCGGATCTCCCCTGCCGACCACAGGTTCCACGGAGACTTGACTCTCCCCCAGCGGGAGAGATCAGGGTGGGGACATGGACAGCGGCACTCTGTGTTCGATCGGTGAACTGGCGCGGCGCACCGGGCTGACGGTCAAGACGATCCGGTTCTACTCCGACCGCGGCATCGTGCGGCCGGCCGGTCGTACGTCTGCCGGGTACCGCCGTTACGGTCCGGACGCCGTCGCCCGGCTGGGTCTCGTCCGGACGCTGCGCGACCTCGGTTTCGGCCTCGATGTGATCCGGCGCGTCATGGATCGGGAACGCACGCTCAGCGAGGTGGCCGCCGAGCACGCCGCCGCCCTGGAGGTACAGATCGGCATCCTGCGTCTGCGGCAGGCGGTGCTCGCCATCGCGGCCGGCCACGACACCACCTTCGAGGAGATGGAACGCATGCACCGACTCGCCACCCTGTCAGAAGCGGAGAGGCGCCGCTTGATAGACGCGTTCCTCGATGCGATCTTCGAGGACGCCAGTTGGGGAACGGCCGGTCTCGGCGCCGTCCGGCGTTCGCTGACGCCCGAGCTGCCCGACAGCCCCACGCCGGAACAGGTCCAAGCGTGGGTGGAGCTGGCGCAGTTGTCCGCGGACGCGGGCTTCCGCGCCGGTGCCGGAAGCCTGGTCGACGCGTACGCGGCCGAGCTGCCCGACGGCGCCGCCACCCCGCCTCGGCCCGATGTCCTCGCCGTGACCCGCGGCATCGTCGAATCGGCCGTGGCGTCCGGCGTCCGTCCGGACTCGCCGCAGGCCGATTCCGTGGTCGCGGAGCTCACCGCGAGGTGCGCGCTCGTCGTGGGCCGCCCCGACGACGGCCTGTTGCGGGACTGGCTGCTGCACCGTCTGGAAGCGGTGAACGACCCACGCTGGAGCCGGTACTTGAGCCTGCTCGCGGTCATCAATGGCTGGCCGGCTCCGGAGCCCCTGGCGCCGGTGATCGAGTGGTCGGTCCGAGCGCTCAGGACACGGCGTCGTTGAAGCCTTGCACGTCATCCCGCCGGGGGCGGCGTGGGGCCGGTGAACGGGGGCAGGGTCTTGAACTGGTCGTGGAGAGTGACCGTCGGCGTGATGCGGTGCAGCGCGGCGCGTACCAGGGTGAGGGGGTGGTCGGGGAACTGGGCGTCCCACTGCTCCAGGTCGGCCACGTGGTACGGCAGGCCGCCGCCGGCGTACGGGTGGGGCTGAAAGTAGTCGGCCGGTCCGACCTGGTTCATCACCAGGGCCTCCCGCAGACCGGTCGTCGTGCCCTCCGCGGACTGCACCTTCACCACGGTGCTGCAGCGGTCCTTCGGCAGCGTCCAACTGCCGATGAAGGCCTGCCCCTGCCTGCTCTGCAGCGGCATCTTGACCAGCTGGCGCAGCGCCGGCAGCCCGTCCACCGTTCCCACGGTCGCCTCGATGAGGCCGCCGCCGGCCCCCGCCGTCCCCTGCGCGCACCCGTATCGCAGGCGCTCCGGTTCGTGCAGCGGGGCCGGCAGGTCCGGGACGAGGGGGAAGAAGTGGACCGACAGGATCAGTCCCGCCTCGTCGGTCCACAAGCCGGGCTCGCGCTCGGTGAATCCGGTGAGGTCCAGGCCGGTGATCGGGGTCCGGGCGATCGACGTCATGACGATCATCATGCCGGGTCGACGGGAGGACGGGTCACCCGGGCAGGGCCTCTGCGTCGGGCGGCGGAACCGGATCGCCCTACAGCCACCGGTAGTTGGTGTCGTCCAGGGGCGGCAGGAGGGCCTCGGCGGCGTCGACGGGCGCGGTGGGCGTGGGGAGTTCGGCGAGCGGAACCGGTGGGAAGAGGGCCCGGGCGGCCGTGTCCCTGTAGGGCCTCCACGTGAGATGGCCGGCGCCGACGGTGTCGTCGTACTCGACGGTGCGCAGCCCGGCGCGGGTGTGGTGGGCGATGTGGACGCGGAAGACCAGGTGGAGTTTGCGAGGCGGGGTGCCGCCGGGGCGGGTGACCATGGCGTCCCGGATCCACGTCAGTCGCGGCGCGCCGCTCGCCTCCGCGAGGTCCAGGCCCAGTTCCTCGTCGAGTTCGCGTGCGAGTGCGTCGAGGACGGGTTCGCCGGACTCGACGTTGCCGCCCGGCAAGGTGAAGTGGTCCTGGCCGTTCCGGGTGCGGTGGATGAGGGCGATCTCATCGCCGTCGAACAGCGCGGCGGCGACACGGATCTTGATGCGGGCGAACGCTTCGGCCGAGGTCGTCACTGCGAGGCTCTCCTTCGGTGGGCCGGGTGCCGCGATCGACGTAGTCTTGCAGCCCATGACCGAGCCGAAGATCAACGACCTGCAGCCGTTGCCCGACGACTGGCAGCGGGCCCTCGCCGTGGTGGCACACCCCGACGACCTGGAGTACGGCTGCTCGGCGGCCGTCGCCGCCTGGACCGACGCCGGCCGTGAGGTCGCCTATGTGCTGGCGACCCGCGGCGAGGCGGGCATCGACACCCTCGACCCGGGCGTGTGCGGGCCGCTGCGCGAGCGCGAGCAACGGGCGAGCGCGGCCGTCGTCGGCGTCACCCGCGTGGAGTTCCTGGACCACCGGGACGGAGTGGTCGAGTACGGCCCCGCGCTGCGCCGGGACATCGCGGCCGCGATCCGCCGCCATCGCCCCGAACTCGTCATCACCCTCAACCACCGCGACACCTGGGGCGGCACGGCCTGGAACACCCCGGACCACGTCGCCGTCGGCCGGGCGACCCTGGACGCCGCCGCGGACGCCGGCAACCGCTGGATCTTCCCCGAACTCGCCGAGCAGGGCCTGGAGCCCTGGAACGGCGTTCGCTGGGTGGCCGTCGCCGGTTCCGTCAGTCCCACGCACGCCGTCGAGGCGACCCCGGGCCTGGAGCGTGCCGTGCGCTCGCTCCTCGAACACCGCACCTACATCGAGGCGTTGACGGACGAGGATCCGGAGACCTACGTCCGCGGTTTCCTGACCGCCCAGACGACAGCCGTCGCCACGCGCTTCGGCGGAACGCCGGCGGTGGCCTTCGAGCTGTTCGGCCGGTAGTCCTCCTGTATCGGCGCGGCCGGAACCGTGCGGCCGGAACCGTGCGGCCCGAGACCGGCGGGGATTGCATTTCGCTCGACGCGTGCAAGCCCCTCCGGTCTCCGGCCCACTCCCGCGGCTCCGCCGACGGCCGGCGCAAACGACCGCGCACCCATGCCGGTTGAGTACGCGTGCTCAGGCCCGCCGCCCGGGACGTGTCCGCCGGCGGGACCCTCTTCGACCAGGAGGGCACCGGCCACCACGACATCCGTGCTGACCCGCCGGCTCGCCCCGCTCGGCACGGGCGGCTACGGGGCGGCCGTGCCGGTCACGCGGACGGCCGTGACACGCCACCCGTCGTAGGAGGATGCTCTGTCGGCGGGGACCGGCGGCCGGGACGGTGGGCATGGACGAACGCAGGACGCGGGTGCGCGAGGTACGGCGACGGCTGGCGCGGGAGGGGCCCGGACGGACGCGGGACCGTGAGGCGGACTTCGACACGGTGACCGTGCCCGAGCACCACTGCGACCAGCTGCGCGACCTGCTGGTCGCCGAGGGCGTGCAGACGGTCGTCGAGGTCGGTCTGGCGTACGCGAGTTCGGCGCTCGCGATCGGCGAGGCTTTGATCACGGTCGACGCGCCGCGTCCCCGGCATGTCGTCATCGACCCGTTCCAGGAACGCGACTGGTCCAACGTCGGCTGGCAACTGCTGTGTTCCGCCGGGCTGGACGCGATCGCCTCGCTCGTCCTCGCTCCCTCGTCGATCGCGCTGCCCGGGCTTCTCACCGAGGGCCTCACCGCCGACGCGGCGTTCGTGGACGGCAGTCACCGGTTCCATGAGGTCTTCGTCGACCTCTACTTCCTGCGGAAGATCGTCCGGCCGGGCGGCCTGATCGTGCTCGACGACGACTGGGCACCGTCGGTGCGCACCGCCGTGCGCTACTTCGAGCGGAACCTGGGCTGGACGGTGATGGCCGACGCCTTCCCCGCCGAACCGGCGACGGCGCAGGACGCCGGCCCCGCGGCCGGACCGCGGAGCCGCTTCCGGGCTCTCCGGTTGCCCGACCCCTCGTTCGAGCCGCCCTTCGAGGAGTTCCACGCGTTCTGAGCCGGCCGTTCAGGACGCGTCCGTCTGCTCGGCGAGGTGGTCCCGCACCACCGACAGGAAGTCCGGGTCGGGTGCGAGGCCGAGGGCGGCGGCGCGTGCGTTGTCGAACACGGCGGGCCACGAGCCCACGATGGCCTCGACGGCAGGGTCGGGCGCGACGGTCACCAGACCGGCGACGGCGTCGCCGGCCACCTGTCGCAGCGTGGCGAGCATCTCGGCGACCGAGACCGTGAGTGCGGGAAGGTTGACGGGCATCGGCCCTTCGAGCCGTCCCGGCCCGGCACCGCGCTCGGCCTCCGCGACGCGGAGGATCCCCTGGACCGTGCGGCGCGGCGAGGCCAGGGCCACGCGCAGGCCGGGGTCGACCGGGCAGATCGCAGGGTGTCCCGCGAGGGGTTCGCGGATGATGCCGGACAGGAAGCCTGAGGCGGCCGCGTTCGGCCGGCCCGGCCTGACCGCGACCGTCATCAGACGGGCGACACGGCCGTCGAGGAGCCCGCGGCGGGTGTAGTCGGCGATCAGGTGCTCACAGATCAGCTTCTGGGTTCCGTAGCTCGACCGCGGCAACGGCGGCGTCGACTCGCTGATCGCCGGCGGCACGGGCAGCGCCGGGTGGGAGCCGTAGACGGCGAGGCTGCTGGAGAACACCATCCGCGCCCTCGGCCCGCCGCCGGCGGTCTGCGCCCGGGCGGCGTCGAGCAGGGCGCGGGTGGTGTCCAGGTTGGCGCGCAGGCCGAGGTCCAGGTCGGCCTCGCACTCGGCCGACACGGCGGCGGCGAGATGGAACAGGACGTCGACCGGCCGCGCGAACACGTCGTCGAGGCGGTCGACGAGGTCGCCGTGCACGATGTCCACCAGCGGGTCGGTCGCCGCCGGGGAGCCGGGCCGCACGACGCGGTCGGCGAGGACCAGCCGGTCGATCGGCGTGCCGCCGAAGCTCCGTGTGCGCAGCAGCGTGTCGGTGAGCCGGCCCCCCAGGAATCCGGACGCCCCCGTGATGACGATCCTCATGTGATCTCCCCCTCGGCAGTGGTCCCGTTCGGCTGAGACCCTTCACGACGTTCCGCCGGGCCAAACCCCGGGCGCCCGGCAGGCCGGGCGGGGGCCACGACGGTGCACGGGCTCGACGAGCCGCCGGCAGGGCCGCGTGCAAGGCTGTGCGGTGACGGCGCCACCGGTACCCTCTCGGGCGGCGCCGGTACCCGAGCGATCGGAGACAGGCCATGGAACAGCTGGGTGACAAGCCGGAGGAGGTGCGCGAGCACCTCAAGAACGAGCAGGCGCGGGCCGGCAAGGACAAGCCGTCCCGCACCGCGGAACGCAAGGGAGAGGAGCCCGCCGACCGCCCGGCCGCGGACGAGGAGCCCGGATCGCCCGAAGCCGACCGCTAGCCGGCTGAACACCGCCGACCTGGCCGTTCCTCGTCTCCCGGCCCCGCGGAAAATGGCTTGCACGGGAACTGGGCCGATCCGGCAGGCTTGCGCGGTGATCGTCGCTCATTTTCCCGGCTCTCTGAGCTGGGACGAGGTGGACCCCGCCCGGCATCCCTTCGACGCCGCGGCGGCGGAGCGGGTGGTGCGCTCTCTCGGGCCGGCCCGGCGTGTGCCACGCCGCCCCGACGTCCACATCGTCGACCCGGCCCTGTACGCCTGGTGCCGTGAGAAGGGCGAGCCCTGGGCCGACGCCATGTCGCACGCCCTCGTGGAACACTACGGCCGCTGGACCATCGGCTGGCGCTGGTCGCACGACGAAGGGGACTTCGACGGAGGTCCGGTCGGCACGTGGTGCTGCCCGCGGGACTCGATCACGACCCCGGAGGAGACGCTCGACGGTGTCGTCGCGGCGCTGTGCGAGTGGCGCGAGTGGCTGGAGAGGCTCGCCTGACGGTTCGAGGCGTACCCGCTGGATCTGGCCGGCATCGAGGACCAGCGGATCCTGTGGGAGCGCGCCGCCCGGAACCTGATCCTTCAGGTGACCGACCGCACGGGGTGCGGCAGCGGCTGGCACGGGCACTGCCATCAAGTCCTCACCTGGTTCCTCAGCCGCTGGGGCGTCGCACCCGAGGTGGCGGCCGACCTGGTCGACGAGGCCGTCGGCGGCCGGTTCCTGAGCTGGACCGGCCCCCACGACGCGCTGGTCGACGATGTCGCGGAACGGCTCGCGCAGTCGCTCCGGCCGGATGCCGCGGCGGCACCCGCCGAGCCGGCGCCCGACCACCTGCGGCGCTGGCTGGCGATACGCGAGGCCGTGCCCTGGCAGGACTGCCCGCAGGACGGCGGAGCGGGGCCGCTGCCCCCGTCGCTCGACGGCGCCGCCGAGGACATCCGTGTGTTCGACGCCGCCGTGGACCCCGCCCGCGCCCAGGGCCTGCTCGCCGCCCTGGAACTCGTGCGGACCGCCGCGGCCCGCGACGCCCCGCTCGACTTCGCGCTGCTCCGCGGCTGGCAGCAGCACGTCCTGGGCACGCCCGAGCCCCCACCGTTCCGCGATCTGCCCGCCTTCGCCAAGCGGGGCCGGGAGCGCTACGGCATCGGCCCGGACACACGGGCCCGCCTCGACGCCTGCCTGGCCGAGAGCGCGAGGGACGCGGAACGGCCCCTCCCGCTGACCGCCCGCGCGGCACGCGCCCATCTCGACGTCTGCTTCTTCCACCCCTTCGACGACGGCAACGCCCGGTCCGCCTTCCTCGTCCTCGTGTTCGTCCTGGCCCGCGAGGGCGTCGCCCTGGACGCGGTCGGCCTGCTCCGGCGCATCTCGTTCCGGGCGGACGACCCGAAGGGCGGACCGACCCTCGCCCGGTACATCGACATCCACCTCACTGGGCGCCGCCGCACGGTGGACAACCACAGGCAAGATCCTTAGGCTGATTTTCCAGATCTGGACAGTCAGTCCATACAGGTGAGGAGACGGACACCTTCCCGTGAACACGCCCGCCGGCACCACCCGCCCCGAGCCCGCCCCGACCCTGGCCGACCCCGACACCCCGTTCGCCGCCGTCGACGTCCACAGGGTCAGGCGGAACATCGAGCGGCTGGCCGCCCGGGCGGACCGGCTCGGCGTCGCGTTGCGTCCCCATGTGAAGACGGCCAAGAGCCTCGACGTCGCCGCCCTCCTGCGGCACGGCACCCCCTGCCCCGTCACCGTCTCCACCCTGGCCGAGGCCGAGGCGTTCACCGACGGCGGCTACACGGACATCACCTACGCCGTCGGCATCGACCCCCGCAAACTCCCCCGCGTCATCGCGCTGCTGCGCCGTGGCGTCCGGCTGCGCGTCCTGCTGGACAGCTCCGAACAGGCGGCGTCCGTCGCCGAGGCCTCCCGCCGGGCCGGCCTTCCGATCCCGGCCCAGATCGAGATCGACTGCGACGGCCACCGTGGCGGCCTCAAGCCCGACGCCCCGGGGCTGCCGGAGATCGGCCGCGTCCTGCACGAGGCGGGCTGCCTGGACGGCGTGCTCACCCACGCGGGCGAGTCCTACTACGCCCGCACCGCCGAGGACCGGCGCCTGGCGGCGGAGAACGAACGCGACAGTGCCGTCGCCGCCGCCGAACGGCTGCGTGCGGCCGGCCTGCCCGTGGCCACGGTCAGCGTCGGCTCCACCCCCACCGCCCACGCCGCCGAGGACCTCACCGGCGTCACCGAACTGCGCGCGGGCAACTACGTCTTCTTCGACCTGGTGATGGCCGGCCTCGGCGTCTGCGACCTCGCCGACCTCGCCCTGTCGGTCGTCGTCACCGTCATCGGCCACCGCCCCGAATACGGATGGATCATCACCGACGGCGGCTGGATGTCCATGTCCCGCGACCGCGGAACCGCCGTACAGGCCCAGGACCAGGGTTACGGCCTCGTCACCGACCTGGCCGGCGACCTGATCCCGGGCCTGGTCATGACCGCCGCCAGCCAGGAACACGGCACCCTCACCGCCCGCGACGGCGCCCGCCTGCCCGACCTGCCCGTGGGCACCCGGCTGCGCATCCTGCCCAACCACGCCTGCGCCACCGCGGCACAGCACCGCGGCTACCACGTGATCGACAGCGCGCGGCCGACGGAGACGGCCCCGGTCGTGCAGGCACGATGGGACCGCGTCGACGGCTGGTGAACGCTGCCTCCGCTACCCTCCGCCCATGCAGCAGGACCATCCCCTCGTCCGCGACGTCTTCCCGGAACTCACCGCCGAGCTGATCACCCTCCTGGAGAGCGAAGGAGAACGCGAACTGGCCATCTGCGCCTGGGATCTGCGCCTGGTCGACGCGTGCGGCTGCGGCGACGACTTCTGCCAGAGTTTCCGGACCGCGCCCCATCCGCAGGGGCAGCCGTACGGCCCCGGCCATCGATGCGTGCCGCTCCTGCCCTCACGGGGCATGCTCTGCCTGGACGTCGTGGACGGCCGGATCATGTACGTCGAAGTGCTCGACCGGCCACCCATGCGGCGCCGGAGAGAGCCGCCGTAGCACGCCTTACGCGACCGGCTTGGCGCGCAACGCACTTCCGTCCGCCGCGCGGCACCGCGGATCATCGTGGGCGACCGCACGACCTGTTGGGGGAAAGCCATGCCGACCACGGTGCTGGACACAGCTCAACTGCCGCCCACGGAGCGGAGAGCGGCCTGGAGCGAGACCACGGAAACGGCCCTCATGCCGACCCGCACCACCTTCACCGACGGCAGCAGGATGAGGGCACGGATCCAGACCATGACCTGCGGCCCCGTCCAGCTCTCGGAGCTGTCGTACACGCCGCTCACCTCCCGGCGCACGCCCCGTCTCATCCGGCGGAGCGACCCCGAGCTGTATCAGCTCGCATGGATCGTCTCAGGGGGGCAGGGGATGGATCAGGCCGGGCACCGCACCGCTCTCGGCCCGGGCGACCTGGTCTTCTACGACAGCTCACGGCCGTTCGAAGCCATGGTGGGCCCGCGACCGGACGGTGACGGCGCGCGCAGCCTCGTCCTGCAGTTCCCCCGGCGTCTGCTGCCCCTGCGCGAACAGCTCGCGGCGCCGCAGTGCGGCAGGGCGTTCTCCGGGCGGTCCGGCATCGGCCGGCTGCTGTGCCAGATGCTGACCGGACTGGCCGAGACCCATGCCGACCTGGCCCCGCAGGACGGCCCCCGGATCGGCGCCACGGCGATCGAGCTGGTGGCGGCCCTGCTCGCGCATCAGGGCGGAGGCCGGAGCGCGTTGCCGTACGGGTCCCGGCAGCGCGTACTGTTCGAGCAGATCGTCGACTTCATCGATGCGCACCTGAGCGACCCCGGTCTGACCCCGGGCTCCATCGCCGCCGCGCACTTCGTCTCGACGCGCTGTCTGCACCGCGTCTTCCACGAGCAGGGCACCACGGTCTGTGCCTACGTCCGCCGGCAGCGTCTCGCGCAGTGCCGCCGCGCCCTGGCCGACCCGGCTCAGCAGAACGTCCCCATCCACGCCATCGGCGCCCGCTGGGGATTTCCCGGAGCGTCCGACTTCACCCGCGCCTTCCGGACGGCCGTGGGCATGACGCCCAGCGAGTACCGCGCCGCCTACCGGGCACCGGCCCGGCCACCGGGCGACGGTAGGTTGGGATCATGACAGGGGAACACAGCCGGGACTGGCGGGCGGACCGGATCGGGGCCGCTCTGCGGGGCGAGAACCCGACGGTACTGCGGCGGCTCGAGGCGGGGTTCGCGGTGATCGGCGATGTCCAGTTCCTGCCGGGCTACTCGGTTCTCCTCGTCGACGAACCCGGTGTGCAACGGCTGTCCGACCTGCCGAGGGCCAGACGGCTGGCGTTCCTGTCCGACATGGACCGGCTGGGCGAGGCGGTCGAGCGGGCCTGCCGGCGTCTGGACGGCGACTTCCGCCGGGTCAATCTGGAGATCCTGGGGAACACGCACCCGTTCCTGCACGCCCACGTCTGGCCGCGGTTCGCTTGGGAGCCGGCCGAGTCGGCGGGCAAGCCCGTGTGGCTGTATCCGCCCGACCGGTGGAGCGACGAGCGGTACCGGCTCGGGCCGCGGCACGACGTGCTGCGGGCGGCGATCGGGAGCGAGCTGGACCGGCTGGGTCCGGTGGTCTGACGGGCCGAGAGCCTGACCGGCCGGCGTCCGCGTCGGCCGGCGCCCGGACCGGTCGGCGCCCTGACCGGTCAGGTGGGCTCCGAGGATCGGGCCCAGCCCAGGGAACGCTCCACGGCTCGCTGCCAGTTCTCGTACTCCGACTCCCGGCGGACGGGATCCATCGCGGGCAGCCACTCGGCGGCCCGGTGCCAGTTGCGGCGCAGGACTTCCAGGTCGGGCCAGTAGCCCGCGGCGAGACCGGCGGCGTATGCGGCGCCGAGGGAGACCGTCTCGGCGACCATGGGCCGCACCACGGGGACGTCGAGCACGTCGGCGACGAACTGCATGAGCAGGTTGTCGGCCGTCATGCCGCCGTCCACCTTGAGCTGCTTCAGCGGGACGGAGGAGTCGGCGTTCATGGCGTCGACGACCTCGCGTGTCTGCCAGCCGGTGGCCTCCAGGACGGCACGGGCCAGGTGCCCCTTGGTGATGTAGGAGGTGAGGCCGACGATGACCCCGCGCGCGTCGCTGCGCCACCGGGGTGCGAACAGGCCCGAGAAGGCCGGGACGATGTAGCAGCCGCCGTTGTCCTCGACCGTCCGCGCGAGGGTCTCGATCTCGGGGGCGCTGCTGATCAGCCCGAGGCGGTCACGGAACCACTGGACGAGCGAGCCCGTGACGGCGATCGAACCCTCCAGGGCGTAGACCGGCGGCTGGTCCCCGATCTTGTAGGCCACGGTCGTGAGCAGCCCGTGCCGCGACCGTACGAGATCGGTGCCCGTGTTGAGCAGCAGGAAGCTGCCAGTGCCGTACGTGCACTTCGCCTCCCCCGGGGAGAAGCAGGTCTGGCCGAAGAGGGCGGCCTGCTGGTCGCCGAGGGCGGCGGTGATGCGGACGCCGGGGAGCAGCGCGCCGGCCTCGCCGTACGTCTCGGCGGATGGCCTGATCTCGGGCAGCATGGGCGGGGGGACACCGAAGAGGGCCAGCAGCTCGTCGTCCCAGGTGAGGGTGCGGATGTTCATGAGCATGGTGCGGCTGGCGTTGGTGGCGTCGGTGATGTGCAGGCCGCCGTCGGCGCCCCCGGTGAGGTTCCAGATCAGCCAGCTCTCCATGGTCCCGAATAGCACCTCGCCGTCCTGGGCGCGCTCGCGCAGCCCTTTGACGTGGTCGAACAGCCAGCGCAGCCGCAGTGCCGAGAAGTAGGTGGAGGGCACGAGACTGCAGCGTTCCAGGAAGAACTCGTCTCCCGGTCGTCGTCTGAGTTCCTCGACCAGCGACGCCGTGCGGGTGTCCTGCCAGACGAGCGCCCTGCCGATGGGGGCACCCGTCCGCCGGTCCCAGACCACCGTCGTCTCCCGCTGGTTGGCCAGGCCGATGGCGGCGATCCGGTCGGCGTCGACGGCGGCGACGGACAGGGCCTCGGGGACGACGCGTTGCAGGTTCTGCCAGATCTCGACGGCGTCGTGCTCGACCCATCCGGGCCGGGGGAAATGCTGTTGGTGCTCCCGCTGGGCGACCGAGACCAGCCGTCCGCGGTGGTCGAACAGAATGCATCGGGTGGAATTGGTGCCCTGGTCGATGGACATTACGTACCGTTCCACCATGATCGCTGTGCCTTCCGACGGTTGAGGAAGACCGGGCCGGGCCTACCAGCGCGCGGCGCCCAGGTCTCGGGAGATCGCCCGCGCGGCTTCACGGAGCAGAGTGAGCAGAGCCGGCCGCGGGCGCCCCTGGCTGTCACAGATCCTCTCCACGGGCCCGGACAGGCAGATGGCGCCGACGACGAGGCCGCCATGCCCTCGGATCGGCGCGGCGAGCCCGGCGTCCCCCATGCTCATCTCCTGGACCTCGGTGGCCCACCCGTGTTCCCGGACCTCGGCGAGCGCCCGGTCGAGCTGCTCCGGGGTGACCAGGGTGTGCCGGGTGTAGGCCTCCAGTCCCGCTTCCGTGGCCGACTCCAAGGGCGCCGTCCCGTAGGCCAGCAGGATCTTGCCCAGCGAGGAGGCGTGCAGCGGCAGCAGCGAGCCGACGTCCAGGGTCTGCAGCGTGTCGTCCGGCCGGAAGACGTGGTGGATGACGAGGACCTGGCCCTCCAGGGGCGTGCCCAGGCGGACGGCTTCCCCGCTGCGGGCGGCCAGGGCGTCGGCCCAGTTGATCGAGCGGGAGCGCAGCTCGTTGATGTCCAGGTAGCTCGTCCCGAGGTGCAGCAGCGCGGCGCCGAGCTGGTATTTCCCGGTCGCCGCGTCGCGCTCCACGAAGTCCACGTGCTGCAGCGTGCGCAGAATGCCGTAGGCGGTGCCCTTCGCCAGTCCGAGCGAGGCCGCCACCTCGCCGAGCCCGAGTCGGCGGGGCCCGCCGGCGAGCAGACGCAGAATCGCCGCCGCCCGTTCGATCGACTGGACTGGGCCGGCCATGAGGCGAGCCTATTACCACCGGGGACGCCTCGCCGGTCGTGCGGTACGGGCTTGGGTCCGCCGAGCTGCGGCGTTCGGTAATGCCGACCCTCGTTCATTGACCGCCTCCGACCCGCTCCCTAACGTGCTGAGAGGTCGGCAACCTGCGGCCGGCGCCCCGGCGGGGCGATGATCATCCGGGAGACGTGATGGCGATGCAGCTGAATACGCTGGTTCGGGAGGCTTGCGAACACCTCTGTCCGCTGCCGCCTGTCGCCGGGGCCGTCTCGGCCGTCCGCCGCCGCGTGGGCGCCGTACTCGCCGACTGGCGCGTGTCCCCGGAGATCATCGAGGACTCGCTGCTCGTGGTGTCGGAGCTGGTCACCAACGCGGTGATCCACGCGGCGCCGCCCGCCGTGCTGCGGCTGTCCTGGAACCGCGTCGGCGGCACGGGCGCGCTGCGCGTCGAGGTCACCGACGCGGGACCCGCGCTTCCGGCGGGTCAGTCGCGCCTGGGGATCGACCCCGACGAGTGCGGTCGTGGCTGGGAGATCGTGCGCGCGCTGGCGGCTCGCCACGGGACGCGTACCCATGCGGGCGGTGTCACCCGGTGGGCCGTCCTGGTCGCGGCCTGAGCCAGGCCCTCTCCTTCGAGCCCGCCGGCTCCTTCGAACCCGCCGGCGTCGGCCTCGCCGGGCCCTTCCATCGGATCCTGTCGGCGTCGCGGCGCCTGACACGCACATCTGCCGCGCGGTCGTAGGGCGCCGCTTTCCCCCTCAGCCGCTCGCCCCCTCAGCCGCTCGCCCCCCTCACCCGCTCGCCCCCCTCACCCGCTCGGCCGTGCTCGCACGGGGCCCCCTCGCGCCCCACTCGACGAAAGTCCCTCAGGAGACCAGTGCCGGTTCCGGCACGGGCTCCCTGCGGAGCAGGAGCAGGGCCGCGTCGTCGTGCAGCCGGCCGCCCACGTGCGTCAGCAGTTCGTCGTGCAGTGCGGTGAGGGTGCGGGCCGGCTCGTCGCAGACGTGCCGGGCCACCGCTTCGGTGAGCGGGTAGAAGGCGCGGGCGTGGTCGCGGGCCTCGGTGACGCCGTCGGTGTAGAGCAGCAGCTGGTCGCCCTCGGCGAAAGGCAGGTGCTGCAAGTGGGGGACCTCGCCCGAGAGGGCGCGCAGCCCGAGGGGCGGGGCCGGACGGACGGACTCCACGACCTCGACGTCTCCGGAGGCGGAGATGAGCAGCGGGGGGCCGTGTCCGCAGTTCACCATCTCCAGGTGTCCCGGCCGTGAGTGTCCGGCGACCACGGCGGTGACGAAGTCGTCGGGGCCGAGGTTGCGCGCCAGGCTCCGCTCGATCCTGTCGACGACGGCGAGCAGGTCGGGCTCGTCGTAGGCGGCCTCACGGAAGACACCGAGCACGAGGGCGGCGGTGCTGACGGCCGGCAGTCCCTTGCCGCGCACGTCGCCGACGATCAGCCGGACCCCGTGCGGGGTGGGCACCAGGGCGTAGAGGTCGCCGCCGATCCTGGCCTCCGCCGCCGCGGCGCTGTAGCGGACCGCCACCCGGAACGGGCCGACGGTCTCCGGGACGGGCTTCAGCAGCGCGTGCTGGGCGGCTTCCGCCACCGAGCGGACGGCGGCGAGCACCCGTTCCCGGCGGCGGCGCAGCGCGCTGGCCAGGCCGCTGGCCAGGGTGACGGCCAGCAGCGCCGCCAGAACGGCCGGCAGCCCGCGGTGCGGAACCCCGTGCCTGCCCATCACCGCGCCCACGGCGACGGCGAGCACACCGACGCAGAGCACGCCCCGCGGCCCGTTGGTGGCGGCGGCCAGTGCGGGCCCGGCCGCCAGCAGCGGCAGCCAGATCAGTCCGGCGCCGCCGACGACGTCGACGAGCACGATCAGGGCGATGAGCACGGTCGGCAGCACCGGCGTGCCGGCCGCCATCTGCGTGGCGGCACGTCCCCGGACCGACATGCGGAGAGCGCTCACCCGGTGACTGAACGGCCGCCCGGGGCGGTGGTCGTGACCATGGTCTCGGGTGTGGCTCATCTGCGTCCGCGATCCTCACCTGTCGGGTAATCCTGGAATGTCCTGTTTTCCAGGAAACGGGTTCCGGTCAGGCGGTCACAAGGAGCGGCTTTTCAGATAGTGAGCGAGAGGCTCCTGGTGACGCGGTTCGCGACCGGGACCAGTCGTGACGGGATCTCCGGGAGCCGCGACCGCTGCTCCTTGGGGAGGGAGACGCCGAGCGAGCCGAGGATGTCCCCGCAGTGGACGGGTACGGCGACGCACACCGTGCCCAGCGCGTACTCCTCGAGGTCGGTCACGGCCGGATCCGTGGGCGCGGAGTCGAGCCTGCGCAGCAGTTCCGGAAGGCTCGTGACGGTCCTCGGGGTGAGGTCGGGGAGGTGGTGCCTGGCCAGGTAGTCCCGGCGGGCGTCGTCGTCCAGTTCGCGCAGCACGCACTTGCCGAGCGCGGTGGCGTGCCCGGCGTCCTCGAAGCCCACCCACAGGTCGACCCGGGGAGCCCGGGGGCCGTCGACGATCTCGGCGACCCTGATCTCGCCCTCCTCGTAGAACGTGAGGTAGGCGGGGGTGGCCAGCTCGTCGCGCAGCGCGGCGAGGGCGGGGCGGACGCGGCTGAGCAGCACCTGGTCGCGACCGGCGTTCTGCAGGGCCTGCAGCTTGTCCCCCAGCACGAAGCCGCCGTCGTCCAGCTTGCGCACGTATCCGTCGTGGACCAGCGTCCGCAGCAGGTGGTAGGCGGTGGCCAGGGGCAGCTCGGTCTCCCGTGCCAGCTGCTTCGCCGGCGCGCCGTTCTCGTGCGCGCTCACCGCCTCCAGCAACCGCAGGGCGCGCTGGACGGACGTGATGAGCGTCGGGCCGTTGTCACTGGCCATGGCACCAGCGTGCGCGACGGCGGCGGCACTGGCAAGGTCCGTCCGGCCCCTGCTCAGGTGGGGGTCGGCGGCAGTTGTGCCGGACTGACCAGCTCGCCCAGCACCTCGGCCATGAACTGGACCAGCCAACGCTGGGAGGGGCTGCGGGAGGCGGCTTCGTGCCGGGCGTAGAGCGCGACCTCGATCGGCTCGGTGTCGAAGGGGAGCCGCACCAGGCGAAGGCCGGCGGCAACAACGCCCTGGTGGTGCTGCCGGGCGCGGACGTGCGGAAGGCGGCCTCCGCCGGCGCGTTCGGCTCGTACCTGCACCAGGGGCAGATCTGCATGACGACCGGCCGCCACATCGTGCACGAGTCGCTGCTCGACGAGTACACCGCCGCACTGGCCGCCAAGGCCGACGCGCTGTCCGTCGGCGACCCCGCCCGGGAGGACGTGGCGCTCGGCCCGATCATCGACCGGCGGCAGCTGGAGCGGGTGCACGGCATCGTCACCGACAGCGTCGCGGCCGGCGCGACCGTGGCCGCGAGCGGCGAGAGGGCGGGCGCCGGGTACCGGGCCACCGTCCTGACCGGCGTCACCACGGACATGCCGGCGTGGCGCGAGGAGATCTTCGGACCCGTGGCCCCCGTCATCGGCTTCTCCACGCCGGAAGAGGCCTCACCCTGCCGGGCCCGGCCGGCAGCGCCCCGGTGGAGGCCGTCGAGCCGGCCGTCACCTGAGCGCGCCGGCCAGCCAGTCGCAGGTGGACGGCAGCCAGTCGGCCCGGGCGTTGCCGAGCAGATGGTCACCGTGCGGGACGAGCAGGTACTCGCCCCGCGGTGCCTCGCGGGCCAGCGGCTCGCCGTTGGTGACGCCCGGGATGACGTCCGTGCCGCCGTCCACGACGCGCAGGGGGCGGGTGATGCGTGCGGCGACGCCGTGCAGGTCGACGCCCCCGGCGAACTCCTCGGCCCGCTGCCGGCCGCCGCTGCGCTGGGCGAGCGTCTCGGTGACGAACGGCGGTGCCTCGTCCCAGCGGAGCCGGTACGGCCCCGAGACGGTCGCGGCCGCCCGGATCCGCGGCTGGTACGCGGCGCAGACGGCGGCGTAGAACCCGCCCAGGCTCAGCCCGATCACCCCGGCCGCGGTGGCGTCGACGTCCCCGTGCGCCTCCAGCGCGTCGATCACTTCGCCGATGACGTGGTGGTAGTCGGTGCGGGGTGCGGTGGTCGCCGCCAGTACCCCTTGGCCCGGGCCGTCCATGGTGAACGTCGCCACGCCCCGCCGCAGCAGTGCGTCGGTGACGTCGTGGAACTCCTCCTTGCCCGAGTCGAGCCCGGGCACCACGATCACCACGGGGGGCCGGGGCGCCACGGGCCGCGCGGGGCGCCTGAGCCACCCGGCGAAGGACGGGCCGTCCAGCCGTACCGCCCGCGGGTCGAGGTGGGCCAGGGCCCTGCGCATGGCGTCGTCGGCCTCCTGGGCGGCGAGCGCCGCGGTCTCCCGGTCCGGATGAGGGAGCAGGACGGCGTAGTGGAACCAGCGGGCCGCCGTGCGGAACGCCTCACCGGCCGAGACGCCGTGCCCCGCGGCCTCGTGCCGCCCGGCGGCTTCGAGGTGGCCGCGCGCGGCAGCGCGGAAGACCTCCGGCCAGTCGTGGAGTGAGGTCAGCTGCGCGGTGACCCGCGCGTACTGGTGCGGATCGAGCCCGGCGCCCGTGGCGCGCGAGTGGTGCGAGGCGATGAACTGCGGCAGCAGGTCGGGCAGTTCGAAGAAGGGGGTGGTCGCGGTGTCGGCCATCGTCGTTCCTGGTCGTCCTGGGTCTCGGTGAGCGGCTGGTCGTCGTGGGCGGATCGCCGGTGGCCGGGTCAGGCCGCCGTGTCCGGGGTGCGGTCGGGGAAGAGCACGGTGGCGGCGTGGAGGGTGTCGGTGAACTCCCGGACCGCGGCGATGCGTCCGTCGCGCACGGTGAAGACGCCGACGTTGCGGTTGTCGTAGGCCCCGCCGCCCGCGGCCGCCTCGGCCTTCGAGGTCCATTCGGCGACGACCCGGTCGCCCTCGGCGATGATCCAGGTGAGTCCGATCGTGACACTGCCGGGGACGAACAGCCGGCCGCCCGCCGCGCCGAGGAAGTCGTCGACGATGGTGTCGCGCCCGGTCCAGGTGCCGGACAGCACCGGTACCTCGCCGGGGTAGGTCCAGGTGGCGTCCTCGGCGAAGCTGTCGCGGATCACGTCGACGTCGCCGGCGATCACGGCCTCGACGTAGCGGGTGACGACGGCCTTCGGGTCGGTGGTGCGCATGGTGAACTCCTCGTTTTCCGGGAAGGGTTGACGGTTGTCTGCTCGGTTGCCGGCGGCGGGCCGGTCAGCCGAGGGTGAGCACGGCGTTGCCGCGGATGCGGCGGTCGCGCAGGTCGGCCAGGACGCCGGCGGTGGCGCTCCAGTCCTCGGTCCGGCCGATCTCCGGGTGCAGCCGCCCCTCGGCCACCAGGCGCACCAGGACGTCGAGGTCGGCGCCGAACGACTCGTCTGCGTGCGGGTAGTGGAAGTGCTGGACGGTGGCCGACCGCGGGCCGGCGAAGAAGTCGAAGAAGCTCAGGCGGGCGGGCTCGCCCGAGGCCTGGCCGAACCAGATCATCCGGCCGCGCGGCCGCAGCAGCGACAGCGCCCGGGCGGTGAACGGGCCGCCGATGGACTCGAGGACCACGTGGTACGGCCCCTGTGCGTCGCCGAGGTGGTGGATCACCTCCGCGCCCAGCTCGGCGAGGCGCGCGCCGCGCTCGGGCGTCGCGGTGACGGCGGTGACCTTCGCGCCGGCCCCCACGGCCAGCTCGGTGAAGTAGTGCCCCACTCCCCCGGAGGCTCCGGTGATCAGCACCCGGTGTCCGGAGACGCACCCGGCGGCACGCAGCAGCCGCAGCGCCGTCAGTCCCGCCAGCGGCAGCGCCGCCGCCGTCACCGCCGGGACGCCCCGCGGCAGCACGGCGAGCGCGTCGGTGGGTACGGCCACGTACTCGGCCCATCCGCCGGCCGGCGGATGGCCCACCACGCGCCGGCCCGCCTGGGGGCCGGTGCCGTCGGCGGCGGCCTGGACGACGAGTCCCGCGATGTCCTTGCCGGGGCGTTCACCGCCCGGCAGCACCCCGTCGAGCTGGAGCATCTCGCCCCGGTTGACGGAGAACGCCTCGACCTTGACCACGGCCTCCCCGGCCGCGGGCCTGGGCTGACCGACCTCGCCGAACGCGACCGGCTCCGCGGCCCGTCCCGTGGGCAGCAGCGCCTTCATCGGGTCCCCCGTCCCGGCCGCACGGTGGCAGGCATGACACACTCCTTGATCAGTGGTGGTTGCGAAAGGGCCGGTGTCCGTCAGCTCCGTGACCGGCCGGATCCAGGAAAACCCCTGGTGGGAGGCGGTGTCCAACAGCCTTTCGGCGGACTCGACAACCGCCGGTTGTCGCAGGAGGTCAAGGCAGTGGATCTCGACCTGGCACAGGTCAGGGCGTTCGTCGCGGCGGCCCGGCGGCTGCACTTCGGCCAGGCGGCGGCCCAACTCCACCTCACCCAGCAGGCGTTGTCCAAGCGGATCGCCCGCCTCGAGGAGACGCTCGGCGTCAGGCTGTTCGAACGCGCCGGGGGCGGGGTGGAACTCACCGCCGCGGGGCGCCGCTTCCTCGACCCGGCGGCGCAGGCGCTGCGCGCCGGGGACGCGGCGGTGGCCGCCGCCCGCGAGGAACGGCCGCGCCGGCTGCGGATGAGCGTGTGGGGCCACATGTTCGCCCCGTTGCGCACGATCCGGGCCGTCCTGGCCGACGCGTCCGACGTCGACCTCGAGGTGAGCCCTCATCCGGGGTTCGCCGCGGCCAGGGACGGCCTGCGCGACGGCCGCATCGACGTGGCGCTCGGCCGCGTCCACGCCCTCGACGAGCCGTGGCCGACCGGGCTGACCAGCCGGCTGGTGCGGCTCGAACCCGTCAAGGCCGTCATGGCCGCGGACAGCCCGTTGGCGTCGCACAGCACGCTCCGGCCGGCCGGCCTGCACGGCGGCCGCCTGTGGTTCCCGGCGTCGGCGCACCAGGTCACCTTCCTCAGCCGGTTCGCCGAACAGTTCGGCGTGCCCGGCGACTTCGGCGGCGTCAACCTCGGGCTCGACGCGTTCTTCGACCACCTCCGCGACCACCCCGGGGCCTTCTCACTGCTCCCCGCCGACGTGGACATCCCGCCGCACACCGGCCTGCGGGAGCTGCCCGTGGCCGACCCCGTCCCGCTCTACGCCTGGCACCTCGTGTGGCGCACCGACGTCGGCCACCCGCATCTGCCCCGCCTGCTGGACGCCTTCGCCCGCCGCGCACGCGACGACGGCTGGCTGAGTTACGACCCGGCGCGGCACTGGCTGCCCGAGACGGATCACGACGCCCTGGGGCCGGCAGGGTCCGGGCCACGGGCCGAAAAGTGATCTGCAGGGCCTCTGACGTGGGGAAATGCACGATGCGTCACGGTGCGAGATGCCGGGTGGTCGCGGTGCGGCTAGCGTGATGAGAAAGGGCCGCGTGCCGGAGGTACGCCCGCCATCGGTGATGATCCTCATCATCGGGGCCGTCAGCCGATGACGTGCTGGCAAGTCCCTCCCTCCGTACGCGGCGACACCCGTGGTCGCACCGCGGCTACCACGCGACAGCGACCCTCCCCCTCGTTATGGGATGGCCCGCGAGGGGTGGAAAGAAGGTAGGCCCATGATTGGACAGCGAGCGAGGCGTCGCCTCGCAATGTCTGCGGTCGGCGTTCTCATGGCCGGCGGTGCCGCGGTAGGCGCCGCAGGTACGGCCTCGGCAGCCACCCCGACGCACGCCCCCACCAACTTCGGCCGTAACTGCTACTACGGTGGTGGTTGGTACGGAGGCTGCGACGGTTTCGGCGGCCGCGGCACGTTCTTCGGCAACGGCTTCAACAACGGCTTCCGCAACGGGTTCGGCGGCGGCGGCTTCGTGGTGATCGTCTTTTAGGTGACGGCGCCGGGAAGGAACGGCGGGGACAGGAGGATGGCCGGCGGCCCAGCCGCCGCCGGCCTCGCCCGGCCGTTCCCGCCTCTTCCACATCCGGGCCGCGGGGGGGGGGGGGGGGCGCCGCCCCCCCCCCCCCCCCCCGGCCCCCCCCCCCGCCCCCCGGGGGGGTGCGGGGGCCCCCCCCCGCGGGTAGACG
>NZ_JBFBBK010000003.1:222827-360394 GCF_040682635.1 Streptomyces sp. NPDC051133
GGCTGCCGTCCCTGACGGCGCTCGGCCTCGACGGAGGGGACCAGGCCGGGCCCGCAGCCCCGGACGCGGGCACCGGAGACCGGTCACGCCGCGGCCCACCGCGTGACACGACGGCCGCGCGCTCTGTTCGGCCGCGCGCCGCGCTCTGTCTTCAGCCGCGGTGCGATCAGTCGTTCACCGGGATCCGGTAGGCGAGCGCGGTGACCCGGAGGTCTCCGTGGTCCACCCACTGCGGGAACTCGAGCGTCTTGTGGCTGGTCGCCGCCGGCGGCGTGACCTCCAGATAGGCGGCGTGGACGGCATCGGACGTACCGGTGTTGGCATGCGTCCAGGAGATGACGGCCTCGACACTCTTGCCCGTCCCGAGGGTCAGGGTGGACTTGGCGGGGCTCTTCGCGTACCAGGTGTCTCCCCAGTGGGTCGTCGAGGGGAGCACCCGGTGGGCGGCGTTCTCCAGGCCGAGGCCCGGGTAGCCCCGCAGCAGGCAGGTATGGGCGCTGGTGTTCTTCAGCTTGAGCACGACGCCCTGATGGTTCATGCCGCCGGCCAGGCCCTTGCCGAACGACGCCTTCAGGCCGGACACGGCGCAGGTCGGCGCCCCCTTCGCGGCACTCGCCTGACCGGCCTGCGCGACACCTGCTCCGGTGATCCCCAGCCCGACGACGGTCGTCGCGGCGAGCGTCGCCCGTGCGAACCGCCGGCGCCGGCCGGAGCGCGTGGCCGGAGCGCCCTGGGACTCGTGGTCGTGGTGCTTGTGCGTCATGGTGAACGTTCTCCCCTTCGTTCTCGGCGTTGTGTTCCGCCTTCCCTCAGGTGGGATGAGCACGGCGCGGGAAAAGTTCGCGGCCCACCCGACTTGCTGCCGAGGACATCCGCCCCGCCAAGGGGTGGCGTCACAGCTTGGCGCCGAAGTCCTGGGTCCACCAGGGGCCGCCGGGGCCCTGGTGGACGCCCACGCCGATGTCCTTGAAGGAGCAGTTGAGGATGTTCGCGCGGTGGCCGGGACTGTTCATCCAGGACTGCATCACGGAGTCGGCGGTCTGCTGGCCCTGGGCGATGTTCTCCCCGTAGGTGGACCAGCGGTAGCCCGCCGCGGTGATGCGCTGTCCGGGGTCGGCACCGTCGGGGTTGGTGTGGTCGAAGAAGTGGCGGGCGGCCATGTCGTCGGAGTGGCCCTGTGCCGCCTTCTCCAGTTCCGGGTTCTCGGTGAGCGGACCGCAGCCGGCTGCCGCACGCTCCTTGTTGACCAGCGCGACCACCTGACCGACGGTGCCCGACGGGGCGGACTGCGCCTGCGGGGTGGCGGCCGGCACCGCGGCCGGCGGGGAGGAGCGCCGGGGAGCCGGCGGACTCTTCCTGGCGGGCTTCGGTGTCCTGGAAGGGCTCGGTTTCTTCGGCTTCGAGGCGGACGGCGACGGGGAAGGCGACTTCGACGGCGTGGTCCCGACGGCGCTGGGTGCGGAGAGGTCGACGGCGGGGGCGTCCGCGGCTCGGTCGGCGCTCGCGCTCTCGGATCCGGTTCCGGGCCCCGTGCCGAAGTACCACAGGCCGCCTCCCGCGACGCAGGCCGCGACGACGGCACCGCCGAGGGCGCGGCGCCGGTAGCGCCGGCGCCGACGGGACTCGCTGCGGGAGGTCCCCCGGCCCCGCGTGGCACGTGGTCCGGTCCCCGGGCCCGATCCGGTCGGGTCTGAGGAGGTGCCGAGCGGGGTGGCGAATCCGGCCTCGGCCGCCCCGCCGGTGGCGGAGCGCACGCTCTCGACCAGCGCGGTGGACGCCGCGACGAGTGCCAGACCGGCCAGCAGTCCCTCGGCGGGCATCAGTCCGCTCCACAGGCCGTTGCAGCGGGCGCAGCCGCGGGCGTGCCGGGCTATTCGTTTGCGCCACAGTGCCGAGGGCCTGCCGTCCCAGGGGGCGAGGACGACGCGGAGTTCCTCGCACAGCGGGCGTGCGTCGAGCGCGCGTACCACCACGCGGGCGGCCTCCAGCTGCGCCTTCATCCGCTGCACGCGGACGGCCGTGTGCTGGGGCGACAGGTCCAGGGCCGCGGCGACCTCGGCGCGGGTCAGCTCGCCGGCGCACTCCAGCCACCACAGCGAGAGCAGCCCCCGGTCGTCCGGCTCGAGCCAGCGCGTCGCCCGCGCGGTCTCCTGGCGCTGCCCGGCGAGCTGCAGCTGCATCACCGTCAGGTCGACGAAGTCGGCGCCCGGATCGGCCAGGTCCTCGGCCTCCTCCACCCCGGCAGGGGCGGACTGCCGGTCCTGCCAGTGCGTGCGGACCTGGTTCATCGCGATCGCGACGAGCCAGGAGCGGAAGCGTTCCGGAGTGCGCAGACCGCCCAGGCCGTCGAGGGCGCGCAGCATGGTCTCCTGGACCACGTCGTCCACATCCACCGAGCCGTTCAGGGCGCGGCCCACGATGTTGTAGACCAACGGGAGATAGGCGTTGACCAAGGCGTCCTGGGCCCGTATGTCACCCTCCCGGGCAGCGGTCACCAGTGCCGCCGTCTCCACGGCGTGCTGTGCGCTCATCACATCTTCCCTGTCCTCGACGCCGGACGATTGTGTCCGATACCTGGGAGACGGTTCGATGCGCCCCGGATAACACTTGTTCGAAAAAGACAGACTTTTTCCGCGTGGTGGCTCAGCGTCGCCGCAGGGGGCACCGTCCGCCACCGCGGGCCGGGGGTGGCGGACGGCGCGTGCCGGCGTTACGGCTTCAGGGCGAGGCCGCCGTGCTCGGCGACGGTCTCCGGGGTGGGCGAGCCCGGCTCGGGGCGCCACTGCGTGACCGGGACGACGCCGGGCTCGATGAGCTTCAGGCCGTCGAAGAACGCCGTGATCTCCTCGACGCTGCGCAGGTTGTACGGGACTGCGCCGCTGCTGTTGTAGGAGTCCTGCGCCTGCTCGAAGACCGGGTCGATCCCGCGAGATCCGTCGTTGACGGAGAGGTGGCTGCCGGACGGCAGGGCGGCCATCAGCCGGTCCACGATGCCGCGGGCCCGGTCGTAGTCGGCGACGTGCCCGAGGATGTTGCTCAGGATGAGCCCGGTCGGCCGGCTGAGGTCGAGCGTCTCGGCGGCCGCCGCGAGGATCCGCTCCGGATCCGTGACATCGGCGTCGACGTACGCGGTCGCGCCCTCGTCGGTGGAGTAGAGCAGGGCACGGGCGTGTGCCAGGACCATCGGATCGTTGTCGACGTACACGATCCGGGCCTCCGGAGCGATCCCCTGGGCGACCTCGTGGGTGTTCTCGGCCGTCGGCAGGCCGGTGCCGACGTCCAGGAACTGCCGGATACCCGCTTCGCGGACCAGATACGTGATGTTGCGGCGCAGGAAGGCACGGCTGCTGCGGGCGATGGTGACGATGCCGGGGAAGACGGCGCTGTAGGCGTCACCGGCCTCCTCGTCGACGGGGTAGTTGTCCTTGCCGCCCAGCCAGTAGTTCCAGATACGGGCCGAGTGCGGCACCGACGTGTCGATCTTCCGGTGCTCCGCCTGCTCGGGCGTCGTCGCGGGATCAGTCATGAGTTCGTGTCCGTCTTCCAACCGAGGCATGGATCATTCACCGCACAACATACGTCCGAACCTCCGCCCCGCGCCCGCCAGTTCGCATCCGCGGCGGACGGGCAGCCGTCGTGCTCGGTCCCACGCGTACCGCCGGGCCCCGCGCGGTGCTGCCGGCCGGCCGTCGGGTGGACAACCGTGCACCGCGCGCCGCGCTGCCGCGCCGGGCCTCACGCCGATAGCAGTCCCCGCACCGGGGTACCTGGCGTACGGAGCCTCGCACGCGCTCCGAGCCGCACTGTCTTCCGGAGAAGTTGATCGCGATGAACACCGAGACGGTTGTGGTGCCCGCCGACGGCGGCGTACTCCCGGGTGATCTCGTGGTGCCCGAGTCCGCGCGGGCCGTGGTGCTGTTCGCGCACGGCAGCGGCAGCTCCCGGCACAGTCCGCGCAACCGGGCGGTGGCCGCCACGTTGCGGGAGGCCGGGCTGGGCACCCTCCTGATCGATTTGCTGACCGAGGAGGAGGAACGCCGGGACGTCGTCACGGCCGAGCACCGGTTCGACATCCCGCTGCTGGGGCGTCGCCTGGTGGCCGCCCTGGAGTGGCTGGGCACTCAGCCCCGTACGCGTGACCTGCCCGTCGTCCTGTTCGGCGCGAGCACGGGTGCCGCCGCCGCGCTGCGAGCCGCCGCCGAGCACCCCGACCGCGTCCTGACCGTGGTCTCGCGCGGCGGGCGTCCGGATCTGGCCGGGGACGTGCTGCCCGCCGTGCGCGCGCCGGTCCTGCTCGTCGTCGGCGGCCTGGACCACGAGGTGCTGCGGCTCAACGAGGAGGCCGCGCGGCACTTGCGCGTCGCCGGCCGCGTGCACGTGATCCCGGGCGCCACCCACCTCTTCGAGGAACCCGGCGCCCTGGAGCAGGTCGCCGAGACGGTCCGGGAGTGGTGCAAGGAGTGTCTGGGCGCGGCACCGGCGCCGTAGCCGTGCCCCGTCGGGCCCTCCTTTCGTGCGAGCCGCCAGGGCCCACCCGTGCGTCCGGTCAGCCCGCCGATCGCGGCGGCGTCCCGCGTCCCGCGCCCCCGTGGACCACGGGGCCGTGCTGACGATGGCGATGCACGGCCGCGGTGGTCATCATCGCCAGGCCCAGGCAGAAGACGAGCGCCAGCGCGAGGCCGGCGCTGAACAGCGCGAGCCCGTTCACGGTGGCGATGGTGTGATGGAGCACGGACACGGTGTATTCGGGTCCGCCGGCGAGGTTGCCGGCGATCGCCAGGGCGGTGAACGCTCCGGTGCCCACGAGAAGAAGCAGTCCGAGGAAGATCATTTCAGTCATCTCCCCATCAGGCGACGATGTGGCACCTCACGCGTACCCAGCCCCGGTCGGCGGCTCACCGCTCGCGCCGCCCCGGGGCGTCCGCCGCCGCCGGTACGAGGGTGAGCATGCCGTCGGGTCCCGCGCCGATGGCGGCGCCTTCACTGATCCGCTCCAGGGTCGCGCGCAGCCAGGCGCGATCCGCGGCCGTGGCGGGTTCCAGCCGCATGCGCCGCGCCCGCAGGCACATGATCCGTACGCCGGTCAGCCGCCCGGTGTCCGCCTCCACCGAGACCAGGTGGCCGAGCCGGAGGTCGTCGCGGTACTCCTCGTAGCCGGAGATGCCCTCGTAGTCGTCGATGAAGTCGCCGCAGCCGTGCAGGACCAGCCGGCCGCGGTACACCTCGACGGGGCGGGGATGGTGCGAGGAGTGTCCGTGGACGACGTCGACGCCGCCGTCGACCAGGGTGTGCGCGAAGCGGATCTGGTGGCGGGGCACGTGATAGCCCCAGTTGGAGCCCCAGTGGACGGACACGACCGCGATGTCGCCCGGACGCTTCGCGAGCCGCACGCGTCGGACGGTGGCCTCCGCGGCCGCGTCCGACAGCTCGCGGACGTACGCGACGCCGGACCGGTCCGCGGTCGCCGCCCAGCCGGGCGGGATGCCGCTGGACTGCGCGCCGAGGCCGAAGACCAGCACGCGGCGGCCGGACCCGACCGGGACGGCCACCGGCGCGCGGGCCTCGTCGGACGTGCGTCCCGCGCCCGCCGTCCGCAGCCCCGCACCGGCCAGCGAGTCCAGCGTCTCCGCCAGGCCCCGCCGGCCGAAGTCCAGCACGTGGTTGTTGGCCAGGACGCACACGTCGGGCCGGGCCGCCGTCAGGGCCGGCAGGTTGGCCGGATGCATGCGGTAGTGGATCCCCTTGCCGGGTGCGAACGTGTCGCTGCCGGTGACGGCGGTCTCCAGGTTCACGATGCGGGCGTCGGGGGCGGTCCGCTCCAGCACCGGCAGGGCCGCGCCCCAGGGCCAGGACGGGTCGACCGGGGCGGGGATCGGCCCGTTGACCGCCTCGGCCAGGTCCACGTACGTCCGTGCGTCCGCGACGTAGTCCTCGCGCAGCACCGGGCTTCCGGGGTGCGCGAGGATCTGGTCGACGCCGCGTCCGAGCATCACGTCACCGCACAGGAACAGCGTCACCACGCCACCGCCCACACCTCCACGCTAGGCCCTCTCCTTCGGACCTTGCCGGGGTCGCGGGGCCGGGCACGCACCGGCCGACCGGTGCGTGCGCGCGTCATCGCGCGTCGTCGGCCCGTGGCTGCCGAGCGGTGAGTTCGCCGTCGGGTGTCAGGGTGAACCGGGTGCGGTCCGCGGTCGTGGCGGTGGCCGGGGTGCCGTAGGCCTTCAGGCTGAAGTCGTCCGCCTTGCCGTAGGCGCCGGTCGCCTCGGCGGCGTGGCTCCAGGAGTTGACCCGCACCCACACCGACCAGTAGGGGACCCGCTTCTCCCGCCACGGTCCCCAACTGTCCTGCGGCAGCAGCCCGGCGCCTCGCCCGGAGAACAGGTACCAGCCGACGAGTCCGAGCAGGGTCACGGCGGTCACGGCGGTCATGGCCATGAACCGCGGCGCGGCCGGCCGGCGGGGAACGCGGATGACGGGCACGGAGGCTTCCTTCCGTTCGGGTCGAGCTCTGCCGGAGGCGAAGACGGCTATCCGCACGTCCGCGCTCCCGTCCGGCCATTCTGGCAACTGACTTGCTCTTGCAAGTAAGATGCAACAAGCTGTTCGGGTCCTTACCTCCTGCCTGCGACACGGAGCCCGGCCTTGCCCCGTCTGATGCCGGACGCCGGACCACAACGCGTCCTGGCGGCCTCGAACTTCGTCTACACCGTCGGCAGCGGCCTGTACCTGACGGCCGGAGTGCTGTACTTCACCGAGGCGGTCCACCTGCCCGCCGGTCAGGTGGGGCTCGGGCTCGGCATCGCCGGTCTCGTCGCGCTGGCCCTGGGCGTCGCCGTCGGTCACCTGGCGGACAGACACGGGGCGCGCGGCGTCTACGCGGCCACCCTCGTCGTCCAGGCCCTGGCCACCACCTGCTTCGTCCTGGTCGACGGCTTCTGGCCGTTCGTGCTCGCGGTGTGCGCGGCCGCCGGGGCGAAGGCAGCCGGTACAGCCGCCCGCAGTCCGCTCGTCCGGCACTACGGAGGGGACCGGCCGCAGGAGTTCCGGGCCTTTCTCCGCGCGGTGACCAACGTCGGCGTCTCCCTCGGTGCGGTGGGCGCGGGCTGGGTGGTCCAGGCCGGCACTCTCACCGCCTATCGGCTCATGGCCGTGGGCAATGCGCTCGCCTTCGTGACCGCCGCGGCACTCCTGGTCCTGCTGCCGCCGGTCACGCCCGTCCCCGTCACCGGCGGCCCGCGCCGGATCGCCCTGCGCGACCGTCCCTACCTGCTGCTCACCGCCCTCGACGGCGTCCTCGCCATCCAGTTCAAGGTGCTCACCGTGGCCATCCCGCTCTGGCTGGTGGGCGCCACGACCGCTCCGCACTGGCTCGTCTCGGGGACCATGCTCACCGGCACGGTCATCGTCGTCGTGTTCCAGGTGCGGGCGAGCCGCGGCATCGACTCACCCGAGGCCGGCGGCCGTGCCTACCGGCGTGCGGGGGTGGCCTTCCTCGTCTCCTGCTCGATGGTCTCGCTGTCCGCGGGGCCGCCGGGGTGGGCCGCCGCGACGCTGCTCCTCACCGCGGTGGTGATCCACACGGCCGGGGAGCTGTGGCACTCGGCCGCCGGCTTCGAGGTGTCCTTCGCGTTGGCTCCCCGGCACGCCACGGGGCAGTACCTGGGGGTGTTCGGGCTGGGCGCCGGACTGGCCGAGGCCTTCGGACCCGGTCTGCTCATCGCGCTCTGCATCACCTGGGGCCGACCCGGCTGGTACGTCGTGGGAGCCGTGTTCGCCCTGACGGGCTTGGCAGCGCCTGCCGCCGTGCGCTGGGCTCGACGGCACACAAGCCACCCGGAGGAAAGCCGAGTTGACGGGAAAGACGTCTCCGCGGTCATCGAATACGCGTCAACGCCGAAGCCGTGACGTGCGGTCGACGTCCCGTCCCAGCACGCCGCCCCACCTGTCCCGAAGCAGCGACGGCGGCTCAAACGGGCGCAGACGTTTCGGGCCGATGCCGGTCCGGCGGGGTGGTTTCGACCGTTCTGCGGGGAAGGCGTCTTCATCCGGGGGCTCGGCAGCGCGAGGCGCGTCAGCGGATGGAGGAACAGCATGGCCACTCCCACCGGCGGGACTCAGGGCACCGCTCCCGCAAGTCTCCAGCTGCCGGGCATCGTGCTGGGGGTGGGACTGGGCGGCTTCCTCGACGGCATCCTGCTGCACCAGCTCCTGCAGTGGCACCACATGCTCTCCAGCACCAACCACGACCGCATCGGGGTGAAGTACTACGACCCGCACACCGTGTCCGGTCTGGAGATGAACACCGTGTGGGACGGCATCTTCCACGTCGTCTGCTGGCTGGCCGTCCTGACCGGCCTGGCCGTCCTGTACTCCCGGGTCACCCACGACCGGCGCCGGGTGTGGACCTCACGCGTGCTGTGGGGCTGGATCCTCGCGGGCTGGGGCCTGTTCAACGTCGTCGAGGGACTCCTGGACCACCAGATCCTCGGCATCCACCACGTGCACGGCGGCCCCCACCAGATCTGGTGGGACATGGGCTTCCTCGCGCTGGGCGCCCTCCTGCTGATCGGCGGGTACCTCCTGCAGCGCGGCGGCCGGCCCTTCGACCCCGGCGCTCCGGGCGGCACCGGCCGTCGCGCGCGGAGCGCCTGATGGGCCATCACGACATGACCGTGCACGACCACGGCGCGGCCGCCGACGCGCCGGCCACGGCAGGTCTCGTACTGGCGCTGCTGGTCGCCGCCGGCCTGTACGTGCACCTGGCCCGCCGGGCGCGCCGGAAGAACCCGGTCCTGGGGTGGGGACGGTGGCGGACGGCTTCCTTCCTGGCCGGCGTCGTGCTGCTCGGCGTGGCCTTGCTGCCGCCGCTCGCCCCGTTCGCGCACACCGACTTCCGCGGCCACATGGTCCAGCACATGCTCATCGGCATGTACGCACCGCCCGCCCTGGTGCTCGGTGCCCCCGTCACCCTGCTGCTGCGCACCCTGCCCGCCGCACGGGGCCGGCGGCTGACGGCCGTCCTGCACGGCCGGGCCGCCCGCACGCTCGCTCACCCCGCCACGGCACTGCTCCTGTCCACCGGCAGCCTGGCCGTGCTCTACTTCACCCCGTTGTACGACGTGATGAGCCGTCACCTGTGGGCCCACTGGCTCCTGCACGTCCACTTCCTGCTGTCGGGGTGCCTGTTCGCGTACGTCATCGCGGGGCCCGACCCCGCACCCGCCCGGCCGGGCGTACGGACCCGCCTGGTCTACCTCGGTGTCGCGGTCGCCGCGCACGCCGTGCTGGCCCAGCTCATGTACGGCGGCTTCTGGGTCTACGTCCACGCACCGGTCGAGCAGGTCCAGGGCGGCGCGGAGATCATGTACTACGGCGGCGACATCGCCGAACTGCTGCTGGCCGCCGCGCTGGTCGCCACATGGCGTCCCGCCCCACGGCGAACGCGGGGGCCGCTTCCGCTCCGGCCGACGGGCTGACCCGCCGTCAGGAACCTGCGGGCGAGCCGATCTCGCGCAGGAGGCCGAACGCCCGCAGCAGGGGGCCGGGGCCGGCGTCCGTGATGCCGGAGGCCCGGCGCGCCCGGCGGGTGCGCAGGACCGCGCGGACCGCGGAGAGGGCCGCGCACGCGATCACGGCCGCCTTGAGGTCGGCGTCGGGCGTGTCCCGGGGCAGCCGGCGCTGGACCAAGACGGTGAGCCGCTCCTCGAAGTCCGAGAAGGCCTGGACGAGGCGGGTCGTGACGACGTTCTCGATGTCCTCGAGCGGGTGGCTGAGCGCGGTGAGGGTGGAGGCCGCGAACGGCTCGGCGGCGTCCAGCAGCGCGTTGCACACCGCGTCCAGGGGCTCCTCGTCGGCCGGGCGCCGGGAGAGCGCGTCCTCCACGTAGGCGAAGATCTCGACGCCGTCCGGGAGCAGCAGCGCTTCCTTGCTCTCGAAGTACCGGAAGAAGGTGCGCACGGAGACGTTCGCGTATGCGGCGATGTCCGCGACGGTGGTGCTCTCGAAGCCCCGCTGCCCGAACAGGCGGGCCGCCCCCTCCAGCAGCAGGCGCCGCGTCTCCTCCTTTTTGCGTTCGCGCAGTCCACCGGGGGCGATCTCACTCTGCATGGGCCGAGCCTCCGCCATGGTGTCGTGACTGTCAATCGGCACGCGTGTCACGTCCGCCGGGCCGCCCGCGACTTCTGTCATGTCTGCCAATTGTCATACGTGCCACTTTCTCTCTAGAGTTCGTGTCACTCGTGCCACTTTCTTTGGAGACCCGGTGCCCCGACCACCTCAGCACTCCCCCGCGCCGACCGTGGCGCTCACCGACGCGCACCCGCCAACGGACCCCCCGCCGGAGCGCGGCGGGCCGAGCGGCCTCGGCCGGTTCTGCGCGCGGCATCCGGCCGCGGTCGTCGCCGTATGGCTGCTGGTGCTGCTCGCCGCCGTCGCGGGCAGGCACCTCGCCGCGCCCACCTTCAGCGACCAGGTCAGCCTGCCGGGCACCGCCTCGGCGACCGGTGCCGATCTGCTCTCCGCCTCGATGCCGCGGGCGGGCAGGCCCAGCGGCAAGGTCGTCCTCCATGCCGGTTCCGGCACGGTGGCCGACCGGCGGTCCGCGGTCGACCGGACCCTGTCCGAGCTGCGCGGCCTGCCGCACGTCACCGCCGTCTCCGCGGTCGTGACCAGCACGGACGGACGTACGGCGTACACCACCGTCTTCTTCGACGAGCAGCTCAAGAGCCTCGGTCACGACTACACCGCGCGACTCGACACGGCGACGGCGCCCGCCCGGGCGGCGGGGCTCGGCGTCGGTTACGGCGGCGATCTCGACCAGGTGGTCCGGGAACCCGCCGACGACAAGCTGAGCGAGGGCGTGGGCGTGATCACCGCCCTGGTGATCCTGCTGCTGGCCTTCGGCAGCGTGCTCGCCGCCCTCCTGCCGCTGGTCACCGCGCTGATCAGCGTCGGCGTCGGGCTCGGCATCGTGGGCATCGTCGCGGCCACCCTCTCCTTCGCCACGTCCGCCACCACCCTGGCCGGCATGATCGGACTGGGTGTGGGCATCGACTACGCCCTGTTCCTGACGACACGCTTCCGCCAGGACCTCGTCGACGGCCATGACCCGGTCGAGGCGGCTGCCCGCACGGCGCGCACCAGCGGACGCGCCGTCCTGATCGCCGCTCTCACCGTGGCCGTGGCGATGCTGAGCCTGTACGCGTGCGGACTGAGCTTCATCGGCAAGATCGGCCTGGCGGCCACCCTCGCCGTCGTCGTCACCGCGGCGGCCGCGCTCACTCTGGTTCCCGCGGCGCTGGGGCTGGTCGGGCGGCGCATCGACCTGATCCGGGTGCGGCGCCCCGTCGCCGAGAGCAAGGGAGCGCACGACGGCTGGCACCGCTACGCGCTGCTCGTCTCCCGGCGCCCCTGGACGTTCCTGGTCCTCGGGCTCGCCGTCCTCGGCCTGTGCTCCGTACCGCTGTTCGCGATGCGCCTCGGTCACGTCGACGCGGGGGCCGACCGGACCGGCAGCAGCACCCGCAGCGCGTACGACTGGATCGCGCACGCGGACGGGCCCGGCTTCGGCGCGGGGGCGAACGGTCCGGTCGTCGCCGTGGTCGACGTGAGCGGGGCGGACACGGCCGCCGACCGGATCTCCGCCGATGTGACCGCGGCTCTCCATGACACCGACGGCGTGGCTTCCTTCACCCCGGTCAAGGCGAGTGACGACGGAAGGATCCTCGTCACCACGCTCACGCCGGTCACGGGTCCCCAGGACGCCGCCACCGGAGCCCTGCTCGGCACCCTGTCCGGGCGAACGCTGCCCGAGGCCCTCGACGGCACGGGCGCCCGGGCCTATCTCACCGGCAGCGTGGCCGGTCAGGCCGACTTCCGTGACACGGTCGGGCAGCGGCTGCCGATCGTCGTCGGCATCGTGCTGGTGCTCGCCTTCCTGCTGCTGATGACCGTCTTCCGCAGCCTGGTGGTCCCGCTCAAGGCGGTGGTGCTCAATCTGCTCACCACGGCCGCGTCGTACGGGGTGCTCGTCGCGGTCTTCCAATGGGGCTGGGGCGACTCGCTGCTGGGGCTCTCCGAACCGGTGCCCATCGAGTCCTACGTCCCGATGATGATGTTCGCGATCGTCTTCGGGCTGTCCATGGACTACGAGATCTTCCTGCTGTCCCGGATCGCCGAGGCATGGCGCCGGACCGGGGACAACCGGCTGTCCGTCGGCGAGGGCCTGTCGGCGACGGCGCGCGTCATCTCCGCCGCGGCCTTCATCATGACCGCGGTGTTCCTGTCCTTCACCGCCTCGCCGACCGTGGTCGTGAAGATGCTCGCCCTGGGACTGGCGATCAGCGTGATCGTCGACGCCACGGTGGTGCGCCTGGTCCTGGTGCCGTCCGCCATGTTCCTCATGGGCAGGGCGAACTGGTGGATCCCCCGGCGGCTCGACCGGGTCCTCCCGCAGGTGCACGCGTGACCGTCCCCCCGCCCCCGACCCGACCGAACCGGAGCAGTGACCACGTGACCTCCAGCCGCCGGAGCAGGATCCTCGCGCTGCTCGCGTCCGCCGCGACACTGGCCGTCGTGACCTGCGGGACCGACCTGTTCGTCGAGCACAGGACCGAGGGACGGATCGCCGCCCATGCGTCCCGCCGGCTGGATCCGCAGGGCCCGGTGCACGCCCACCTGACCACACCGCTCGCCGGGCTGCGCACCCTCGCAGGCGACGTCGGGGACGTCGAGGTGAGCGCGCGGGGCGTACGGCGTCAGCACACCGTGATGGACGTCGACATCCGGCTGAAGGACGTCACCACGGACGGTGACAGCGCCGGCGGCACCGGGACCGCCACCGTCGGATACGACCAGGTGACCCGGCGGCTGGGCGCGCTGGGCGACGGCCTGACGGCCGCCGGCCAGGACGGCGACCTGCTGCTGAGCGGGAGCGCCGGGCGTCTCGGGCTGCCGTTCACCGTACGGGCCAGGGTGACCGCGACCGCGCGCGCCTTCACCGTCACGCCGACGACGGTGGACGTGCTCGGCCGCAGCGTGGCCGTCGGTGACCTCGCCTCCCTGCCGGCCGCCTCCGGGCTGCGCAGCAGGCTCGCACCCCGGACCGTGGCCGTCACCGGACTGCCCCGCGGCGTCGCCCTGACCTCGGCGCGGGCGGCCGGCGACGGCCTCGTCCTGGGCTTCTCGATCGCCGCCGGGCAGCGCCTGTAGGGAAGGTGTCCGGTCAGCGGGCGAGGAGTTCGAGGGTGTCGATCACCCGGTTGGAGAAGCCCCACTCGTTGTCGTACCAGGCGACGACCTTGACGTGCCGGCCGTCGACACGGGTCAGGGCCGAGTCGAAGATCGACGAGGCCGGGTTGCCCGTGATGTCGGACGACACGAGCGGGTCCTCCGAGTACTCCAGGATTCCGGCGAGCGGGCCCTGGGCCGCGGCGCGGTACGCCTCCAGCACGTCGTCCCGCGTCACCTCGCGGGTGACCGTCGTGTTGAGTTCGACGATCGAGCCGACCGGAACCGGCACGCGGATCGAGTCGCCCGACAGCTTGCCGTCGAGCTCGGGCAGGACCAGGCCGATCGCCTTGGCGGCGCCCGTGGTGGTCGGCACGATGTTGACCGCCGCGGCGCGGGCGCGGCGGGCGTCGCGGTGCGGACCGTCCTGGAGGTTCTGCTCCTGCGTATAGGCGTGCACGGTCGTCATGAAGCCGTGCTCGATCCCGGCCAGTCGGTCCAGTACCGCGGCCAGGGGCGCGAGCGCGTTGGTGGTGCACGACGCGTTGGAGACGATCGTGTGCGCGGCCGGGTCGTAGGCGTCGGTGTTCACCCCGAACGCGAGGGTGACGTCGGCGCCGTCCGACGGCGCGCCGACCAGCACCTTCTTGGCACCGGCGGCCAGGTGGTCGCGGGCCGCCGCGGCCGAGGTGAAGCGTCCCGTCGCCTCCAGGACGAAGTCCACCCCCAGCTCGCCCCACGGCAGTCGGCCGGGTTCGCGCTCGGCGAGCACCCTGATGCGCCGGCCGTCCACCACGAGGGCGTCGCCGTCGACGGTCACCGGGCGGCCGAGCCGGCCGGCCGTCGTGTCGTAGGCGAGCAGCCGGGCGAGAGTGGCGGGCTCCGTGAGGTCGTTGACGGCGACGACGTCGAGGGTGCTGTGCCGTTCGAGCAGGGCGCGCAGCACATTGCGTCCGATGCGGCCGAATCCGTTGATGGCGATACGCGTCATGAGTGGTGTCCCTTCGGTTCGCCACCAGGTTCGCGTGCGGCCCTCGGCCGTGACAGCGGCGTGATCGCCATGGTTCGCAAGGATCGCGCCACGCGCGCCGGTCGGGCTACTCGCCCTGTGCGAAGGTGCGCCGGTACTCGGTGGGGGTGGTGCCGAGGATGCGCTGGAAGTGCAGCCGCAGATTGGCACCGGTGCCGAGACCGACGTCGGCGGCGATCTGCTCGATGCCGCGCGCCGAACGCTCCAGCAGTTCGCGGGCCATGTCGATGCGGGCGCGCATGACCCACTGCATCGGGGTGTAGCCGGTGTCCTCCGCGAAACGCCGGGAGAAGGTGCGCGCCGAGACTCCGGCGTGCCGGGCGAGGGCCTCCAGGGTGAGGTGCTCGCCGAGCCGGTGCAGCGCCCATTCGCGGGTCGCGGCGAACCGCTCGCCGAGCGGCTCGGGCACGCTGCGCGGTACGTACTGCGCCTGGCCGCCGCTGCGGTAGGGAGCCGCGACCAGGCGCCGGGCCGCGTGGTTCGACGCGGCCACCCCGAGGTCGCCGCGCAGGACGTGCAGACACAGGTCGATGCCGGAGGCCGCGCCTGCCGACGTCAGCACGCTGCCCTCGTCGACGAAGAGGACGTTCTCGTCGACCCGGACGAGCGGGTGCTTCGCCGCGAGGGCCCGCGTGTAGTGCCAGTGCGTCGTCGCGCGTCTGCCGTCGAGCAGCCCGGTGGCGGCCAGCGCGAAGGCGCCCGTGGAGATGGCCGCGAGGCGCGCGCCCCGGCCGTGGGCCGCGAGCAGTGCGTCGACCACCGTCCGGGGCGGGTCGTCGCGGTCCGGGAACCGGTAGCCGGGAACGAAGACGATGTCGGCCCACTCCAGCGCGTCGAGGCCGTGGGCGACGGAGTACGACAGCCCGTCGCCGCCCGTGACCAGACCGGCGGCCGCGCCGCACACGCGCACCTCGTACGGCATGCTCGCACGGGTCGTGAACACCTGGGCCGGGATGCCGACATCGAGCGGCTTCGCCCCTTCGAGCACCAGGACGGCGACACGGCGCAGGCGGGAGGACGGCACGGTGAACAGGGTAAGCCCGGCACCGGGCCGGGTCATGGTGCCGCGGCCGGCTCGGGGACCGGCCGCGGCACACCCCAGGACCCTGGGCGGAGCAGGAGGAACTCGCCCAGGCAGGATTCGGGTTTCCAGTTCGCACGGCCGCAACCGGCGCCGTACGGGTGAATGTGGGCGCTACGGCCAAAGCGCCCGCATAAGGGACGTACCGTCACCCGGTCGCCGGGGAACGCCTGTTCCCCTCCGTGAGCCGGGAGGGCCCCCGGGCCCGGCGGTGATGCCGGCCGGGGGCCCTCCGTGCGAGCGGGGCGGGTCAGCCGTCGGACTCCGACGACGGGATGTAGGCGCCCGGCACGTCGTTCGGCGCGTAGATCGTGTGCTCACCGGGGTACGGCTTCGTCCAGTTGTGCGTCTGGTACCAGGTGAAGTGGTTCATCTGCGCGGGGTTGGCGAAGTCGGGGATGGCGTGGGACCCGGTCAGGTGCTGCTTGGACTTCCACGTGTCCCACTGGGCCGCGAGCGTCCGCTTGTCCGCCGGCACCTTGGACGACGGCACCGCCGCCGCCTTGGGGTCCTGCGGGGCCGGGGTGTCCACGCCGCAGGAGGGCGGGGTCTTCAGGCCGTCGGTCAGCGAGGTCCGGTTGGGCAGCGCGGTGAACGGCGCGTAGTCCGGGCGCCGGGTGAAGGCGCCGGTCATCGGGGTGGCCGCGCTGTCCTTCTGGTTCATCGGGTGGACCCCGAGGATCTGCTCGATCGTCCGGATCATCGTGATCTGGGAGTAGTAGTGACTGTCGACGGCGCCGTGCTGGGCCCAGGGGCTGATGATCTGGATCGGCGCACGGTGGCCGTCGACGTGGTCGAGGCCGGCCTGCGAGTCGTCCTCGACGACGAAGATCGCCGAGTCCTTCCAGTACTTGCTGTGGGAGATCTCGTCGACCATCTTGCCGACCGCGAGGTCGTTGTCCGCGACCTGCGCCGACGCGCTCGCCGGACCACCGGTGTGGTCGTTGGAGAGCCAGAACATGTTGAGGTTCGCGGGGCCGTTCTTCTCGAAGTCCTGCTTCCAGATCTGGTACTTGTAGACGTCCGGGACGTCGAGGTCGAACATCGGGAAGCCGGGCGCCGACACGGAGTTGAGGGACGGGATCGCCGAGCCCGTCTGTATGGGGTAGGCGGTGGGCTGCCCGGTCGCGTCCATGTTCTTGGCGTCGCAGTAGAGGTTCTGCCAGGTCGCGCCGGCCGGCTTGCTCTCGATCGACTGGAACTCGCCGAAGTCGCGCACGGTCTTCCCGGCCGCCTGCGCACCCGTCCAGATGAACCCGGACTTCTGGTGGCCGAGGGCGTCGTTCTCGGTGTCGTAGCTGCGCGCGTACTCACCGGCCGAGGACTCGGTGTACTCCGGGTCGTCGGCCTGCATCAGCCAGTTGTGGCCCTCGGCGGAGTTGGTGCCGATGTCGTACGTGTTGTCGTACAGGCCGAACTGCCGGGCCAGCGCGTGCTGGTTCGGCGTCACGTTCTCGCCGAACTGCGTCACCGACGGATCGCCGTCGCCCTCCGGCACGTCACCGAAGACCTGGTCGTAGGTCCGGTTCTCCTTGACGATCAGGAAGACGTGCTTGATCGTCGAAGGGTCGCCGAGCCGCGTCGGGACCGGCACCGCCCGGGCATGGCTGCTGCCCTTGGCCATCGAGACCGAACCGGGCGTCCAGCCGTTCTGCTTGAAGACCTTCGCCGTCTGCGACCTGATGACGCTGTCGTCGGGCAGCGTGAACCGCTGCACACTCGACGTGGTGTCGTGGGTGCCGTGCCCGGCCGCGGTGGTGGGGCGGCGGGCGTCGATGCCGCGGGTGTTGGAGACCAGCACCTGGTCGCCCACGGTCGTGATCTCGGCCGGGAAGTAGTCCGTCGGGAGCAGGCCGACGTAGCTCACCGGCTCCAGCGGGCTGCGGAAGCGGTAGACGGCGACGGCGTTGGCCCGGCCGAGCGTCACCAGCAGCCGGCCGTCGTCGGTCAGCGTCACGGCGTTGGGCTCGTACCCGACCGACGCCTCCGGCCAGGGCTGGGTGGAGATGGTCTGGACGACCTTGTCCCGGCCGGTGTCGATGACCGACACGCTGTTGGAGGCCGTGTTGGTGACGAACAGGGCCCTGCCCTTGGCGTACAGGGCGGTCGGGTGCAGACCGACGGCGATGCTCGACGGGGCCGCGGACGGGTTCGCCAGGTCGATGACGCTGACCGTGCCGGTGGTGGTGGCGCCGGTCTTCGGGTCGGCCGGCACGTCGGTGCCGTACGAGTTCATGGTCGTGTCGCCGGACTGCGCCGGGCGTCCGCCCTCGTTGCCGACGTACAGCTTGCCGCCGACCACGACCAGGTCGCGCGGGGCGTTGCCCACGGACCAGCTCTGCTTGACGGCGCCGGTCGCCGCGTCGATGGCGACCACCCGGTTCTGGCCGTTGACGGCGGAGTACACGGTGGAGCCGTCGGACGAGAACACCGCCTGGCCCACCAGCGCGTGCTTGGCCCCGTCCGCCGGGATCTTCACCGACGTCGGGCTGGCGACCGTGCCGTCCGGGTTCACCGTGAACCTGGTGTAGCCGTCGGTCTGGGCGAGCCACAGCTGCGTGCCGTCGGGCGAGTACGTGGGGCCTTCCTGGCCCACGGAGTTGCTGCTCAGGCGCGGCGCCGACGAGGCGGCGGTGCCGACGACCTGCTGCACCTTCCAGTTCTTCACGTCGACGATGGCCAGCGCGCTCCCGCCGTCGGCGACGGAGGCCGCGAGGTGGGTGCCGTCCGGGCTGGGCGAGGACGACATGATCTTGCCGTTGTTGATGACGAGGCGGTCACCGTAGGGGGCGATGTACTGGTCGCTGGAGATGACCTGGCCGCGGTCTGTCACCTGGCCGACCTGGTCGGTGCCGAACTGACGGGTCTGGGCGTAACCGATGCCGGCGGTGACGGCGAGGACGACCGCGGTGGCGCCGGCCGTGAGGGTGCTCCGGTGACCGATGCGTCTGCCGAGGAACTCCCTCTCGGCGGGTCGGCGGTTGCGGGTTACCTGCATGGAGTCATCCCTTCGAGGAACGAAGAAGTCCGACATTGCCGTCGAACTGCCACAGGGGGTTCGGTGCGTCCCCGGTCGGGGTCCGCACCAGGAAGTAGCCGTTCACTTCCTTCGGTCCGTCGCCGTCGGCGACGAACCGCCCGTCGGAGGTGACGTCGAGCTGGTAGACGGCCGTACCGGTGGCCTCGACGCCGGGGAGATGCCACGAGACGACGCAGCGCCAGTCGTTGCCGGGGCCCTCGGCGGCGACCTTGACGCTGCCCTTGTCGCACGTCGCCGTGGCCTTCAGCCGGGCTTCGGTGACGGCGGGGCGGTTGAGCTGCTCGGTCTGCAGGCGGTAGAGGTGGGCGAACTCCGTGGCGAGGGAGTGCTGCACCTTGTCCTGCGAGATCCCGGAGCCCGTGGCCCCGGTCACCGCCGCCACGACGGCGATCGTCACGGCGACCAGCCCGGCGAGCGGGAGCAGCCCGGCGGTGACGGCGCGGCGCCCCGCACCGTCGTCGGTCAGGTTGGTGAAGTCGCGCCGCAGGAAGAGCACCTGGGCCAGCGCGGTCGCGGTCACCGCCCACACCAGGCTGACGACGATGCCGATCAGCAGCGGTCCGAGCTGTGCCGGAGCGGTGAACAGACCGTTCCAGGCGATGAACGCCCAGCTGGGCAGGGCGAGTCGGACGGCGACGGGCAGGGGCAGCATCTGGGCGAGCTGCATCGCGAGCGCGACGACCGCCGGGAGCAGCAGCCCCATCGGGGAGCGGCCCAGCGCGACGGATCCGAGGAGGCCGATCCCGGCGAGGGCCAGGGTCGGGGCGAGGACGCACGCCCAGGCCAGCAGCACCCGTCCGGCGGCAGCGCCCGGGGCCAGCGAGTGACCGTCGAGGCCGACCAGCGGATGGTTGCCGACCGCGACGAGCCCACCGATCGTGCTCGACGCAGCGAGCCCGGCCACGAGCAGCAGGATCACGGTGAGACTGGCCAGTGCCTTCGCCGCGAAGATCCGGCGGGGTGAGCGGACGGCCACGAGCAGATGGCGCCAGGTGCCGAGCCGGTCCTCGGAGGCGAACACGTCGCCGGCGACCACGGAGGTCAGCAGCGGCAGCGCCCAGGTTCCCGAGAAGCCGAGGATCACCAGGGGGCCGGCCCACCCCGTGGCCGGCATCCAGCGGCCGAAGAGCGTGTCGGCGGGGAGCGTGCTCTGCCGGCTCACTCCGGCGACGAAGAGCCCCGGTGCGATCCAGCAGGCGAGCACCAGCAGGCGGATCCGCCACTGGGAGACGAGCTTGACCAGTTCGAAGCGGTAGCCGCGGGCCACCGAGACCCGGGCGGCAGTGGCGGCCTCGGGGGCGGCGGTCGCGGGCGCGGTCGCGGTCATCTGCCGGCCTCCTGTATCTGCTGGGTGCTGAGCTCCTGTTGGGCGCCGGGCTGCTGCCGGCCGCCGGCCTGCTGCCGGGCTCCGGGCTGCTGCCGGCCGCCGGTCTCCCGTTGCTCGGTGAGGGCCAGGAAGGCCGCTTCCAACGGGGAGACGACAGGGGCGAGTTCGCGCAGCGCGACACCCGACCGCACGAGCCGCACGACCAGTTCGTCGAGGGCGGGCACCCGTGCGCGGACGACCAGCGCATCGCCGCCGTGGCGCCCTCCCGGGCCGTCGACCACCTGCGTCCCCGGCGTCTCACCCACCAGCCGGCGGGCGGCCCGCGGGTCTGAGGTGACGAGCCGGTAGTCGAGTTCACGGTTCTCCGCGGCCAGCTTGGCCTGCGGTCCGGAGAAGACGACCCGTCCGGTGGCGATGATGGTGACCTCGGAGCACAGGGCCTCCAGGTCGTCCATGCGGTGGCTGGAGAGCACGACGGCCGTCCCCTCCGCCGCGAGCCGGGTGAGGACGCCGTGCACGTGCCTCTTCCCGGCCGGGTCCAGGCCGTTGGACGGTTCGTCCAGAACGAGCAGGCGGGGCTTGGTGAGCAGGGCGGCGGCGAGCCCGAGCCGCTGCCGCATGCCCAGCGAGAAGCCGCGGGTCCGGTCGTCGGCGACCTCGGTGAGTCCGACCTCGTCGAGCACGTCGTCGATCCCGGCCGCTCGCGTGCCGTGGCCCCGGAGCCCGGCCAGCGCGGTGAGATTCTGCCGGGCGGTGAGCGAGGGGTAGAGACCGGGGCCGTCCACGAACCCGGCGACGCCGTCGGGAGCGGCGTACGTCCGCCCGACCGGTGCGCCGAGGATCTCCAGGCTGCCGCCGTCGGCGACGGCCAGGCCGAGCAGGAGTCCGAGGAGTGTCGTCTTGCCGGCCCCGTTCGGTCCGACCAGACCGTGGATCTGACCCTGCGTCACATCCAGATCGACGCCGTCGAGCGCGACGACGTCGCCGAAGCACTTGGTGACGCCACGAGCCCGGATCGCGAGGAGTGAGTCCATGAGCCCCTTCTTTCGAAAAACCTCAAGGACCCTAGGGATCGCACATCACACAAGGAGGGGCTCTCAGTTGAACGCTTACGGAACGGAAGACGGCCCGAAACCGCCGCGCCGATAGCCGAAACCCCTCAACTCACAGGGAATCGAGGGGTGTTGAACAGGTATGGGACAGCGTCGAGGGCCTGGTCAGGCGTGGGGCGGCCGCGGGGGCCTCGGAGCACCGTCCGGACCGGGACCGCCTCGGGCGATCCTGGTCATATCGGCCATCAGCGAGTCCAGCCACGACACGGTCGCGTAGTACAGCCGCGGTGCACCGGGCGGCTCGGTGCCGAAGCCGTCGAGGGTCGGATCGATCAGCGGGACCTGCCCGGTGGGCGTGTCGCCCGAGGGGTCCAGCGCCGCCGAGACCAGCAGCATCCGCCCGGCCACCCGCTCCCCCAGCTCGTTGACGGACTCGGCCGCGACGGGGCCCATCCCGGTGAGCGGCGGCTTCAGCAGCCGGTCGGATCCCCACAGGGTGTGGTGTCCGGCCATCAGCGTGGCCTGCCAGTCCACGGCGCGCAGCGCGGCTCCGTGCGCCGGGCCGCCGAAGGAGTGCGGCTCGCTCTGGAACTGCGCGTACGCGGACTCGGCGAGCACGACCGCGTGCTGCAGCGACCGGTGGCGGGGCGCACCGGACGAGGCGACGACGGCACCGCCTCCCGCCACCGACGCCCCGGTCGCCACCACGATCTCCGCGGCCCTGCGCAGGAGCTCCGCCGCCGCATGGCGCAGCTCGTCATGGGCCCCGCGCGGCCAGGCCAGCAGGCCGAAGACGGCGCCGATCGCGCTGCCGACCAGTACGTCGAGCATCCTGACCTCGGCCAGCCGCCAGGTCGGCGGCGCCAGCTGGGCGAAGACCAGGGCCACGAGGACCGTGAACATGCCCTGGGCCCAGCCGACGCCCTTGACCGGGCCCACGGTGAAGGCGAACAGCATCCACAGCGGCAGTACGACGGCGTACACGTTGGTGTGGGGCCCCACCAGGGCCAGCACTCCGGCGGTGAGCAGGGCCCCGGCCAGCGTGCCCGTGAGCGCCCGGCGGATGGTGCTCCAGGTCTCGTCCACGGTGGTCCGGGTGAGGGTGAGCGTCGCCAGCGTGGCCCAGAAGCCGTGGGGCAGCGTGTCCACCCCGGCGACGAGCCGGGCCGCGGTCAGGGCCAGGGCCAGGCGGATCGCGTTCTGGAAGAACACCGACCGGCGCTCGGTGTGGCCGCGCACCCGGTGCCACCACAGGGTCGGCGCCCACGCCGTGGCGTACCAGAACCGGCCCAGCGGGATCTCGGCCTCGGCGTGCCGGCCGCGTACCGCGAGATCGGACGCCGCGCCCATGGCGAGCGCGGCGTCGGCGATCTCCAGGACGGCGGCGTGCCGGCGCAGTACGGGCGGCGGGTAGGCCGGCGCGGGCGAGTCGGGTTGGGCCGGGCCCGCGGAAGCGGCCGACAGGCGGGCGCGTGCCCCGACCAGTTCCTCGACCTCGGCCGCCGGCGACGGCCCCGCCCGCAGGCAGTCCCCGGTCGCCGTGGCCAGCCGGGCCACGGCGGACAGGACGGCCGTCACCTCGGGCCCGGGACGCCCGTCCGGCGCGGCGGGCAGTTGCGCGAGCCGGCTGAGGAGGGCGCGCGTGGCGAGCCCGGTGTGCGCGAGGGCGCGGTCGCGCACTCCGGGTCCGGCCGGACGTTCCGCCTCCGGCACCATCAGGGACCGGAGCGAGGTGCCGGTCTCGTGGGCGACCCGGATCTCCGCGTCGGTCAGGGCGTGCGGGGGTGCGGCGAGGCGCGTCGCGCAGCGGGCCGCGATCCCCGCGGCGTGGGCGGCCCGTTCCCGGTACGGGGGCGGGCTGGGCTCGGGGAAGACGAGCGCCTCCACGGCGATGAACAGGGCGAGTCCGGTGGTCGTCCCGATCAGCCGGTCGTCGAGCGTGTCGGGAGCGTACGGCGGGAAGGACGGGAGGATGTAGAGGAGTTGCAGGCCGGGTGCCGCGCCGGCCGGTCCGGGACCGCCCACGGCGGAGAAGGCCAGGGTGAAGCCGACGGCCAGCATGCCGAGGACGGCGCTCCAGGTCCGCACCGACAGATAGGTGCCGGCGACGACCAGCACCCAGCACACCGGGACCAGGCGCAGCACCAGCGCGGCGCGCTGGCGCCCCGTGCCCGGGATCCTGGAGAGTCCTCCCAGGGCGACGGCGGCGAACAGGGCATAGGTGGCCGCGACGGGGCGGTCGAGGCCGTAGCGGAAGAGGTAGAACCCGGCCGCGGCGACCAGCGTCACGCGTACCGCCCGTCGGCCCGAGGCGGCGTAGTCCGCCGGGAGTCGGCGCACCCCTCCAGAATCGCCCACCACCGGGCACCCGGCACGGCAGCGGCCGGCCGGCGGGTGGCTCGGGTCCCGTCGGCCGGGAGGTCACCCGAGTGTGAAACGGACCGGTGTCCCCGCCGCGGCCTGGGCCGCTGCCGCCAGGGCGGCTTCCGGCACGACGCCGATCACCGGGTAGCCGCCGGTGGTGGGGTGGTCGTGCAGGAACACCACCGGGCGCCCGTCCGGTGGCACCTGGACGGCGCCGAGCACCATGCCCTCGCTGGGCAGCTCGCCCTCCGACGCGCGTTCCAGGGGCGGTCCTTCGGTCCGTAGCCCGATGCGGTTGCTGTGCTGCGACACGCGGTACGTCGCCGAGGTGAGGGTGTGCAGCGCGGTGGGGGTGAACCAGTCGGCGCGGGGGCCGAGCCGCAGCGGCAGGGTCAGCGCGGTGGGCGGTGCCGGCCAGGGAGCGGTGTCGGCGGGCGCCGCCCGCCGCGCGGGGGTGCCCAGCGGCAGGACCTCCCCGTCGCGCAGGGGGGCCGGGCCGAGTTCGGACAGCAGGTCCGTCGACCGGCTGCCGAGGACCGGATCGACGGCGATGCCGCCGGCGACGGCCACGTACGCGCGCACGCCCGCTCGCACCCCGCCGGCGTCCAGGACGGCTCCCGCGGGCACCCGTACCGGCGCTCCCCAGGCCACCGGGCGCCCGTCGACCGTCACCGGGCAGGGCGCGCCGCCGACCACGACGGTCACGGCGCGGTCGGCACGCAGGGCGCACCCGGTGAGCGTGGCCTCCAGCACGGCGGCGGCGGGGTCGTTGCCGAGGAGCCGGTTGGCCAGCGCCATGGCGGCCGCGTCGAGGGCGCCGGAGCGGGGGACGCCCAGATGGGCGTGGCCGCGCCGGCCGGAGTCCTGGACGGTGGTGAGGGCGCCGGCGCGTACGACGGTGAGCCCGGCGGTCATGACGCGCCGTCCTCGGGCACGAACCGCACCCGGGCCCCCGGGGTGAGGAGCGCCGGTTCGTCCCGGCCGAGGTCCCACAGCGGTGCCGGGTCCGGCATGGTGCCGATCAGCTGCCAGCCGCCCGGGGTGGCACGCGGGTACACCGCGCTGTAGGGGCCGGCGAGCGCCACCGCGCCGGCCGGGACCCGGGTGCGCGGTGTGTCGCGGCGCGGGACGTGCAGGGCCGCGGGCAGGCCGGTGAGGTAGCCGAAACCGGGGGCGAAGCCGCAGAAGGCGACGCGGTAGGTGTACGCGGAGTGCCGTGCGGCGACCTCGTCGGCGCCGACGCCCCACCGGGCGGCCACCTCGGTGAGGTCCGGGCCGTCGTAGCGTACGGGGATCTCCACGGCTCCCCCGGCGTCGGCGGCCCGGGGCGGCACGTCCCACCCGGCGATCCGGCGCGCCAGTGCCTCCGGGTCCGGCACGCCGTCCAGGAGCACGGTGCGGGCTCCCGGCACGATCTCCTCGACGGGGGGCAGGGTTCCCGCCGCGCGGCGCCGCAGCAGTTCGGCGTGGAAGGCCGCGGTGCGCTCCGCGTCCGGCAGCTCGACGAGCAGCGCGTGCCGCCCGGCGGGGCGCACGTCCAGGAGCCGGTCCGACGTCATGCGAAGGCCCTGACCTCGACTCCGGCCGCCGCGAGGGCCTCACGCACGCGTGCGGCGATCCGGGCGGCGCCGGGTGTGTCGCCGTGCACGCACAGCGAACGGGCGGCCACCGCGACGGTCGAGCCGTCCACGGCCTCGACCCGGCCGTCGACGGCCATCGCCACCGAACGCCTCACCACCGCGTCGCCGTCGGTGACCACCGCGTTCGGTTCGCGGCGCGGGACCAGCGTGCCCGCGGGGGTGTAGGCGCGGTCCGCGAAGGCCTCCGGAATACCGGTGAGGCCCGCCTCCCCGGCCGCGCAGAGGAGCCGCGACCCGGGCAGGCCCAGCACCGGCAGCGCCCCGCCCGCCAGTCGCACGCCGGCGACCACGGCGGCGGCCTGCTCGGCGTCGTGGACGGTGCGGTTGTAGAGCGCGCCGTGCGGCTTGACGTAGGCCACCTCGGCCCCGGCGGCCTGGGCGAAGACCCGCAGGGCGCCGATCTGGTAGGCCGTCTCGGCGGTGAGTTCCCCGGCCGGCACGTCCATGGCGCGCCGGCCGAAGCCGGCCAGGTCGCGGTAGGAGACCTGTGCCCCGATCCGTACGCCGCGTTCGGCGGCGAGGTCGCAGACGCGGCGCATCACCGACGGGTCGCCGGCGTGGAAGCCACAGGCGACGTTGGCGCTGGTCACGACGGAGAGCAGGGCCTCGTCGTCGGTCAGGGTCCAGCGGCCGAAACCCTCACCGAGGTCTGCGTTGAGGTCGATCACACTCCGAACGTAGCCGATTGTTGAACGATCCGACAAGGAGGCGATTCCCCCGGTCAGGATTTCTCGGTCACCTCTTCGCCGCCACCCCGGCGGCGACTCGCCGCACCACGGGGCGCCAGGACGGAAGCGGCGCCACCCGCAGTCCCACCACCTTGCCCGCGTCGTCGGCACGGCGCAGTGCGATCGCCGCCGGGAAGTCGGGGTCCGCCTCGAAGGCCGCCGCCTCCCGCGCGGTCATCGGGCCGCCCTGGCACCCGAGGGTGCGGGCGCTCTCCGGGGAGAGCACGAGCTGCGGGTCGGCGGCGGCGAGATAGCGTTTGGCCGGGATGTGCGCGGCGACCAGGCGGGCGACCCGCGCCCCCAGCAGGCCCTCGACCGCCGCCGCGGCGTGCCGGCCGTGTCCCGCCTCGTCGGCGGGCACCAGGTGGTGGCCTATGTCGTGGACGAGCCCGGCCAGTTGCAGTTCCTCGTCGTCCGGATGGCTCGCGGCCAGCAGGGCGGCGACCTGGAGGCCGTGGTCGAGGATGTCCACCGGGTCCCCGGACCTGTCCGGGGTGTCCCAGACGTCCTCGCAGCCGGCCAGCAGCGCCATCAGCGCGTCCACGGAGGTGATGCGGTCGTACGTCATGGGGCCACGCTGCCGCCTCCGGGCGGACGGCCGGTGACGGGAGACTGTACGGTCCCCCCCCGGCGGCCGGGGAGGACGCGGGCGGGAAGGGTCAGATGCCGAACGGGGCGGCGTAGCGGACGGTGCCGCCGGGCAGCGGGTGGGCGTCGTCGAGGGTGAGGGCCATGAGCGCCTCGTCCGGGACGTCGATGCTGAGGCGGATGCCGTGCGCCGAGGCGCGGGTGAAGCCGAAGCGCGGGTAGTACGCCGGGTGTCCGAGGACGACGACGTAGCACTCGCCCAGCTCCCGGGCGGCCTGGAGGACGGCGCGGACGGCGGCGGAGCCGGCGCCGGTGCGCTGGTGCTCGGGCCGCACGGCGACGGGTGCCAGGCACAGGGCGGGGGTGTCACCGATGTGGCAGCGCGTCAGCAGGGCGTGTCCGACGGGCGTGCCGTCGCCGTCGGTGGTGACGACGGACAGTCCCTCGATCCACGCGGCCGGGTCGGCGCGCAGGGCGTCGACGAGGTCGGCTTCCTGTGCGGTGGGGAAGGCGGCGAGGTCGATCTCCCGGACGGCCGGGACGTCGGTGCCGGTCTCGGGCCGTGCGGTCCAGTGGTGGGGCATGAGCAGGTGAGGTCCTTCGCAGAGGTGGTGTGTCTTACTTCAGGATGTTGACGGCCCGGGCGACCACCAGGACCACCGTCACGAGCGACACCGAGGACTGCAGCATCATCAGCATCTTCGACCACCGGGTCAGCGGCATGACGTCGGTCGGGCTGAAGGCGGTGGCGTTGGTGAAGGAGAGGTACAGGTAGTCGAGGAAGGCCGGTTCCCAGTCCGGGGGCGCGAGTTCGGGACTCTGCATCTGCACGAAGAGGAAGTCGGCGTACTGGCGCCGGCCCCGGACCCGGGCCATCGGGCCGCCCCGGTCCCACTCCCAGTACCACAGGGCGAACACGATGACGTTCGTGACCCAGATGACGCCGCCGGTCAGCAACAGCGGCACCGCCTCGTCACCCGCGCCGCCGGTCACCAGGTCCCCCACGAGCCGGACCGCCGCCCAGCCGTTGGCCACGGTGATGACACCGGTCAGGGCCAGGCCCAGCATGCGCAGCTTCCGGGTGCGGGGCTCCACGCGGCGGGGGTTGCCGGCGACCAGACCGGCGAGCAGCGCCAGTTCCAGGGCGGGCGGGGCCCACACCGGACGGAGGAGGACGAGCCGGTGCGGCAGGCTCCACTGCAGGGCGACCGCGGCGAGGATGACGACGGTCACCACCCAGCGCGACTCACCGCGGGTCGCGCGTCGCCAGGCCGGGACCAGTTCGCGCTCGCCGCTCTCCAGCAGCCGTTCGATCCTGGTCAGGCGCGTCTCGGCGTCAGGCGTGTCGTCGTTCATGACGAGGATTGTCCCGGCCGCCGTTCCGCCGGTCCGTGGCGGGTTCCGGTGCGGGTACGTCCCGGTGCGCGGCGTTCCCGTCACCTCTCGGGCGGGACGCTCGTCGCGCGCGGCCGGCTCGGCGCGGGCCCGCGCGTGCCCACGGGCACCATCGGGTGGCCGTGAGTCGCGTTGATCACGGTCGCCGCCGCGGCGTACCAGGCGACGAGGCCGGTGCCGATGCCGAACCAGCCGCCCACCTGGGTCATGGCGTGCGGCTCCGGCCCGCCCTGGAAGGCGCCGATGGCCAGGAAGAGGAAGGTGAGCGTCAGCAGCACCAGCACCGCCAGTACGGCGACGTTGACGCGCAGCGCCGCGATGGCCATGAAGGCGGTGAAGATGCACCACCCGAGCAGGAAGAGACCGAGCGCGTTGTGCGCGCCGCCGGCGAGCGCCAGGCGCGGCGCGAGCCACCAGTAGGACAGCCAGAAGGCGCCGTACGAGACGAGCGCCGTCGCGCCGAACGTGTTGCCGCGGCGGAACTCGAACAGGCCCGCGGCGAACTGGGCGGCGCCGCCGTAGAACGCGGCCAGTGCCAGGACCGGCAGGATGGCGGCGGCCTCCTTCAGCAGACCGGTGTTGACGATCGACAGCAGCAGCGTGGTCAGCGCGAAGCCCGCCAGACCCAGCGGGGCGGGATCGCCCTGGACCACCGGGGGCGGGCTCCCCTGGGCCGGCTGTTCGTGCAGGCTCCTCGTGTCCTCGTTCATGTCCGGATCCCTTCGACCAGAGCAGGACCAGAGGCCGACGCTCCCCGAGCCCACGGACTCGCTGGCCAGAACCCCGAGGCGGGCTGACGGCACCCGTGCGCCGTCGGCGTCTGCCTGCACCCGAAGTACCCATTTGTCGCATTCGTTAGCGTTCGGGCTCAACGGCGTTCGGCGGGTCACGGCTCGCGGTGCTCGTGTGCCGCCTGCTCCAGCGCCTCCGCCTCCGCGCGGGCGATGCGGGTCTCCGCCGCCACGTCGATCGAGCGGGTCAGCCACCAGTAGAGCAGCGCGGAGACCGGAAGGCCGATGAACAGCGAGATGTCGGCCCCGCCGAGCGCCCTGGCGGCGGGGCCGACGTACAGGGTGCCGACGGAGAAGAACGGGATCATCACGGCGAAGCCGACCAGGTACGCGATGATGCCGTGCCAGCCCCAACGGCCGTAGATGCCGTTCGGGTTGAAGATCTCCGCGATGGCGTAGTGCCCACGGCGCACGACGTAGTAGTCCATGAGGTTCACCGCGGTCCACGGGATGAACAGGTAGAGCACCAGCAGCAGGAAGTTGTTGAAGTTCGTGAGGAAGTTGGCGGTCGCGGCCAGGGCACCGACCAGCGAGAGCGCCGCGGTCAGGCCGAGGGTGAGGAGGCGCACGGCCAGGGTCGGCCGGACCCGTTTGAACGAGTCGATGGCGCTGATGAGGGTCAGCGAGCCGCCGTACATGTTCAACGCGGTGACGGACACCAGGCCCAGGGCGGAGAACAGCAGCACGACCGCGCCGAAGCCGTCGAACACCTTGTCGCCGGCGGCGTTGATCGACTTGATCGTCTCGAAGTCCTTGCCGGCCCAGTCGGCCAGCAGCGAACCGAGCACCATCAGCCAGATACCGCCGAGGGCGGAGCCGAAGTACGTCCAGTAGAAGGTCTTGCGGACGGTGACGTCGGGCGGGAGGTAGCGGGAGTAGTCGGAGACGTAGATCGCCCAGCTGATCTGGTAGCCGGCGACCACCCCGAACTGCGCCAGGAACGGCGTCCACTTGAAGGCGCCCAGGTCGAAGGAGCCCGGCGGGTAGCGCAGGGTGACGAGGACACCGACGGTGAAGATCCCGAAGATGACCAGGAAGGTGTACGTGAGGAACCGCTCGGCCTTGTGGATGACGTCGTAGCCGACCAGCGCGATGGCGAGCGCGATCACGGTGACCACGACCACCCACAGCTTGACACCGCCGTGCAGGGTCGTGGCCAGGGAGTCCGCGGCCAGGCTGCTGTTGAAGACGTTGAATCCCGCGTACTGCACATAGGCGAAGAGCCACACCAGGAGGGCGCCGACGTACCCGAACTGCGGCCGGGACTGGATCATCTGCGGCAGTCCCAGCTGGGGGCCCTGCGCCGAGTGGAAGGCCATGAAGAAGGTGCCGATGACGGTGCCGGCGGCGATGGCCAGCAGCGACCAGATCAGGTTGCCGCCCTGGGTGATGCTGATCAGGCCCACGGCCAGGGTGGCGATCTGGGCGTTGGACATGAACCACAGCGGGCCCAGATGCCAGAGTTTCCCGTGCCGCTCGTCCAGGGGGACGTAGTCGATGGACCGGACCTCAAGGCCGGACACTCGTGGCTCTGCTGAAGTGCTCATGACGCCTCCCGCGGCCGGGTCTGCCCCTGGGAGACATTGTTGCCCCAGGGGTCGCCCGGGGCATCCCTGCCGCCGGGGGCACCTCGGCCGTCACGGTGTGTCAGAGGTGGTGACCTTCCGCTTGCGCCCGTTCCGGATCGGTTCTCCCACCTTGTGCAGATGGGTCAGGGCCTCGCGGTAGGACCGGAGCAGTCCGGTCTCGTGGTAGGGCACGCCGATCTCCGCGCAGTACCGGCGCACGACGGCCTGGGCCCGTCGGAGGTGGGGCGTGGGCATGCTCGGGAACAGATGGTGCTCGATCTGGTAGTTGAGGCCGCCCAGCATCACGTCGGTGAGCCGGCCGCCGCGCACGTTGCGGGAGGTGAGCACCTGGCGTCGCAGGAAGTCGGGGCGTTCGTCACCGCTGAACGTCGGCATGCCCTTGTGGTTCGGTGCGAAGGTGCAGCCGAGGTAGACGCCGAACAGGCACTGGTGCACGGCGAGGAACGCCACCGCCTTGCCGGGCGGCAGCACCACGAACAGCGCCGAGAGATAGCCGGCGATGTGCACAAGGAGCAGGGCCGCCTCCCGCAGCCGGTGCTTCATGGACGGCGAGCGCAGCGCCCGCACGCTCGCGACGTGCAGGTTGAATCCCTCCAGGGTCAGCAGCGGGAAGAACAGCAACGCCTGGTGGCCGCCGATGAGCCGGGCGAGTCCCCGGCTGTCGCGGGCCTGTGCGGCGGACCAGACCAGGATGTCCGGGGCGACGTCGGGGTCGAGCTCCTCGTGGTTGGGGTTGGCGTGGTGGCGGGTGTGCTTGTTCATCCACCAGCCGTAGCTCATCCCGATGCCGAGGTTGCCGAACAGCCGGCCCCATGTCTCGCTCGGCCTGGCGCGCCGGAACACCTGCCGGTGCGCCAGGTCGTGAGCCACCAGGGCGACCTGGCCGAAGACCAGCGCCAGGAAACCGGCCACCGCCAGCTGCCACCAGGTGTCGCCGAGTGCCAGGAACGCTCCCCAGCCGGCCGCCAGCGCCGCGATCACCAGACCGAGCCGCACCGCGTAGTACCCGGGGCGCCGCTCCAGCAGTCCCGCCTCGGTGATGCGGCGGGACAGCCGGGCGAAGTCGCTGCCGCCTCCGGTACCGGACGGACGGGAACCGGCGTCGGGCGCTCCGGTCGCGACGGAGGCGTGAGTGGAAATCGTCATGGCATCGATCCTGGTCAGGCCGCTCCCGCCGGAACAGCCTGCCAGGCACCGGAACGCCCCGGGTGCTGCCCCCACACCGCCCCGGGGGGCTGCCCCCACCCCGGGCCGCGGACCCCCCGGCGGGAGCGGCTCCGATGACTACCGCGGAACCGCACTTACGGCCGGTACGGAACGGAGAGGATCGGGACATGAGGACGCATCACGCCCCGGACCCGCACGGCCCGGCGAGGGAGCTGATGCCGCGTGCCGGGCGGACGGCCGACGCCCGGGCGGTGGACCGGGCCGTACGGCATCCGCGCGAGGCCGTCGCCGCCGCGCCGCCGGACGATCCCCCGCGGAGCGGATGCCTCGCCGACCCGGGCGTTGCGTCGCGGTGGCGCTTCGAGCGCACGGGCGGCCCGGCCGGCATCGTCGCCGCGATCGAGGCCGGCCGCCGGGCCGCGCGGGCCGCACCGGCCCACGCCCCGGACCGGTACGGCCATGTGCACCGGCCGTCGGCACCAGCGCGCCGCAAGCCGGGGAACCGCCGGGCTCGTCGGCCTCGAACGCCTTCCCCCCGCAGCTCCGCTCCCAGCACCGGCGGACGGCGGCGGACGGCGGCGAAGCGGTCCGCGCGGGCACCGAGGCCGCGGCGCCGGTGCCCGGGGGCCGGCCGTTGCGAGCGCTGATCCCGACCGGCCTCGCGCCCCGCACGAGGCCGTCCGCCGCATCCGCGACCGGTCCGGGGACACCGTCGCTGTGGTGTGCGCGCATCCACTCGGGGACCTGGTCGACGGGGTACCCCACCATCAGGCCGCCGCGGAGCCCCGCGCGTCGCGGCCGGCCGGGAAGCGGAGAGATGACCGACCACATCCTGGACCCGACCCCTGCGCCCGCCCCGGCCCCGCCGTCCGGGCTGTTCGAGGCGGAGCGTTCCGCGGAGATCGTCGCCGCGAGCTTCGCCGGCACGGCCGACGAACGCCTGCGGCAGGTCCTCGGCGCGCTGGTGCGGCACACCCACGCCTTCGTCAAGGAGGTCGGGCTGACCACCGAGGAGTGGGCCGCGGGCGTCCGCTTCCTCACCGAGACCGGCCGCACGTGCGACGACACCCGGCAGGAGTTCATCATGCTGTCCGACGTGCTGGGTGTGTCGATGCTGGTGGAGACGCTGAACAACCCGGCGGACGGCCGGTTCACGGAGTCGACCGTGGAGGGCCCCTTCCACCTGGTCGACTCGCCGCCGCGGGCGCTCGGCGACAGCATCGACGAGGCCGGGCAGGGCGGTGAGCCGTGTCTGGTCACCGGCCGGGTCATGGACGCCGACGGCCACCCGGTGGCGGGCGCGCGCGTGGACGTGTGGCAGGCCGACGCCGACGGCTTCTACGACGTGCAGCGGCCCGGCGAGGTGCCGGACCGCAATCTGCGCGGACTGTTCACCGCCGATGACGACGGCCGGTTCCGGTTCCGCACCATCGTGCCGAACTGCTACCCCATCCCCACCGACGGCCCCGTCGGCCGTCTGCTCAGGGCCACGGGACGGCATGCCAACCGCGCCGCGCACCTGCACATCGAGGTGTCCGCGCCCGGCATCCGCACCCTGACCACCCATCTGTTCGTCGACGGCTCCCGGTACCTGGACTCCGACGCCGTCTTCGGCGTCAAGGAGAGCCTGATCCGCGCCTTCACCCGGGTCGACGACCCCGCCCGGGCCGCCGAGCACGGACTGCCCAACCCCTTCCGCCACGTCGACTTCCCCGTCACCGTCCGGAGAGACACCGAGCCGTGACCGAACGGCAGGGGTCACCTGGTGAGTTCGGCAGGTGCGTCGAGCCGGGTCAGCTTGTGCGGGTTCCGCACCACGTAGACGCCGGTGATCCGTCCGTCCTCCACCGCGAGGCTCACCGCCGCCGGCTCGCCGTCGAACTCGATCCGGCCCGCGAGGGCGCCGTTGAGCCACACGGTCGTCGTCTCCAGGGAGGCGACCGCCTGGTTCGCGCGCGCGAGCAGCTCAGCCACCGGTCCGGCACCGTGGACCGGGACCGTCACGGCCGCCACGACCCCGCCGCCGTCGGCGATCAGGACGACGTCCGGCGCCATGATCTCCAGCATCTCCTGCAGCCGCCCGGTGCGCAGGGCGAGCAGGAACCGTTCCACCACGGCCCGCTGCTCCGCCCGGCTCACCCGCACCCGTGGCCGACGGGCCGTCACATGCTCGCGTGCCCGCCGGGCGATCTGCCGCACGGTGGCGGCGGACTTGCCGGTGGCCTCGGCGATCTCCCCGTACGGCAGCTCGAACACCTCGCGGAGCACGAACACCGCGCGCTCGGTCGGGCCGAGCGTCTCCAGGACGGTCAGCATCGCGATCGAGACGCTCTCGGCGAGTTCGACGTCCTCGGCGACATCAGGACTGGTCAGCAACGGCTCCGGCAGCCACTCGCCGACATAGTCCTCGCGGCTGCGCGACAACGTGCGCAGCCGGTTGAGCGCCTGCCGTGTCACGGTCCTCACGAGGTACGCCCTCGGGTCGCGCACCTGCGTGCGGTCCACGTCGGCCCAGCGCAGCCAGGACTCCTGGAGCACGTCCTCGGCGTCGGCCGCCGACCCGAGCAACTCGTAGGCGACCGTGAACAGCAGGCCGCGGTGGGCGACGAACGGGTCCTCGGTCATGCGGTGGACGCCGCCCCGGACGCCTGCGGACGCGCCGCCAGCGGGATCTCGCACGCGTCGGCGTAGCCCTGTGACGTGATGCCGTGCGCCGTGTTCGTCCTGGTCGCCAGGTTGACGAAGCCGATGAAGACGGTCAGCTCGACCAGCGCCGCCGGGCCGATCCGCTCCAGCAGGCTCGCCGACATCTCGTCGGTGACGGTGGTCGGCGTGTCCGTCATGGCCTCGGCGTACTCCATCACGTCCCGCTCCAGTGGCGAGAACACCTCCGACTCCCGCCAGCGCGGCACCTGGCTCGCCTTGGCCGGGTCCAGCTTCTCGTTCAGTGCCTGGAAGTAGCCGATGTCCAGGCATCAGCTGCAGCCGACCTGCGCGGCGACAGCCATGTGCGCGAACGACTTGAGGCTCGCCTCGGCAGCGCTCCACTCGGCCACCCTGGCCGAGAACTCCAGGTTGGCCGTGGCGACGTCGGGCACGTTGAACGCCACCTCGACGGGCTCGGGCACGGCACCGAGCTGCTTGATCATGTTCGCGCTGAGCTCGGCCGGCAGCTCAGCCTTCGGCACGCGAAGCACCATCGTCATCTCCTCGTACATCGCTCTGACGGGCTGTTCGGCATGAAGACACCGCGGGACCCGTGGATGTGACAACCGGCGGCAGACGGGCCGACGGCGTCGGCGGCGGACGGGAGGGCGACCTGGCCCGAGTTCCACAGGTCGGCGCCGGCCCGGAGCAGGCCGAGCACCGCGCGTTCCTCGTCCGGTGTCCATGCGGTGCACTCGCCGGAAAACAGCTTCTCGTACGCGCTGTCGTGCAGCGCCGTCTGCCGGGGCAGCCGGTCGGCCGCGTCGAGCCCGCGTGCCAGGTCCTCGAAGAAGTTCCACGCCTCCAGCACGAGGCCCGGCGGGACCTGGCGGCGTCCGGGATCCGCCAGCCGGCGTTCGACGCGGGCGAGTTCCAGGGTGTCGGCCCCGGAGGTGGCGAGCCGTCGCCCTCGCCGGGCCGCGTACGCCCGGGCCTGCCGGACCGTCACGAACAGCGGCACCCGCCGGCGGCCGGCCGCTTCCGGCGACGCCACCACCTGATCGGGTGCGTCACCCCGGCCACCGAGCCAGAGGACCACTCCAACGCGGCCGAGTCCGCGCACCCGGTACGCGTACAGACTTCCGTCCCCGATCTTCGTCACGCCTCACGGTCGCACGATCCGCCCGGTCGGCCGGAGTGTTTTTCGGCGCCGGTAACCTGGGGGGCATCGGGGTGCGGGCATCCGGGGTGCGGACATCCGCGGGGACATCGGGGGACATCGGGAGTGCCTTCCCGATGCGGGTAAGTCGCCACCCCCTCCGACCCGCGGCACGACGTCCGTATGCTCCGGCCCATGAAACTCTTCCGGTCCCGGCCCCGTGGCCGCGACGACGCCGGGCAGTCCACGACATCCCCGTTGGCCAGGGCCGCGGCCCTGTACCACGCCGGCCGCTACGCCGAGGCGGAGGCCGAGGCGCGCGCCGTGGCCGAGGCCCGCTCCCACGTGCGCGACGACCCCTACGGGCCGCTGGCGATGACGGTCGCCGCGCTCGCGATGGGCGCCCAGGGCCGCCACGCGGAGTCCCTCGCCGTGTACGACGCGCTGCTGCCGGTGTTCGGCAGGATCTTCGGCGCCGAACACGCGCAGACGCTGAAAGTGCGCTCGGACCGTGCCCAGGTGCTGAGTTCACTCGCCCGGCACGCCGAGTGCGAGGCGGAGTGCGCGGCCGTCGCCCGCACAGCCGCGCGCGGCACGGGGCCGCAGATGCCGGACATAGCGGTGGCCGCCCGGAACGGGCTGGTCTTCGCCGTCAACGCGCAGGGCCGGCACACCGAGGCCGAGACGCTCGCCCGTGAGGCGCTCGCCGCCCACCACACGTCGGACCGGTTCGCGCTGGTCCTGCGGCTGGGCCTGGCCCGGAGCCTCAACGGCCAGGGCCGCCACGAGGAGGCGCTCGCCGAGGCGGAGCGAGCCGACGGGCTGTGCCGCGCCCTGCCCGACGAGGACCACCGCGCGGAGACCGGCGCCGTGGAACTGGCCGTGGCCACCGCCCTGCTGGGGCTGGGCCGTGACACCGAGGCCCGCGCCCGCGCCTCGGCCGCCCATGACGCCTGCCTCGCCGCCTTCGGTCCCGACCACCGCCGCACGGTCGAGGCACGGACACTGCTCGACCGCATGCGGGCCGCCTGACCGGGCCCGCCCCGGCAGGAGTGGCGGAGCGTCCGCCCCGGTCTCAGGCGTGACGGGAACTCCGCCCGTTGCGCCGCCGCGGCCCGTATCGCGGCTCCCCGTCGCTTGACCTTGCCCTTGAGGGCAGGGTTTAGCGTGTGGACGAGCTGAGCGAGGTGGGCGGCATGAGGATCGGTGAGCTCGCGCGTCGGGCCGGTGTGACGGCCAAGGCGGTGCGGTACTACGAGACGCTGGGGTTGATCACACCCGAGCGCCTCGCCAACGGCTACCGGGACTACGACGAGGACGACGTACGCCTCGTACGGGAGATCAAGGCCCTGCACCGGCTCGGGATACCCGTCGAGCGCACCCGGCCCTTCCTCGAGTGCCTGGCCGCCGGGCGGCCGCACGCCGACGACTGCCCGGCCTCGCTGGCGAGCTACCGCGAGGCCATCGACGAGCTGACCGAGCGCATCGAGGCACTGACCGCCCGCCGCTCGGTGCTGATCGGCAACCTGAACACCGCCGCGCACCGGGGCAGCGGTGTCGTACCGCCCGGGAAGCCCGGGCCGGGCGGCGAGGACTACCTGACGCTGCCCGCGGACCTGCCCGCCCCGGAGGCCGACGGCGCCGCCGACCACCTGCCCGGGACGAAGGCACCGCGGATCACCCTGCGCGACACGGCGGGCCGGGAGGTCCGGCTGGACGCCCTCGGGCCGCGCCGTACGGTGATCTACGTCTATCCCCTCACCGGCCGCCCCGGCACCGATCTGCCGGAGGGCTGGAACTCCATCCCGGGCGCCCGCGGCTGCACCCCCGAGACCTGCGGCTTCCGCGACCACTTCCAGGATCTCCTGGAGGCCGGCGCCGGCCGGGTCTACGGGCTGTCCAGTCAGGACGGCGACTACCAGAACGAGGTCGTGCAGCGGCTGGGACTGCCCTTCGACATGCTGTCCGACCCGGCCCTCGGCCTCGCCGACGCCCTCGGCCTGCCCACGTTCGAGGCCGACGGCAAGCGGCTGTTCACACGGCTTACCCTCGTCGTCCGCGACGGCGTGATCGAGCACGTCTTCCATCCGGTCTTCCCGCCGAACGAACACGCCCAGCAGGTCCTGACCTGGCTCCGCGAAAACCCCCTCCAGGGCTGCTTGCCCACCGCCTCTCACCGGAAGGACGACCGTGTACCTCCCCCGGCACTTCGTACCCCCCGAGGACGCCGTCCGTGACCTGCTCACCCACCACGGAGCGGCGGATCTGATCACCATGACGCCGCACGGGCTCGTGGCCACCCTGCTGCCCTTCGAGTACGACCCGGACGCCGGTGAGCACGGCTCCCTGACCGGTCACATGGCCCGCGCCAACGACCAGTGGCGCGAGCCGGTGCAGGGCGAGGCCATGGTGATCGTCCGTGGCCCGGAGGCGTACATCACGCCGTCGTGGTACGCGACCAAGCGCGAGCACCACCGCGTGGTGCCGACCTGGAACTACGTGGTCGCCCATGTGTACGGGCAGCTGGTCGTGCACGACGACCCGGACTGGATCGAGGCGCAGATGCGCCGTCTGACCGACCGGCACGAAGCGGGTGGGGCCGAGCCGTGGTCGGTCGACCAGGCCCCGGCGAAGTACATCGAGGGGCGGCTGCGCGCGGTCGTCGGCGTCGAGCTGGTCATCAGCCGGGTCGAGGCGAAGTTCAAGCTCAGCCAGAACCAGCCGCAGGAGAACGTCGAGGGCGTCGTCACGGGTCTCCGGGCGCGCGGCCGGTCCGACGACGCCGCGGTCGCGGCAGCGGTCCGTGCCCACAGCCCGCACGCCACCCCCTCCTGACCCGCGCGCCACGATGGCGTGTGCGGCGGAAGCACGGCCCGGCCTCCGGGCCCGGCGTCCGCCGCACCCCCTGCCTCACCTCAATCCGCCCCGCCCCGCCCCGCCCCGCCCCGCCCGCGAGCCTCTCCCAGAAGGAACCGCCATGTTCCACGGCCTCAGCGCCTTTCCCCTCACTCCGACCACCGAGACCGGCATCGACGAGCAGGCGTTCCGTGCCCTCGTGACCCGTCTCGCCACCGCGGGCGTCGACTCCATCGGCGCCCTCGGGTCCACCGGCGGCTACGCCTACCTCTCGCGCGAGCAGCGCGCCCGCGTCGCGGCGCTCGCGGTCGAGGCCGCCGACGGGGTGCCGGTCATGGTGGGCATCGGCGCGCTGCGGACCTCCCAGGTCCTCGCTCTCTCCGAGGACGCGCAGAAGGCCGGCGCGTCCGCGGTCCTGCTCGCCCCGATGACCTACCAGCCGCTCACCGAGGACGAGGTGTTCGGGCTGTACGAGGACGTCACCCGGGAACTCTCGGTGCCGCTGTGCGTGTACGACAACCCGGCCACCACCCACGTCCACTTCACCGACGAACTCCACGCCCGCATCGCCGCGTTGCCGAACGTCGCCGCCGTCAAGATCCCGCCGGTGCCGGACGACCCGGCCGGGGCAGGTGCCCGTGTCGACGCGCTGCGGGCCCTGCTCCCGGACACCGTCACCCTGGGCGTGAGCGGTGACTGGACCGCCGCGACCGGCCTCAATGCCGGGTGCGACGCCTGGTACTCGGTCGTCGGTGGCCTGTTCCCCGCCACCGCCCTCGCCCTCACCCGGGCCGCGCGCTCCGGGGAGGCGGCACGCGCAACCGCCCTGTCCTCTCAACTGGAGCCGCTGTGGCGGTTGTTCCGGCGGTACGGCAGCCTGCGCGTCGTCGCCACGGCCGCCGAACTCCTCGGCCTGGTGGACCACCCCGGCCTGCCGCGCCCCCTGCGGGGTCTGACGCCGCCCGCACGCCGGGAACTCGCCGCCGCCCTCGCAGCCGTGGGGCTCGGCCCCGCCTGATCTCCGCTCGGGCATGGATGCCGGGTTGGGGCGGGCGCCCGCCCCCGCGCTCGGCGCAACGCCGCGGAATGCGGTTGTCCGCCGTTCCGCCCCGGCCGTACGGTGCCGCGGTGGATCTCTTCTCACGCTCGTGGACGGCGTTGCTCGACGCGGTCGCCGCCGTACCGGACCCGGACTTCGCCCTGCCGTCGGGCTGTGCCGGCTGGCTGGTCCGGGACCTGGTGTGCCACCTGGTCATCGACGCGCAGGACGTCCTGATCACCCTGGTCACACCCGCCGGGACGGAGCCGACCGTGGACGCGTTCAGCTACTGGAAGCCGGTCGTTCCTCCGACGGGGGAGGATCCGCTCGATGCGCTGATCCCCCGGCTGGCGGCCGCGTACGGCGAGCCGGAGCTGCTCAGGTTCCACCTCGACGACGTGGGCCGCGCCGCGGGCCGCGCCGCCGGGCTCGCCGATCCCGCTGCCCGCGTCAGCACCCAGGGCGAGGTGCTGACCGTCGGCGACTACCTGTCGGCGTACGTGCTCGAGTGGACGCTGCACCATCTGGACCTGATCGCCCATCTGCCTGCGGCCGCGGCACCGCCCGCCGAGACGCTGGCGGCGGCACGCGCGGCGCTGGAGACGATCGCCGGCGGCTCGTTCCCCTCCGCGTTCTCCGACAGGGACGCGCTGCTGGTCGGCACCGGACGCCGGACACCGACCGACGGGGAGAGGACCGCCCTGGGCGGACTCGCGGCGCGGCTGCCGCTCGTGCTCGGCTGACGAACGCGCCCGCCCTGCGGGGCGTGCGGTGACCGGCGGGCGGCCGGCTCCCGGTCAGGCCGCGGGCGCGGCGGTCGCGGGCGGGACGGGCGGGTTCATGAACGCCGCCGCCGGCGTGGGCGGTCCGGCGCTGTCCCTGTACGCGGCGAACGCCGGCTGGCCGATGCGGCAGTTCGTGCCGAACGCCTTGTTCCACGGCGTGCTGCTGAACCTCTTCTCCGTGTCCGCCAACGGCCTGCCCCGTCTCTCCGCCGCGGCCTGGCTCACCACGGCGGCCGGTCTCGGCGCGGGGACCGTCGTCGCCCAGACCCTGGTACGGCGGGTGCCGCAGGTGTGGCTCCGGCGAGCGGTGCTGCTGCTGTCCCTGACGGGCGGGCTGACGACGCTGGGGCGGGGGCTGTGGGAACTGTGCGGCCGGTGAGCCGGAGCACCGGACGGGTGCACGGTGCGCGGGTCCCGTCCCCTCCACGGCCGATCACCCCGACCGTACAATTTGGCACCGAACGACCACGGGCCCCGAGTCCGTGACCCGGCGTCGACACGAGGGAGCCAGCGTGCCCAGCCAGCGGTCCATCAGCGAAGCGGAGAAGCTCGCGGAGGCGAAGCTCGGCGGCATCGCCGTCCGCCGGGAACAGATGGCCGCGGTGGCCAACATCTACCGGGCGGCGTCCGCCGTACGCCAGCACCTGGAGAACTCCGTGCTGCGCGGCTCGGACCTGACCTGGACCGCCTTCGTGGTGCTGTGGGTGGTGTGGGTCTGGGGCGAGTCCGAGACCCGGCACGTCGCCGAGGAGGCGGGGATCTCGAAGGGGACGCTCACGGGGGTGTCCCGGACGCTGGAGTCGCGTGGTCTGCTGCGGCGCGCCGGTCATCCCAGCGACGGACGGCTCGTGCTGCTGACCCTCACCGAGGAGGGCGAGGAGTTCATGCGCCGGGTGTTCCCGGCGTTCAACGAGGAGGAGGCGTTCGTCACCGCCCGGCTGAGCGACGCGGAGTGCCGTGGCCTCGCCGACGTGTTGCGGCGCGTGGTCCTCCAGGTCGAGGAGGAGGGCGAGGAGCGGCGCAGGACGCTGCTGAACGGCGAGAGCCCCACGCCCCGCCGCAGCGGACGGCGCCCGAAGAACTGACCCGGCCGCGTCCGGCGCCGGCACGCAGGCCCCGCCGTACGCCGGGCGGGGCCGGGCCCGTGACGCGTCCGCGGCCCCGGCTCAGGCGGCCGTCCGGGCGGCACGCACCAGCGCGTCGAAGAGGCGCTGCTGGGTCGGGTCCTCGTGCGCGGTGTCCTCCGGATGCCACTGCACGGCCAGGAACCAGCCGGGCCCCCCGGCGCGTTCGACGGCCTCCACGGTCGCGTCGGCGGCGCGTGCGGTGGCCGTCAGTCCCTCTCCCAGCCGGTCGATGTGCTGGTGGTGGTAGCAGGACGCCTCCACCTTGTCGACGCCGGTGGCGGCGGCCAGGGCCGAGCCGGGGGCGAGGGCGACGGGGTGCCGGACGTGGCGGTGCTCGCGTGCGGGGCCGCCCATGTCCTGGTGCAGCGTCCCGCCCAGCACCGTGTTGACCACCTGCAGGCCGCGGCAGACGGCGAGCAGCGGCAGTCCGCCGGCCAGTGCCTGCCGGGCGACTTCCAGGTCGAAGGCGTCCTGTTCGTCGTCGACGTCGTACACGGCGTCGTGCGTGTCGGCGGCGCCGTAGCGGTGGGGTGCGAGGTCGCCGCCGCCCGGGAGCAGCAGTCCGTCGAAGCGGGCCAGCCGGGCGGCGACCTCGGTGGGGTCGGCGGTGCCACCGGGTGCGTGCGGGTGGACGGAGACGGGTTCGCCGCCCGCCCGCCAGACGGCCTCGATCAGGGCGCGGGCGTTGACCTCCGCCGCGTACCGCAGGGCCGAGGTGGTCGCGGAGAAGCGGGCGGGTACGGCGATCAGCGGGCGGTGTGTCACAGCTGGATCCAGGTCGTCTTCAGTTCGGTGTACTTCTCCAGCGCGTGCGGGGACTTGTCGCGTCCGTTGCCGGACTGCTTCATGCCGCCGAAGGGCACGGTCAGGTCGCCCTCCTCGTAGCAGTTGACCCACACCGTGCCGGCCCGCAGCGCCCGGGAGACCCGGTGGGCGGTGGACAGGTCGGAGGTCCACAGCGCGGCGGCGAGGCCGTACTCGGTGGCGTTGGCGAGGTCGACGGCCTGGTCGAGGTCGTCGAAGGCGAGCACGGACAGCACGGGTCCGAAGATCTCCTCGCGGGCCAGGCGGCTGTCCGGGGCGACCCGGTCGAAGACGGTCGGTTCGAGGTAGGTGCCGCCGGTCTCGGTGAGGGTGCGGGCTCCGCCGGTGCGCAGCCGGGCGCCGTCGTCGCCGCCGGTGCGGATGTGGTCGAGTACGCGGCCCAGATGCTGCTCGCCGGCCAGGGCGCCCATCTCGGTGGCGGGGTCGAGGGGGTCACCGACGCGCAGGGTCCGGGCACGCTCGACGACGGCCTCGGTGACCTGGTCGGCGATGGAGGAGTGCACCAGCAGCCGGGAGGGCGCGGTGCACATCTCGCCCTGGTTGAAGAAGATCCCCCAGGCGGCCGTGGCCGCGGCCCGGTCCAGGTCGGGGGCGTCGGGCAGGACGATGTTGGGCGACTTGCCGCCGAGCTCCAGCCAGACGCGCTTGAGGTTGGAGTCGGCGGCGTAGCGCAGGAAGTGGCGGCCCACGGCGGTGGATCCGGTGAAGGCGAGGACGTCCACGCCGGGGTGCAGACCGAGGGCGCGGCCGGCCACCGGGCCGTCGCCGTTGACGACGTTGAGCACGCCCGGCGGCAGACCGGCCTCCAGGGCGAGCCGGCCGAGCAGCAGCGCGGACAGCGGCGAGTGCTCCGAGGGTTTGAGGACGACCGTGCAGCCGGCGGCCAGGGCGGGGGCGATCTTCCAGCCGGCCAACGTCAGGGGGAAGTTCCAGGGGACGACGGCGCCCACGACGCCGGCCGGTTCGCGGGTGACGAGGGCGAGCGCGTCCGGTGCGGTGTGCGGGGACTCGTCGGTGAGCTTGTCGGCGAGCTGGCCGTACCAGCGGAAGGTGTTGACGACGGCCCTCAGCTCGATGTCGTGGGCGTCGGTGATGGGCTTGCCCATCTCCAGGCTGACGGTGAGCGCCAGCTCGGCCCGGTGCTCCTCGAGGAGCCCGGCGAGGCGTACCAGGACCCGGCCCCGGTCGGCGGGGGACAGCCGCGGCCAGGGTCCGTGGTCGAAGGCGCGGCGGGCCGCCGCCACGGCGGCGTCGACCTCGGCGGCGCCTGCGTCGGCGACCTCGGTCAGCGTCCGGCCGTCGCGCGGGGACACCACGGCGAAGGTGCCGCCGCCACCGGCCTCCTCGGCGCCGTCGATCAGATGCGCACGAAGGGGTTGCAGCGTCTTGGCGCGGTGGAGCCAGGTGTCGTGGGTGGCTGTGGTCATGCGGTCCTCCAGACCAGGGGTCGGCGGTGGAGCAGGGTGGGCGGCCGTCCGCCCCGGGCGCCGTGCGGGGCGGACGGCCGGGCGGTGTCAGGGGACGGCGGGGGCGGTGCGCCGGCGTCGGACGCGTTCGTTGGCGATGCCGACGGCCAGGACGACCGGTACGGACAGCACGAGCCACAGGGCCGTGCTCGCCTCGCCGCCGATCAGGGTGGTGAAGTTGGCGAGGATGAGCCAGATGGCGCCGGCGAGTCCGAGCGCGCCCAGTACGGGGGCGATCAGGGTGTTCCACAGCCGGGTGTCCACGCGCCGGCGGCGGAAGAACACGACGACCGACACCGAGGTCAGCAGGTAGAGCAGCATCATCGCGAGGACGGCGAGGCCGCTGAACCAGGAGAAGAGGGTGAGCACCGGGTCCTTGCCGGCCAGTGCGAACGGCACGACCAGCAGTACGGCGATCACGGTCTGGACGCAGCCCGCGACCCACGGCGAGTGCCGGCTGTTGAGGCCGCACAGGCGGGTGGGCAGCTGCCCGTCCCGGCCGAGGGAGAACAGGTAGCGGTTGGCCGAGTTGTGGAAGGTCAGGATGCCGGCGAACAGGGAGGTGGCCAGCAGGACCGGCAGGACGTCGCCCACCCAGCCGCCGAACTGGGCGGCGATGGGCGCGAAGACGAATCCGGCGGAGTCCCCGCTCGCCAGCGCCTCGCCCGCGGCTCCGGGCGCCTTCGAGGCGCCGTAGGCGGAGATCAGCATCCACGAGGTGAGTGCGAAGAACCCGGTGACGACGATCACCGAGAGGTAGGTGGCGCGCGGGACCGTCTTCTTCGGCTCCCTCGCCTCCTCGCCGTAGATGGCGGTGGCCTCGAAGCCGAACATCGACGCCACCGCGAACATGACGGCGACGCCCGGTGCGCCCTGCAGGGCCGCCGCCGGGGAGAAGCTGTCGGTCACGCCGAGTCCCTCGGGGCCGCCACCCTGAAACAGCGTGACCAGGCTGAAGACCAGCAGGATGCTGAACTCGGCAAGCACGAACACGGCCAGGACCCGGGCGCCCATCTCGATCCCGGCGGCGCCGAGAGCCTGCACCACGGCCATGGTGAGCAGGGTGCAGGCCCACCACGGGAGGTGGTGGCCGGCGTGGGCGGCGAGGAGTCCGCTGACGATCGAGCCGTACAGGCCGTACATCGCGGCCTGGATGACGCAGTAGGCGAACAGGGCGACGCTCGCGCTGCCCGCGCCGGCGGTCCGGCCGAGTCCGGTGCCGATGTAGGTGTAGAAGGCGCCGGCGTCCACGACGTGCCGGCCCATGGCGACGAATCCGACGGAGAAGAGGAGGATCACGGCGCCGGCCAGCACGTACGCGGCCGGTGTACCGGATCCGTCTCCGAGGGCGACCGAGAGGGGAGCCGCACCGGCGATACCCGTCAGCGGAGCCTGGGCGGACAGGACGAAGAAGAGGATGCCCAGGACACCCAGGGCGTTGGGTTTGAGCGTGGCTGCAGTGGGGGCGTCCCGTACGGTCCGCTCCGCGGAAGCCGTCTGACTGTCCACTCGGATCACCTGCCAGAGAAGGGGGATGTCGTTTCAGGCCAAACGAGTTGCCTCATCGTGGGGCGGAACTATCCGTTTGACAAGGGGGTGCGGGCAGGCAATCCCGCCGCGGGAGCACTCGGTTACGCCCCGTGACCGGGGACGAGTACGCGCGCTCCCCGGCAGACTGCCGGAAGGCTCGTCAGGAGGGCGTCAGCTCTCGGCGGCCGGGGTCTCGGCCAGCCTCTGGAGAAGGGCGCGCAGCTCGGCCAGAGCCTCTTCGGTGACCTCGCGCTCCCCGAAGACGAGCTGGTGCAGGACCAGACCCTCCAGCGCGGCGAAGACGAGCCGGGACGTGCCGCGGCCGACCGTGCCGGGAAGCATGCGGGACAGCTCGCGCCGGGTGGCCTCGAAGTACTCCTCGTACAGGGCGCGCAGGTGCTCCAGCAGTTCCGGCCGGCGCCGGGCCTCCAGGAGCAGCTCGTACTGGAAGGCCTGCAGCTCCGGGCCCGAGGCGACCATGTCCGCGAGACCGCCGGCGAAGTCGGCGGGCTCGCCCGTGCCGATCTCCAGGGCGCTGCTGTTCAGCGAGGTGCGGATGGCGTGGGTGACGGCCTCCTCGATCAGCGCGTCCCGCGAACCGAAGTGGTGCACGACGAGCCCGTGGGTGACGCCCGCCTCCTGGGCGACGGCCCGGTAGGTGAGCTTGCGCAGGCCGCCGCGGGCCACCACGCGGACGGCGGCGTCCAGCAGGGCGACCCGGCCCGTCCCGTAGTCGTTCACGCGCTTGCGGGTGGGGCGCTCACCGGCGGGTTCGGCGGAGTCGGTCATGGCGCCGACCCTACCGGCGGCGTCCGGGTCAGCGCCTCGGCGGCCTGATGCCACGGAATTCCCAGTCGCCGCCGAGGGCGGTGGAGAGCACTTCCTCGGACTCGGTGGGCTGGGCGCCCACGTCCGTGCGGACGGCGGTGGGTCCGGTGACGATGCGGTTCGTGAGCCGGCCCAGGCCCTCGACCTCGACCTCGACGACGTCGCCCGGCCGGACGGGCCGCGAGTTCGCCGGGGTGCCGGAGAGCAGGACGTCGCCGGGGTACAGGGTGATGGTGCGGGCGATGTCGGCGACGAGGTAGTGCATGTCCCAGGTCATCTCGTCGGTGGAGCCGTCCTGGACCACCTCGCCGTTGACGTACGTGCGCAGCCGCTTGCCGTGGAAGTCCCAGTCGGTGACGAGGCCGGGGCCGAGCGGGCACAGGGTGTCGGAGCCCTTGACCCGGAGCATGGAGCCGGCGTCGGTGTCGCGGAAGTCGTGCAGGCCGTAGTCGTTGGCGATCGTGTAGCCGGCGATGTACTCCCCCGCGTCGGCCGGAGCGATGTTGCGCGCCGTCCTCCCGATCACGATGGCGACCTCGCCCTCGTAGTTGAGCCACTTGCAGCCCTCGGGACGGACGACGGCTCCCTTGTGCGCGTTGAGCGCGGAGGTCGGCTTGTGGAAGTAGGTCGGGGTGTCCGGCAGTCCGATCCGGAACTCGTCGACCCGGCTGCGGTGGTTGAGGTGGACGGCGATCACCTTGGAGGGGACGACCGGGGGCAGGTGGTGGGCGTCCTCGGTCTTCACGCGGCGGCCGTCCGCGGCGACGAGCTCGTCGCCGTCGACGGTGACCTGGACGGTGGCGCCGTCGAGGAGGATGCGGCGGTACTCGGGCATGGCGGGGCTCCTAGATACGGCTGTGCGGGGTGCGCGGGGAGGCGGGGGCGGGGAGGCCGGTGCCGGTCCAGCCGTCGGCGGGCCGGTCGAACCAGAGGTGGACCTGTCCGGTGCCGATGGAGTTCTCGTACTCCCCGTACTGGCGGGCCCGCGCGGTGCACGCCTGTTCACCGAGGGCGCCGGCCATCATCAGGTAGTGGAAGAACTTGGCCTCGGGCTTGTACTTCCAGAAGTCGTCCATGGTGTCGAGGACCTTGTCGTGGCGGCCCTCCTTGAACCAGGCGATGCGCTCGTGGTCGGCCGCGCGGGCCTCCGGCGTGAAGATGTGCGCCGGGTCGCTCGCCTCGTGGTCGCGCAGCTCGCGCAGCGGCCAGAAGGTGTGGGACAGGGCGCCCGAGGCGATCAGCAGCACCCGGCGGCCGGGGGTGGCGGCGATGCCGTCGGCCAGCGCGCGGCCCAGACGGAGGTGGTCCTCCATGTCTCCGGTCTGGCAGACGCCGATGGTCACCCAGCGCTTGTCGGGAAGTCCCTCGCCGAGGTACTTCCACAGGTTGATCGTGGCGTAGTAGATCGGCAGGTGGTCGTCGTCGATCGCGGTGATCCACGTGCCGTGCTCGTCCGCGAACCGCGCGACGTTGTGGGCGAGTTCGGGGTCGCCGGGGAAGTCGTACGGCATCCGGCACATGCCGCGCGGCAGCTCCTCAGAGGTGAACAGCCCGGCGCGGCGGGCCTGCGCGGTGGCGACGAACTCGACGGTGGTCGCCCAGTGGGAGTCGAGGACGACGACGGTGTCGTAGCCGTCGCGCTCGAAGACGTCCCTGCGGAGCTGTTCCAGGCCGGTGACGAGGGTGATCTCCTTGCCCTCGTTCAGCTCCCGCCGGGTCTGCTCGGGCAGCACGATGGTGGGGACGTGGGCGAGCAGGCCCGCCCCGACGATCTCACCCATGGTCCTTCCAGCCCTTCGGTGCGGTGACGGTGTTCTTCAGGTCGCAGTAGAAGTCGAAGCTCCAGGTGCCGCCCTCGCGCCCGACACCGGAGTGGCGGGAGCCGCCGAAGGGTGCCCGCAGGTCGCGGACGAAGAAGCAGTTGACCCAGACGGTGCCGGCGACGAGCCGTGCGGTGACGCGCTCGGCGCGCTCGCGGTCACCGGTGGCGACGGTGGCGGCCAGGCCGAAGCGGGTGTCATTGGCCAGGGTCACGGCCTCGTCCTCGGTGGTGAAGGTCTGCAGGGTGAGGACGGGGCCGAAGACCTCCTCCTGGACGATCTCGGAGTCCTGGGCGACGTCGGTGAGCAGGGTCGGCGCGTAGTACCGGCCGTCGCCCCGGTGACCGCCGAGCACGGCGCGGGCCCCGGCCGCGAGCGCGCGCCGCACGAAGCCGTCGATCTTCTCCAGCTGCCGCGGGTGGATGGTGGGGCCGATGTCGGTGGACTCGTCGCGCGGGTCGCCCTGCTTCAGCCGGGTCGCCTTGTCGACGAAGCGCCGGGTGAACTCCTCGGCGACCGGTTCCTCGACGAGGACGCGGGTGGCCGCGAGGCAGACCTGGCCCGCGTTGTCGTACTGCTCCACCGCGAGGTCGGCGGCGAGGTCCAGGTCGGCGTCGGCGAAGACCAGCAGCGGGGACTTGCCGCCGAGTTCCAGGCTGAGCGGGGTGAGGTTCGCCGCGGCCGAGGCGGCGATGTGCCTGGCCGTGGGCACGGAACCGGTGAAGCTGATCCGGCGCACGTCCGGGTGGGAGGTGAGGGCGTCCCCGATCTCGGAGCCGTAGCCCTGCACGACGTTGAGGACACCGTCCGGGAGACCGGCCTCGGCGGCGATGTCGGCGAGCAGCGAGGCGGTCAGGGGGGACCACTCGGCGGGCTTGAGGACGACGGTGTTCCCGGCCGCCAGCGCCGGGGCGACCTTCCAGGTCGCGAGCATCAGGGGCGCGTTCCAGGGCGTGATCAGCACGCAGGGGCCGGCCGGGTCCCAGCTGACGTGGTTGGTGTGGCCCCTGGTCTCGAAGTCCTGGTGGTCCAGCTCCAGCAGCCAGTCGGCGAAGAAGCGGAAGTTGTGGGCGACGCGGGGCATGACGCCGCGGCGGTGGGAGCGCAGGAGGGCGCCGTTGTCGGTGGTCTCGACGATCGCCAGGTCCTCGATCCGCTTCTCCACGCCGTCGGCGACGGCGTGCAGGATGCGGGCGCGCTCGGCGCGGGGGGTGGCGGCCCAGCCGGGGAAGGCGGCCTTCGCGGCGGCGACGGCGGCGGCGGCCTCCGTCGCCGTGGCGCGGGAGATCTCACCGATGGTGCCGCCGTCGATCGGCGAGACATCGGTGAAGGTCTCCGAGGAGGCGACACGTGCGCCGCCGATCCAGTGCCGGGTGTCGACGGTGACGCCGGCGACGGTGATGAGGTGGTGGGTCATGTCGTGTCTCCTAGCCTGGTTCGGGATGTCACTCGGCACCGGACGTACGGGACTCCAGCAGCCGGCCGCCGTCCCAGACCACGCCGACCCGGCGGTAGTAAGCGGCGATCGGCTCGCGGATCTCCAGCCGGGCCAGTTCCTCGGTGGGCGCCTCGAACAGCTCCAGCTCGGCGTCGCCGGACCACGGCTGCCCGCCCTCGAAGGAGGCGGCGCCGGTCTCGATCAGCTCGTCGAGGGCGAGCCCCTTGCCTTTCTCGATCGAGGGCAGCCAGCGGTGGTGGGCCATCGGGTGGCCGTTGACGAAGCCGTTGGTCCCGGACGGCTCGCGCAGGGTGACGACGGCCTGGGCGAGGCGCCGGTCGGCGGCGGCGAGGGTGGCGCCGAAGCGGGCGCCTGCCTCGATGCGCGGGGCGGGCCCGTAGGGGTGGGGGCGGGTCTGGTGGATGGAGCCGAGCTTCTTCGGGTAGCCCTGGTGCAGTCCGCGGGCGATGGCGAAGTCCTTGTCCACCCAGATGTAGACGCAGCGTGTGTAGGTCTGCCCCTTGTAGCCGCACCGGACGACCGCGAAGGCCTCCTTGTACTGGGCGCGCACGGGATCCAGCAGTTCGTCGCCCGAGGCGGCGCAGGACTGCCAGTCGGCCCAGATCAGCGCGACCGCGCCGGGGTCCTCGTCGGCGAGTTCCAGCGGTTCGGGCAGCAGCTCGCGCACCCGGGCCGGATCGGTCCGGTACTCGACGGTGAGCAGGTCGCCGGAGTAGCGCCAGGGCGGCGAGGGGATCAGCGACGAGGCACCCGTCGCCGTCTTGGGGTGGAAGTATCCACGGACACTGGTCACGGGGGTTCCTTAGGGGTCCTTAGGCGGTGAGGGCGGGCTGCTTCAGCAGTTCGGCGCGGTGGCGGGCGGCGGCCGCGGCGGCGGCCCGGCCGCCGAGGGCGACGACGCCGACCAGCCGGCCGCCGGCGTGGTAGCCGGCCAGGACGTCGCCGTCCGGGTCGCCGTCCAGGACGCGCACGTCGTCCCTGCCGAGGGCGGGGGCGCCGAAGGACTGGAGCCGGAAGTCGTGCTGGTCGCTCCAGAAGGTCGGCAGCGGCGCGAACGGGCCGAGCCCGGCGTCGGTTCCGCCGAGGTGGGCGGCGAGGACACGGGCGGCGTGCTTGGCGGTGTCCGTCGGGATCGACCAGTGCTCGACCCGCCGGGGTACGCCGTCGTAGCGGGCGTTGGGGAAGCGGGCGACGTCGCCGACGGCGACCACGCCGGGCCGTCCGCCGGCCCGCAGCTGCCCGTCGGTGAGGACGCCGTCGCCGAGGTCGAGGCCGTTGCCGTCGAGCCACTCGGTGTTGGCGACGGAGCCGACCGACTCCACCACGACGTCCGCGGCGAGGACCGTGCCGTCGGTCAGGACCACCCCGGTGACCCGGTCGCCCCCGTCGAAGCCGGTCACACCGGTACCGAGGGCGAACCGGACCCCGCGCTCCTCGTGGCGCCTGAGCAGGGCCTCCGCGAGCAGCTCGCCGAGCGGGCCGACCATCGGCAGCGGCAGCGGGTCGACCACGGTGACCTCGGCCGCTCCGAGGGCCACGGCGGTGGCCGCGACCTCGCAGCCGATGAAGCCGGCGCCGACCACGACCACACGGGCGCCCGGCCGGGTCAGTTCCTCCCGCAGTCCCTGGGCGTCGGCCAGGGTGCGGACGGTGTGCCGGCCGACGAGGGGGCCGGGGCAGCGCAGCCGCCGGGGCCGCATACCGGTGGCGACGACCAGGCCGGCGTACGGCAGGGCCTCACCGTCGTCGAGCTCGACGAAGCCTGCGTCCAGGTCGGCCCGGACCACCTTCGTGCCCAGCCGCCACTCCACGTCGCCGAGGCCGGCCCGCGGCCGGAACGCGAGGGACTCGAAGGGCGTCTTGCCCGCCAGCACCTCCTTGGAGAGCGGCGGCCGGTTGTAGGGCATGTGGGGCTCGTCACCGACGAGGGTGATCGGCCCCGCCCAGCCCGCGGCGCGCAGGTGCTCGGCGGTGCGCAGGCCGGCCATGGAGGCGCCGGCCACGACGACGGTCGCGCTCGCGCTCATCGCTCAGTCCTCGATCCGGATGGCCTGCAGGGGGCACACGTCGGCGGCCTCCTCGACCTCCTCGCGCAGCGCCGCGTCGGGGTCGGGGACGTAGGCCAGGCGCCCGGCGTCGTCGAAGCCGAAGACGTCCGGGGCGGCGAAGACGCACTGGCCGTGGTCCTGGCACTTGTTCATGTCGACGACGACCTTCATGGCCGGTCCTCCTGGTGCTGAGGGGGGGCGTCGGGGAGAGGGGAACGGGGCCCGGACAACGAGGTCCGGGCCCCCGGCCAAAGGGGTGCGGATGACCGCACCCCCAACTCGTTTGGCTTCAAACAACATAGGAACGGCGAGACCTCTGGTCAATAGCTATCCAGGTGGATAAATTTCTGGGGCGGAACCCTTGCGGGAAGGTGACGGCCGTCCCTACCGTTTGGCACCAAACAAGTGGCGGCCCGCTGCACCTCTCGGCAGCCCGAGGCCGCCCTCTTCCCCTCCCCCAGCGCTCTGAGCTCCGGGAGGCGCCCCCTTCCCCAGAGGAGACACCGGTGAGCGCATCCGACACCTCACCCGTCCACCGTCACCAGGAGCGGCTGGCCGCCGAGGGCATCGACGTGGTCCGCGTGACCTATCCCGACCTCATCGGCACCGAACGGGCCCGGGACGTGCTGCTGGACCATCTGCCGTCCGCCTGCGACCACGGACTGGCCTTCTGCCGGGCCGTCTACCACACCAGCCCCCAGGGCGACGTGGTCCCGGTCTCCGGCGGCCTGGACGCCGGCCTGCCCGACATCTGCGTGCGCCCCGACCTGAGCACCCTGACCGCCCTGCCGTGGGAGCCCGGAGTCGCCGCCTGCCTCGGCGACGTCACCGACCCGGCCACCGGGCTGCCCGCGCCGGAGTCCCCCCGCGACCTGCTGCGGGCCGTCGTCGACCGGTGTCGCGAGCACGGGCTGCGCCCGGTGGTCGGCCCCGAGCTGGAGTACTTCCTGTGCGACGCGGCCCCCGGGACCGCCCCGGGCTGGCGCCGCTACAGCGAGGCTGCGGGCGTCGTCTACACCGCGGGCCTGCGCGCCGACGGCGACAACCACCTGCTGCGCACCCTTCGCCTGCTGCGCGACCTGGGCATCGGCGTGAGCAGCGGCAACCACGAGTTCGACGGGTCGCAGTTCGAGATCAACCTGACCCACTCCGACGCCATGACCGCCGCCGACCGGGCCTTCCGCTTCAAGGCCGCGATCAAGGAGCTGGCCCGCAAGGAGGGCCGGCTCGCGACCTTCATGGCCAAGCCGTTCAACGGCGTCGGAGGGTCGGGCTTCCACCTCCACCTGTCCTGCGTGGACGACCGGGACGCCAACGCCTTCGACGACCCGTCGGCCCCCTACGGCATCTCCGCCACCGCGCGTCACGCCGTGGCCGGGATCCTCGCCCACGCCCCCGCGCTGGCCGCCCTGGCCAACCCCACGGTCAACTCCTACAAGCGGTTCGGCCCCGACACCCTCGCGCCCTGGCTGGTCGACTGGGGCCTGGACAACCGCAGCGCCATGGTCCGCATCCCGCCCGAGCGGGGCTCCGGCGCCCGCTTCGAACTGCGGCTGGGCGACGCGAGCGCCAACCCCTATCTGCTGATCGCGGGCACCCTCGCCGCGGCCCTCCTCGGTGTGCTCGCCGGTGAGGAACCTCCCGCACCGCTGGAGGGCTACGGCTACGACCCCGCGAAGTCCGCCGTCCTGCCCACGGCCCTGCCCGCCGCCCTCGACGCGCTGGAGGCCGACACGGCGCTGACCGAGGTGCTCGGCAAGGACTTCACCACCTCCTACCTCGCGTACAAACGCGACGAGGTCGCGCGCTTCCAACGGCACGTCACCGACTGGGAGTTCACCGAGTACGCCAACCACCTGTGACGCCGAGGAGCCGCTGCCCCATGACCATCACCACCCACTCCGTGACCGAGGCCGTGCGCGAGCCCCTGCCGCTGGCCGACGTCGATCTCGCGAACCTCGACAACTTCACCGACGGCGTCACCCCCTGGCGCATGTTCCACACCCTGCGCCACGAGGACCCGGTCCACTGGCAGCCCGAGGAGGCGCCCAACTCCGGTTTCTGGGCCGTCACCCGGCACGCCGACATCGCCCGCGTCGACCGCGACGCCGGCACCTTCACGTCGACGCGGTTCGTCAACCTCGAAGAGGTCGACGACGACCAGATCAAGAAGCGCGCCTCCATCCTGGAACTGGACGGCGTCCGTCACCGCGCCATGCGCAGCCTGCTCCAGCGGCAGTTCGGCGCGAGCGTCATCAACAGCTACGCCGACTTCCTGCGCGGCCTGACCGCCACCACCCTGGACGCCGCCCTGGCCAAGGGCACCTTCGACTTCGTCAAGGAGGTGTCGGCCGACTTCCCCATCAACGTGCTGGCCCGCCTGCTGGACGTGCCCCCGGAGGACAACCAGCAGCTCATCGACTGGGGCAACCGCATCATCGGCAACACCGACCCGGACTACGCCGACGTCCTGCTGCACAGCGAGGAGAGCGAGAAGTACCGCGACCTGCCGTTCCGCTCCCCCGCCTCGCTGGAGGTCTTCGCCTACGGCCGTGAGCTGGCCCGGCAGCGCAAGGGCGGCACCGGCACCGACCTGATCTCCCGGCTGGTCAACGAGACCCCGCGCGACGGTGTCCCGCTGTCGGCGCAGGACTTCGACAACTACTTCCTGCTGCTCGTCGTCGCCGGCAACGAGACGACCCGCCACACCATCACCCACTCCATGCTGGCCCTCCTCCAGCACCCCGAGCAGCTCGCCCGGCTCCAGGAGGACCCCTCCCTCATCCCCACGGCCGTCGAGGAGTTCCTGCGCTGGGCCTCGCCCGTCTACCACTTCCGCCGTACGGCCACCCGGGACGTCGAACTCGGCGACAAGCAGGTCAAGGAGGGCGACAAGGTCGTCATGTGGTTCGCCTCCGGCAACCGCGACGAGGAAGTCTTCGGCAACCCCTACGACTTCGACGTCAGCCGGCGGCACAACGACCACATCACCTTCGGCAAGGGCAGCCCGCACCTGTGCCTGGGCAACCTGCTGGCCCGCACCGAGATCCGCATCATGTTCGAGGAGCTGATCCCGCGCCTGGCGAGCATCGAACTGGCGGGAGACGTCCCCCGCGTGCGCTCCAACTTCGTGAACGGCATCAAGAAGCTGCCCGTCACGGTGGAGCGGGCCTGAGCCGGCGGGCCGGCGTCAGCCCGTGACCGGCAGGTCCGGGCGCAGCACCGGGCGGACGCCGTGCAGTGCGCCCTCCTCCATCCGTGCGTGCACGTCGGCCGCCGCCCGCAGCGGAAAGACCTCGACGGTCCGCGGGCGCAGGTCACCCCCGGCGAGCAGGTCGTTGACGTACGCGGCGGCCTCGGCCAGTTCGTCGGGGCTGGCGTGGGAGATGACGAACCCCACGACGGAGCGGTCGTTCGTGTACAGCGCCCCGGCGGGCAGCACGGGGCGGCTGCGGGCACCGGCCAGCAGCACCACGCGACCCCGGCGGGCGAGCAGGTCGACCGTGTTCTCCAGGTCGTTGACGCCCGCCGTGTCCACCAGGACGTCGATGCCGGACGGCGCCGCCTCGCGGATCTTCCGGATCAGGTCCGGGTCCCGGTAGTCGAAGACCTGCTCGGCGCCCCGCTCCGCGCAGTACGCCCCGTCGCGGGCGCCGGCGGTCGCGAGGACACGGGCGCCGGCCCGCACCGCCATCGTCACCAGCGCGCTGCCGACGTTGCCCGCGGCGCCCGCGACCAGCACCGTCTCGCCCACGCGGAACCGCCCGTGCACGAACAGGGCGAGATAGGCGGTCGCCGCCGGATGGAACGCCGCCACCGCGGCGTACGGATCGACGCCGGCGGGCAGGTGGTAGAGCCGGCCGGCCGCCACCACGGCCTGCTCCGCCGCCGCGCCCTGCCGGCCGTCGTGCCCGAGACTGTTGCACCACACCAGGTCCCCGGGGCGGAAGCCGGTGACGCCCGGGCCCGCCTCGGCGACCGTGCCGACCAGATCCCGCCCGATGACGAAGGGAAAGTCCATCGGGGTGGCGAAGGCGCCGGACCGGACGAAGGTGTCCACCGGGTTGACCGTGGTGGCGAGGACGTTCACCAGGACATCGGTGGGACCGGGCCGCGGGGCGGTGATCTCGCCGTAGCGGATGACGCCCGCCGAGCCCACCTCTTCGATGTACGCAGCACGCATGAAGCCGCATTCTGCCACCGGCACCCCAAGTAGCCGCGCCGCGGCACACCTTGGCCCGGCTTCACCGAAGTCCGTGCCGGGGCCCCGGCGCGAACGCCGTCCCTCCGTGATGCAGGATCAGTCCATGACCAACACCAGCAGACGCACCGTCCTCGCCTCCGTCGCCGCCGTCGCCGCGGCCCTGCCCACCGTCAACGCCGTGATGGGCAACGGCGCCACGCCGGCCGCGGCAGCCGACCTGTACGGATCCAACACCGAGCTGTACACCAAGACCGCGGCCAAGGAGGGCACCGACTGGCAGCGCCGGTTCCGGATCGGCGCTCCGGCGCAGCTCACGGACAATGCCCGCAGCACGAGCAGCCCCGTCGGCAGCACGGCGGTGATCGCACCGCACGGCGGCGGGATAGAGGCGGGCACCAGCGAGCTGTGCCTGGCCGTCGCCGGTTACACGCCCTTCGACGTGGGCATCGACCCGGCGACCGCGGCGGTGGCGGGAGAGCCGCAGCGGGACTACTGGATGTTCGAGGCGCTGGCCAACTCGTCCTCGCAGCACGTCACCGCCACCCACTGCGACGACCCGGCCGCCCTCGCCGTCTGCGCCAACAACCTGTACGCCGTCTCGCTGCACGGCTTCGACGACACGACCGTCAAGAAGATCAACATCGGCGGCCGGGACGAGCGGCTCAAGCGCAACCTGCTGGCGGCCTTCACGAAGTACGGTCTGACCTCGCCCGCGAGCAACCCCGACTGGAACGTGACCGTCGTCTTCGCGGGCGCCACCGACCCCATCAACGGCGACGACCCGGCCAACATCGCCAACCGCACCCGCACCGGCGCCGGCGCCCAGCTGGAACTGTCCACGGCGCTGCGCAGCGCGATGTTCGGTGACTTCTCCGGCGCGGCCAAGCGCAGGGCGACGGCCGGCGTGCCGAGCACCGACAGCCCCTACGCCGACCACTTCTGGACCGGTTTCGTGAGTGCCGTCCGCGAGGCGGTCAAGAACCACGAGCTCGGCCTCGACTCCCTCTCGTGACCTGGGCAGGAGGCTCCCGTGAACCGTCTGCTCCACCTCGGTCGCACGCTCGACGAGCTGGACCCGCCCCGCTGGACGCCTCCTGCAGGTGACGCGACCCCCTTGGTACGCAAGGTGCATGCGTTGCGGCGCGTTCCGCTGGGCGAACTCGGTCCGGCGGATCTGCGCACCCTCGTCTCGCAGCAGGTGGCGCTGCCGTACGTCCTTCCCCTCGCGGTGCGCCTGCTGCTTCAGGAGCCGCTGCTCGACGCGTACTTCTACGAGGGTGACCTGCTGCTCGCCGTCGTCGGCGCACCCGCCGCGGCCTGGGCCCCGCTGCCGGACCTCGCCGCCCGGTTGCGTACCGTGATCACGGCACTGCCGCGGACGGCGGTCGACGGCCTGCCCCGCGGCGCGGCCGGAGAGATCGCTCGCTTCGTCGCGCGGCCCGGCGCGGCTACCTGACCGCCCGCGAGCCCGCCGAGGGGGCGTGCGCCGGGCACGGCGGGTAGAACGGGGCGAGGCCGGAGTGCGGGAGTACGGCGGGCGGCCGGTATCCGGTGGCCTCCTGGTCCGTGGTGTGGCTGCGGGTGTCGGGGCCCAGGCCGGTGCCCGCGCCGCCGAGGCGGGCCTGGGTCTCGTAGGTGCCGTCGCCGCTGTAGGTGTACGCCGCCAGGTCGGGGTGGCGGTCGTGGTCGTAGTCGGCTACGGCGATGTCCTTCGTGGCCTCCAGGTCGAGCGGCACGATCCGCTGTCCGCGCCCCGCGTCGGAGAAGGGGCCGAGCCGCAGCTCGGCGACGCGGGGCGGGACCGGGTCGTCGCCGCCCTGTTCCTCGCCGGCCACGACGACCAGGTCGGCCCAGCCGTCCTGGTCGAAGTCCGCCACGGCGGCGCTCACGTACTCCTGGCGGCCCCCGGTGCGGTCGGCCAGCGCGCGTGCCGTGACGGTCGCCTCGCGGGCCGAGCCGACGGAGAAGGTGACGGTCAGCCCGGCGCCGCGGTGCGACGGATCGTCGACGCGGTCGGGCAGGCCGTCGGCGTTCACGTCGGCGATCAGCTCCCCCGCCCCGGTCACACACGCCGCGACGGCGGACGGCCCGGTGGGCCGCGCCGGGGCGTTCCCCCGGGAGTCCTCGCATCCGGCGAAGAGCAGCAGGCCGACCCCGACCAGAGCTCCGCGCTTGAGCCGTCTCGTGTACCGCACCGCAGCGATCGTAGTCAGCGGCCGCTGCGGGCACGCGCCGGGTCGGGGGTTCCGGTCCGTCAGACGAGCGGGGCGGCGATCTCCCGCTTGAGGATCTTGCCGCTGGGGCCCATCGGCAGGGCGTCCGTCAGCCAGATCCGGCGCGGGTACTTGTAGGCGGCGACCCGGTCGCGGACGAACCGCTGGAGTTCCCCGGGGTCGGCCTGGGCCCCGGGGCGCAGGACGACCGCCGCCGCGATCTCCTCGCCGAGCCGCTCGTCCGGCACACCGAGGACCGCGGCGAGGGCCACCGCGGGGTGCTCGTGCAGGACCTCCTCGATCTCGCGCGGGTAGACGTTGTAACCGCCGCGGATGATGAGGTCCTTCTTCCGGTCGACGATGTACAGGTATCCGTCCTCGTCCTGGCGGGCCAGGTCGCCGGTGCGCAGCCAGCCGTCGGGGATGGTGGCGGCGGTCTCCTCGGGCCGGTTCCAGTACTCCTTCATCAGGTTCGGTCCGCGGACGGCCAGTTCGCCGACCTCTCCCGGCGCGATGTCACGGCCGGTGTCGTCGAGCAGCCGCACCTCGACGTCGCGGATGGGGGTGCCGATGGATCCGGCCTTGCGCGGCCGGTCGGAGTGGTTGAAGGTGACGACCGGGCTGGTCTCCGACATGCCGAAGCCCTCCAGCACCATGCAGCCGAATCGCCGTTCGAAGCCGTGCAGGACCTCCACCGGCAAGGAGGCGCCGCCCGAGACGCACATGCGCACGCTGCTCACGTCGGCCGCGTCGGCGCCCGGGTGCTGGAGCAGCGCGGCGTACATCGTGGGCACGCCCGCGAAGACGGTCGCCCGGTCGCGGGCGATGGCGTCGAGCACCGTCTGCGGGTCGAAGCGGGGGACGAGGACGAGCGCCGCCCCGCTGCGGACGGCGACGTTCATGGTGCAGGTCTGGCCGAAGATGTGGAACAGCGGCAGACAGCCGACGATCACGTCCTCGGACGTCAGGCGCTGGACCTCGCTGACGCTGACGTCGGTGTTGTGGCGGAGCCCGGCGTGGGTGAGGGCGGCGCCCTTGGGGCGGCCGGTGGTGCCGGAGGTGTAGAGCAGGACGGCGATGTCGTCCCCGGCGGCGGTGGTCACCTCGTACCGCGGCTCCAGCGGCGCCAGTTCGGCGGCGAGGGCGGCGGGTTCGACCGCCAGGTGCCGCACCCCCGCGGCGGCCGCGCCCGCGGCGCCCTCGCCGGGCGCCCGGTGCCATTCGAAGAGCAGCACGGCGCCGGAGTCGCGCAGGTGGTACTCCGTCTCCCGTTCCTTCAGCAGCGGGTTCATCGGTACGACGATGCCGCCGGCGCGGAGGACGGCGTAGTACAGGACGACGAACTCGGGGACGTTCGGCAGCATCAGGGCGACCCGGTCGCCGCTGCGCAGGCCCTCGGTGCGCAGCAGGGTGGCGGCCTGGGCGCTCAGCCGGTCCAGCTCGGCGTAGCTGAGGGACGCCGTCCCCAGCCGCAGCGCCGGCCGGTCGGGCAGACGGCGTGCCGTCTCCACCAGAAAGTCCGCCAGATTGGCCATGATGCCTCCTCGCACGCAGCTCCGGGCGCTCACGAAAGTCCCCTCCGTCAACGCTCACGGCATGCTGGCCCGCGCGATCGCGGCCGTCCATGGTCACGCGGACAGCTCACCCGCCCTGGCCTTGTTCCCGGGAACAAACGAGCGGTCGTACGCTGCGGGTATGAGTCTGCCGAATGTGGGTGCGGCGCTGCGGACGCGGCTGCCGGAGCTGGGTGAGCGGATGGCCGAGCGGATCCGGGCCGAGGTCGAGTCGTACGCGGACGACTCGCTGATCCCGTCCGACTCGCTCCGGGAGTCCTGCGAGGGCAACGCCGATCTGCTCCTCGGACGGTTCGCGTTCGGTGCGGGGCCGGACGTGGGGGCGGCCCTGCAGACCGGGCGGCTGCGCGCCGAGCAGGGTGTGCCGCTGGCGGACACGCTGCACGCCTACCGGGTGGGTTTCGAGTTCCTGTGGTCGGAGCTGGTCGAGGAGGCCCGTCGGCATCCGGAGGTCACGGACGCGGAACTCGTGGCGGGGTCGTCGGAGATCTGGGCCCTGTTCGGCCGGTACGCCGAGGCGGTGGCAGCCGCCTACCGGGAAGCGAGTGCGGAGCTGGCGCTGCAGCGTGAGGCGCGCCGGTCGGCGCTGGCCGAGGCCCTGTTCACGGGCGCCCTCGCGGACCGGACGACGCCGTGGGAGGCGGCCCGGCAGCTGGGCCTGCCGGAGCGCGGCCCGTACGCGGTCGTGGCCGCCGCCGTGCCGGATCCCGGCCAGGAGCCGCTGCCCGGGATCGAGACGGCACTGCGCCGAGCCGGTGTGCCGTCGGTCTGGCGGCTGCTGCCCGACCAGCAGATCGGCCTGGTCTCACTCGCCCACCGTGATGCGGAGACGGTGAGTCTGCGGGCGCTGCGCCGACGGCGCGCACGCGTGGGGATCAGCCCCACGTTCGACACGCTCCGGGACACCCCGCAGGCCCTGCGGTTCGCCCGGCTGGCGCTGGCCGGGCTGCCGGGCGAGGAGCCGGGCGTCACGCGCTTCGACGACAGCCCGCTGGCCATGCTGGTCGCGGCGGCCCCCGCGGAGGCGAGCCGTCTGGTGGAGGTCTCCCTGGGCCCGCTGCTGGAACTGCCCGCGCCGGAGCGCGCACGGCTGCTGCAGACGCTGGGGCAGTGGTTCACCGCGGGAGGCGTGGCGGCGGAGGCCGCGGAGCGGCTCTTCGTCCACCCGAACACGGTCCGCTACCGACTGCGCCGCGTCGAGGAACTGACCGGCCGCTCCCTGTCGGACCCGTCCGCCCTCGCCGACCTGGGCGCGGCCCTCTTCGCGCTGCGGCTGCTGCGCCGTTGAGAAGCGGCCGGCCCCGTGGGCGGGTTCACCCTCCGCGCGGGGCGGCGTCCAGCCGGTAGACGGACACATGGGAGCGGGACTCGGCGGTGAATGCGGCCCCGGACCAGTCCGCGTGCCTGGACTCCAGCGCGAAACCGGCCAGTTGGGCCATGAGGTCGAGTTCGGCCGGCCAGATGTAGCGGTGGGGGCTGCGGTACAGCCGGGCCTGCTCGGTGTCGTCGAAGCGGAAGTGGTGCGAGACGACGTGCTGGCGCAGGATGTCGTAGGTGTCCAGGCCGATGTAGTCGGCGTCGGTGCGCCAGACGGTGGCCTGCCGGCCCGGTGGGATGGTGCGCAGCCCGGGCACCCACAGTTCGATCACGAACCGGCCGCCGGGGGCGAGATGGCGGGCCGCGTTGCGGAAGCACTCGACCTGCTCGGCCTGGGTGAGCAGGTTGGAGATCGTGTTGTAGACGAGATAGACGAGGCTGAAACGGCCCGGGGCGACGGTGGTCGCCATGTCGCCCACGATCACGGGGAGGGTCGCCTCGTCCGCCTTGGTGCGCAGCTGCTCCACCATCGACGGTGACAACTCGATGCCGGTGACGGGCACTCCGCGTCCGGCGAGCGGTACGCCGACGCGCCCGGTCCCGATGGCGAACTCCAGCGCCGCGCCGCCTCCCGCCAGCTCGGCGAGCCGTGCCACCGCCGGATCCAGAACCTCGGGCGCGAACATGCCCGTTCCGGGTGTGTCGTAGCGCCGGGCGGTCTCGGCCCCCCAGATGTCCTCCTGCCGCATTCCGTCCACGCTGACGGCCGGGCCGCACGGTGTCCACCGATTTACCGGGCCCGCACCCGCGGTTGGTTCCCCGTGGTGGAGCGTCGTCGTACGAGACCGGAAAACCGACTCAGCGGTTTGGAAAGCGCCGCCGAAGGCGGGCCCGGACCGGCTCCTGCGTCAGCTGTCGGCGCCGACGAGGTCCGCCGCCGCCTTCCGTTCCGCCTCGGCGATCACCCGGGCCCCCCGGTCCGGGGCGGTGTCGAGCCGGATGAGCACCGAGGGTGCGGCTATCGCGGGGAGGAGGTGGTTGAAGAGCGCCGACACGCGGTCGTCGAGGTCGGCCCATCCGGCGACCGCCTGCGAGACGAACTGCACGCCGATCCAGGCCCCGAGGAAGACCTGCGCGGTCTCCTGGGGCACCACGTGCTGGAGCACCTCACCGCGCTCCTTGGCCTCCGTCAGTACGGCCGCGGTCAGTTCGGCCCAGGCCGGCCAGGCGCTGCCGAAGACCTCGCGCCCCTGCAGGTCGGCCGAGAGCCGGACCCCGGCGAGCAACATCGGTTCCCGGGGCAGGCGTTCGGCCAGGGTCATGCCCGCGTCCACCCACTCCTGCAGCTTCAGTTCCCGGGGCAGGTGGTACGCGGTCGTCATCTGCTCCTGCAACACGCCTTGGGCGAGGGCCGCTTTGGAGTCGAAGTGGAAGTACAGGGCGCCCTTGGTCACCCCGGCCCGGGTGAGGATCTCGGCGATGGTCGCCGCCGCGTAACCGCGTTCGGCGAAGACCGCGGCGGCGGCCTCCAGAACAGCACGCCGGGTCCGGACGGCTCGCTCCTGCTGCGCCATGGACCCTCCTCAAGCTGAAAATTAAACCAAACAGCGCGTACCCTACCGCAGCCCTTCAACGACCGGGCGACCCGTATTTGAACGCGTTCAAAACTATGGTTAGGCTGTGCCCACCAAGCCGAGGGGGCTCGATGAAGGTAGTGCTGGCCGGGGGAACCGGACAGGTGGGCGGGATCCTGGACCGTGCGCTGACGGCGGCCGGTCATGAGGTCGCGGTGCTGACCCGGCGCCCGGCGCGGGAGCGCGACATCGGGTGGGACGGCGTCACGCTCGGCCGTTGGGCCGGGGCCGTCGACGGCAGCGATGTCGTGATCAACCTGGCCGGGCGCAGCGTCTCGTGCCGCTACACCCCCGGGAACCTGCGGGCCATGATGGACTCCCGGGTGGACTCGGCCCGGGTGGTCGGCGAGGCCGTCGCCGCCGCGGCCCGGCCGCCGCGCGTCTGGCTGCAGATGAGTACGGCCACGGTTTACGCCCACCGCTTCGACGCGCCGCACGACGAGGCGACCGGCGTGATCGGCGGCTCGGAGCCGGGAGTTCCGGACTACTGGGCGTACAGCGTCGAGATCGCGAAGAACTGGGAGCGCGCGCAGGCCGAGGCGCGCACACCGGCGACCCGGAAGGTCGCACTGCGCTCGGCGATGGTCATGAGCCCGGACCGGGGCGGGGTGTTCGACGTCCTGCTGTGGCTGGCGCGGCTGGGACTGGGCGGCCCGGTGGCCGGCGGCGCGCAGTACGTGTCCTGGATCCACGACGAGGACTTCGTGCGGGCGGTGGAGTTGCTGATCGACCGGGACGACATCGAGGGGGCGGTGAACCTCGCCTCGCCCGGCCCGCTTCCGCAGCGGGAGTTCATGCGGGCGCTGCGCGCGGCCTGGGGCGTGCCGCTGGGGCTGCCCGCGACACGGTGGATGGCGGAGATCGGGGCGTTCGCGCTGCGCTCGGACACGGAGTTGCTGCTGAAGAGCCGCCGGGTGGTGCCCGGCCGGCTGCGCGCGGCCGGGTTCGACTTCCTGCACCCCGAGTGGCCGGAGGCCGCCGTGGACCTCGTCGGGCGCGCCAGGGCGCTGCGAGCGCACCGTCGGGCGGACCGGGGGGTGCCGGCCTCGCGGTGATCAGCCCTGCCGCGGGTCGGGCTTCAGTACGGCGAAGACCGCGTCGGCCGGGTCCGCCAGCCAGGCGATGCGTCCGACGTCGGGCACGTCCACGGCCGGCATCAGCACGGTCCCGCCGTTGTCCCGCACCGCCGCCGCGAGCGCGTCCGCGTCCGCGACGGCGAAGTACGGCACCCAGCGCGCCTCCTCCTGCTCGCCCTGCAGCTGGGCCACCCCGCCGAACGCGCCCTGCTGCTGGTCGCCTTCGCCGATGCTGAGCACCCGGTAGGTCATGCCGGGTGCCTGCATCTCCTCGAAGCGCCAGCCGAACAGGTTCTGGTAGAACCGGATCGCCGCCTCGGGGTCCGGGACGTGCAGCTCCACCCACACCAGCGTGTCGTCCTCGGAGGCCCGCTCCAGCCCCATCGCGGACTGCAGCACGGCGAACCGGGCGCCCTGCGGATCGGTGAACTGGGCCAGCCGGCCCTCCCCCACGCTGATCGGCGGGACGCGCACGCTGCCGCCGCCGTCGGCCACCTCCCGGGCGGTGGCCTCGACGTCGTCGGCGCGGAAGTACGCCGTCCAGGCCGGCCGGGCACCTTCCTCGGTGAGCGGTCCGAGCGCGGCGACCGTCCTGCCGTCCTTCTGGAAGAACCCGTACCCGCCCGCGTCGGGCCCCGCGGACACCAGGCGCCAGCCGAAGACGGCACCGTAGAAGGCGGCGGCCGCGTCCGTGTCCGGGGTACCGAGGTCGATCCAGACGGGGGATCCGGTGCGGAAGTCGGTGCCGAGCATGGGGAGGTCCTCCTGCGAGTCCGGGACGGAGCCCCGCCACTATGCCGATCCCGTCGCACCGGCCGGTCACGCCGCCCCGGGCCACCCGCGTGATTCACCCCGGTGCGGAGGGAATCCGGGACCGGCTCAGCGCCGGGTGGGCCGCAGGACCGCCAGCAGTGCCAGGGCGAGGATCTGGACGGCGACGACCGCCGTGATCAGCAGCGGGACCGAGATGCCGTACAGGCCTCCGGTCAGCGCGCCGCCGGCCAGGCTCGCCGCGCCCACGACACCGGCGAACAGACCGTAGGCGGTGGCCCGTCGTCCGCTCGGCACGAGGTCGGCGACCGTGGCGCGCAGCGTGGATTCCTGGATGCCCATGGCCGCGCCCCACACCAGCGAGCCGGCGACGGCGATCGTGGTCGTGCCGGTGAACGCCAGCAGCGCGACGGCCGCGGTCAGCACCGGCAGCGCCACCAGCACCCGCGGACCGTAGCGGTCGTACAGCCAGCCGGTGGCCAGGGCCGCCACGGCGTCCACGGCCATCGCCGCCGCGTAGAGCACCGGCACCCAGGTGGCGGTCAGGAGACGCCGCTCGACCAGGTGGTAGGAGAGCAGTCCGAACGTGGCGAAACCCGTCGTCGTGGCCGCGGTGAAGCCCGCGTAGGTCCAAAAGGCCCTCGGCAGCCGCCCGTTGTCCGTGGCGGGTCCGGCGGGGGCCGCGCCGTCCGCCTCACGTTCGTACGCCTGCGGGTCCGGTACCCGCGCCCGCAGCCACAGCAGGACTCCCAGCACGGCGACGCCCGGTACGGCCAGCACCCCGAGCGCCGGGCCGTAGTCACCGCCGGTCAGCGCGAGCATCCCGGCGACCAGCAGGGGGCCGATCAGGGCGCCGATCTGGTCCAGGGCCTCGTGCACGGCGAATCCGCGGCCGCGTCCGGTGGCCGCCGCCGCGTGCGAGAGCAGGGTGTCCTTCGCGGGGGAGCGCACCGCCTTGCCCACCCGCTCCGCGATCACCAGCGCGCACGCCGCCCACAGCACCCCGGTCACGCCCAGCAGCGGGACGGACAGCACGGTGAGGGCGTACCCGGCGATCGACAGGCCCCAGAAGCGGCCCGTGCGGTCGGCCAGCGGGCCGGAGACCAGTCGCAGCCCCAGGGCCGCGGCCTCACCGGCGCCGGTGACGACGCCGACCACCAGCGCGGACGCGCCCAGGGAGGCCAGCAGCGGGCCGGTGATCGAGCGCGCGCCCTCGTACACGATGTCCGCGAGCAGGCTGACCGTGCCGAACCAGACCACGAACCGCCAGGGCCCCATGCGCCGCGGGTGCAACGCCTCCGGCTCACCGGAGGCCACCGGGCTCACGCCTGCTCCTCCCGGCCGACGTACCGGATGACCTCGCAGTCGTCGAGCACGACCAGTCCCTCCCCGACCAGCTCGTCCAGCTGGGGCAGGAAGGCCCGCACCCGCTCCGCGGTGTCCACGATGACGATCGCCACCGGCAGGTCCTCGCTGAGCGACAGCAGCCGGGAGGTGTGGACCAGCGAGGAGGCGCCGAAGCCCTCCACGCCCCGGAACACGGAGGCGCCGGCCAGCCCGGCGTCGTGCGCGCGGTGCACGATCTCGCTGTACAGCGGCTTGCGATGCCAGGTGTCGTTCTCACCGATGAAGATCGTCACGCGCAGGGCACTGCCCGTCAGCCTTGTCACCGCTGCCTCCACTCGCCCGGGATCACAGCCGAGACCAGGCTAGCGCCCGGCCACGAACCGCGTGGCCGGGCGCCGGCCCGGTGACTCGGCGGACCTCGGGTCAGCGGGTGGTCAGCATGCCTTCCCGGAGGCGCTTGAGGGTGCGGGAGAGCAGCCGGGACACATGCATCTGGGAGACGCCGAGGCGGTCCCCGATGTCGGCCTGGGTCAGTTCCTCGACGAACCGCAGATGCAGGATCAGCCGGTCCCGCTGGTCCAGTTCGGCGATCAGCGGGGCCAGCGCGTGGAAGTCCTCCACCAGTTCCAGCGCCGCGTCCTCGGTTCCGATGAAGTTCTGCAGCGCGGCCTCGCCGTCCTCGCCGCCGCTGATCGCGGCGTCCAGGGAGGACGAGTTGTAGCCGTTGGACGCCAGCCGGGCCTCGACGACCTCCTCCTCGGACAGGCACATCAGCTCCGACAGCTCCCTGACCGTGGGCGTACGGCCCAGCCGGCTGCGCAGCTCCTCGGTGGCCCGCGCCAGCTGGACGCGGGCCTCCTGCAGACGCCGGGGGACGTGCACGGCCCAGGACGTGTCACGGAAGAACCGCTTGATCTCCCCCACGATGTACGGCACGGCGAAGGAGGTGAACTCCACCTCCCGGGAGATCTCGAACCGGTCGATCGCCTTGATCAGGCCGATCATGCCGACCTGGACGATGTCCTCCATCTCCTCCGGCCCCCGGCTGCGGAACCGGGCCGCCGCGAAGCGGACCAGGGACATGTTCATCTCGATGAGCGTGTTCCGGGCGTACTGGTAGTCGGCCGTGCCCTCCTCCATCACCGCCAACCGGTCGAAGAAAACCCTCGACAGCTCTCGGGCGTCCTGAGGAGCCACCGCGCAGGGGTCGTCGAGCCGGGGCAGCTCGGCGGCCGTCCGCGTGTCCTGGTCCGCCACGCTCAGCGGTGTCATGGTGTCACCCTCCCGAATCCGTCCGTCTGTGCCGTCCGTTGTCGACGACACGCCACGTACCCGGACACACGCTGTGCATGCCTCCTTCACGCGGGGCCGATGGCGCATGCTCTTCGGACGCACCTGTGACGGTTTCCGCCGGGAGACCGGTGACGAAGGAGGACGCCGTGTGCCGCCTGTTCGGGCTGATCAGCTCCCCCCTGCGCACGCACGCCACGTTCTGGCTGCTGGACGCTCCCGACAGTCTCAGCGCGCAGAGCCACCGCGAACCCGACGGCACCGGGCTGGGGTTCTTCGAGGCCGACGGCACACCGGAGGTGCACAAGGCGCCGATCGCCGCCTATGAGGACCGCGTCTTCGCCCGGGAGGCGCGGGAGGTGGAGTCGGCGGCCTTCCTCGCCCACATCCGCTACGCCTCGACCGGAGGCCTGGAGGTGCGCAACACCCATCCCTTCGAGCAGCACGGCCGGCTGTTCGCGCACAACGGCGTCATCGAGGGGCTCGACCTCCTCGACCGGCACCTCGGCGAGGACCGCTCACTGGTCCAGGGCGACACCGACTCCGAGCGCTTCTTCGCCCTGGTCACGCGGGAGACCACGGCGCACGGCGGCGATGTGTCCGCCGGACTCGTGACCGCGGCGCGGTGGGTCGCCGCCAACCTGCCGCTGTTCGCCCTCAACGTCATCCTGGTCACCGACGACGAGCTGTGGGCCCTGCGCTATCCCGCCACGCACGAGCTGTACGTCCTCGAGCGCCCGGCGGGCGGTCATCACGGGTCACGGCATCTCGACCACGCGGGCCGGAACGGGCATCTGCGCGTGCGCTCGGCGGCGCTGGGCGAGCGTCCTGCCGTGGTCGTGGCGAGCGAGCCCATGGACGAGAACCCGCGCTGGCGGCTCATGGCACCCGGCGAGCTGCTCCACGTCGACCGCGAGCTGCGCCTCACCTCATCGGTCGCCCTCCCCGACCCGCCGGCCCACCCGCTCACCCTCGCCGACCTGCGGCCCGCCGCCGCGGCTTCGCAACGTCCCGCTTAGGTTAGGGCCTTTCCTTCGGATCAGGCCGGCTCTGGCCGACGGCACTTCCCGGCCGCCCCGAGCGGGGTCTGGTGCGTGCAGCTGCAAGGCGGAGGAGGGAGCCAACGCGGAGCGTTGGGGACCGACGACAACGCCGCAGATGTGCGTGCCAGACCCCGCGCCCCCCGGCAAGATCCGAAGGAGAGGGCCTGGGGCCTTCCGTACGGGCGGACAGGAGCGTGCGGCGGAGCAGGTGTCGTAACGCGGCGCGGGGGCATCGGCGAGGTATGGATGCACACGCATGGGCACTGCGGGGGCGGGGCCGGGCCCGCCGGGCGGCCGACAGCACGGCGGTGGCCGTGGCGGCGCGGGCGGGCTTCGCCGCCCGGGGACTGATCTACGTCCTCGTGGGCGTCATCGCGCTGCGGATCGCCTTCGGTGACGACGGCGGCGGGCGGCAGGCCGACCGCGGCGGCGCCCTCGGAGAGCTGGCCGGCCGGCCCTTCGGGTCGGCGCTGCTGTGGATCGTGGGCGTCGCGCTCGCCGGCATGGCGCTGTGGCGGCTGTCGGAGGCGGTGGTCGGCGGGGCGGGGCCGGACGGTTCGAAGCCGCACAAGCGGGCGGCGGCCCTCGGCCGCTGTGTCTTCTACGTCTTCGTCTCCTTCTCGGTGCTGTCCTACGCGGCCGGGGACCGGGGCAGCGGCAGCGGGTCCTCGGACCGGCACACCGACGACGTGACCGCGACGGCACTGAAGTGGCCCGGCGGCCAGTGGCTCGTCGGTGTGGTGGGGGCCGCCGTGGTGATCGCGGGGCTGTGGATCTCGGTCCGCGCGGTGCGGCAGAGGTTCCGCGAGGACCTGCGCACCGGGGCCATGTCGCAGCGGACCGAGCGGGTCGTGAACTTGCTCGGCGTGACGGGCGGCGCGGCGCGCGGCGTCGTCTTCGCGGCCGCCGGGGTGTTCGCGGTGGTCGCGGCCGTCCGGCATCAGCCGGGCCGGGCCAAGGGCATGGACGACACCCTGCGGTCGTTCAGGGACCTGCCGGCCGGGCCCTGGCTGCTCGCCCTGATCGCGCTCGGCCTGGCCGCGTTCGGTCTCTTCTCCTGGTGCACGGCACGCTGGCGCAGGCTCTGAGCGGCCCGGGACGGCCGGCGTTCGGCGGCGGCCACCCGTGACCTGCCTCACTCACCGGAAACTTGCGCAACCCTTAAACTGTCGCCGTGGACACGACCGAGGTGACGGGCTGGGAGTCCGCGGTGCTCGACGGAGGACCCGCGGACGGACTGCGCATGAAGGTCGCCGACCGGCCCCGCGTGATCCAGGTGACGTGCCCGTGCCCGCTGGAGGGCGCGTCGCCCGACGGTGTGCGCGCCGAGGCGGTGTACCTCTACCGCCGGGACTACACCGTGACCGGGGAACCCCTGCGCTACGGCTTCGACATCGCCAGTCCCTGACGGCCCGCGGGGCGCGGTTCAGCCGGTCGCCCCGCCTCAGGAGTCGGAGTCGGGCTTGCCGCGCGCCGCCGCGTAGGCCTGGGTCGGTGTCATGGAGACGCCGTTGAGTTCGACCGTCTTGTAGGGGCTGACCTTGGCGCAGGTCTTGGCCTGGTCGGCGGTGGAGGCGTGGGCGCCGCCGACCGCGGTCTTCGTGTCGGCGGGTGACGCCGACGAACCGCCGCCCGGGTAGCCGTTCCCGCTCGGCCAGTCACTGCCGATCACCAGGGTCAGACCGGGGCCGGTGCCCTGCTTCAGGTGGGAGCCGGGCAGCCCGAGCGCCTTGGCGGCCGTCTTGGCCTCGGCCTTCTGGCCGGTGCCGTACGTGAGGGTCGTGGACGCCGCCGGGCTCGGGGCGTTGGCCGTGGTCGTGGCGGAGCTGAAGCCCTGGTCGGTCAGCGCGGCCGCGATGTCGGAGGCGCGACCGGTGACCGCGGTCCCGTTCTCCACGGTCACGGCGATCTGCGACGCGGGGACGGCCGAGGCGGTGGCCGTGGCCTTGGCGGTGGCGGAGGCCGCGGCGGACTTCTTGCCGGAACCGGTGGTCAGGGACTGGTCGTCGGCGATGGTGGAGAACAGGGTCTTGGCACCGGGGCCCACCACCACCCGGTTGGTGTCGTTCGGGTCGGCGCCGGTCTGCATGGTCGTGAAGGTGATCCGCTTGGTGGGGACCTTGTTCACGTCCGAGGCCAGCCCGACCAGCTTCTTGACGGTGCCGAGACCGTCGTCGACGGTCAGCGCCTTGGTGGCGGCGTCGGCAAGGTCGTAGACCGCCGTGGGGTCGGTGAGCGTGCCCGCGCTCTTGAACTTTCGGATCATCGCGCTGAGGAAGATGTGCTGGGAGATTGTGCGGCCCAGGTCGCTGCCGTCACCGAAGCCGTGCCGGGAGCGCACGAACTCCAGTGCCGCGACGCCCTTGAGGGTGTGGCCGCCCTTGGACAGCTTCAGATGCGAGTAGGTGTCGTAGACGTCGTTGCTGACGCACACGGAGACACCGCCGACCGCGTCGGACATCTTGACCACACCCGAGAAGTCGAGCTTGACGAAGTGGTCGATGGGGATCCCGGTGAGCTGGTGGACGGTGGCCACCTGGCAGGCGGGGCCGTACTGCAGGGCACTGTTGATCTGGCCGTAGTAGCCGTTCGTGGACTGGCCGGACTCACTGTCCTTGCAGGCGGGCACCCTGGTCATGGTGTCGCGCGGGATGCTCATCACCGTCGCGTTGGAGCGGTCGGCGGATATGTGCACCACCATCTGCACGTCCGCGTTGCTGCCGGTCTGCACACCGGTCTTCGAACAGCCGCCGCCGAGCTTGCAGTCGGCCTTGCTGGTCCGCCCGTCCGAGCCCATCACCAGGATGTTGATCGGGGTGCGGCCGAAGGCGTCGGCCTTCTCCGCGCCGCCCTTGCCGTCCAGCGAGACGCTGTGGATGTTGCCGTTCAGGTGCTGGTAGAACCACCAGCCCGCACCGGCGGTGACCACGACGAGGACGGACATGCATATCCCGATCGCCTTCAGGATCCGACGGCCGCGCCGCACCGGACGGGCCCGGCGCGCCCGCCTGCCACCGCCTGCCCGGGCGGCCGCCCGGGCCGCGGCCCGGCCGCCCGTCGGACGCGCCCCGTCGGACTCGGGAGCCCGCTGTCCGGGCACACGCGCGCTCCGGCTGCGCGTGGCCTGACCGGCGGGTCCGTCCCACGGGTCGCTCATCTCCCACTCCCCTGAACGGTCGGGCCCGTCAGGCCGGGCCGTCGGAGGGACAGCCGGGCGTGCGCGGCGGTGTTCGGCGGGCGGAGCGGCACTCCACCTCGCTTGCGTAGTTGCGCAATCTAACAAACCCGTGGCCCGAACAGCACAGATCCATACTCAATTCACAGGTGAGGCATGTCATGGAACCGTCGCGGTCACGCGGGGTCGCACGGCAGCGGGAGTCTACGTGGCCCGGCTGAGAACGCAGCCGGGCGTGTTCCGCCCGCCTCGCTCCGGGCGGTGTTCAGCCGCCGACCTCGCGCAGACGGGGGGCCCGGGCGGGGGCGTGCCGGGTGCGGTCGGTCAGCTGACCGACCATCAGACGGACCAGCGTCACGACGTCGGGGTCGCCGATGTAGTACACCTGCCGCCGGCCCTCGCGGCGGGAGCGGACGAGACCGGCGAGCTTGAGCTTCGCCAGGTGCTGGCTGACCGCGGGCAGCGCACCGCCCACCCGGCCGGCGAGGTGCGTGACGTCGCTCTCGCCCTGCGCCAGGGCCCACATCAGATGGAGCCGGGCGGAGGAGGCGAGCAGTCCGAACGCCGCGGCGGCCTCCGCCAGGACCTCGGCGGACGGGTCCTCGAAGCCACCGGCGCTCTCCCTCACGACCCTCTCCCGTCCCGCCCTCGTCACAGCCGACGCACACGCGCCCACCCAGTGTAGGCGGGGTGCGGGGGGCGGATGCCGGCCTCGGCCGCGGCCCGCCCCGAAGAGGGCCGCATGCATCACTTCTGACGGGTCGTGAGGCATTCCGGGCAATTTTCACCTCTATAGGCGAATCGGCGGATGGATGTCCGGGCTCCCTGCGCACTGTGCGGTGTGCTGAGGCACGCGGTCCTGACACCGCCGCGGGGCCGGCCGTGGTTCAGGACAGGGGGGAGCGGGACATATGGGTGTCTTCGTGCTGTGCGCGTGGCTGCTGACCGCGGGCCTCGGCGGGTACCTCGCCACGGTGTGGATCCGGCACGGCGGTCTGCGCCGGCGCACGCCCCGTGTGACACGCCTGCCGCTGTGGCTGGTGCTCGGGCATGTGGCGCTGGCCGTGTCCGGGCTCGGCGCGTGGGCCGCCTATGTGGTGGGCGGGGTGCGCAGCTCGGCCTGGGCGGCCTGCGCGGTCGTGCTGATCGTGGCCGCGTTCGGCTTCATGATGCTGCTGCGCCGGCTGCCGAGTTCCGGGCGGCACTCCCACGGGGACGCCACCGCGGAGCGGCACTTCCCGCTGACCGCGGTGGTCGCCCACGGCATGACGGCGGGCGCCACTGTGCTGCTGGTGGCGCTCGTCACCCTGGGCAAGGTGTGAATCCGCCGCCGGCCGGTCATGTATGGGAGACCCGGAACGCCCACCGGTCGCAGCGATCATGCCGTCGGCACGCATCGTCCGCGTGATCCGGGGCAGCCACCCGGAGAGGGAAGCTCTGGTCAAGGATCGTCGAGCGTTGTCGAGGGACGCGTGGCAGACACGGCAGACACGAACGAATCGGTGGAGCGGCACCGGCTGGGAGTCAGCCACGCCGTCGTCGACGGCGTCACCGTCGTCACGGTGAGCGGTGAGGTGGACCACCACACCTCGGGCGTCCTGCGCCTGGCGCTGACGCCCGCCGATCCCGGGGCGGCGGCACGCACCGTCGCCGACTTCACCGGTGTGACGTTCATGGACTCGAGCGGCATCAACGTCCTCATCGCCGCCCACCAGGCCCACGAGCCGGCCGGCTGGCTGCGCCTGGCGGGGGTACGGCGGTCCGTGCTGCGCACCCTGGAGATCGTCGGCCTCACCACCCTCCTCGACTGCTACCCGAGCGTGCGCGAGGCCCTCGCCTCCTGAGCCCGCACGACGAGACCGCTCACCTCGAACGACATCTCCGCCGTGCCGGCGGCGGGCGCCGGATGGTGGCGGCCCGCGGAGACCGACAGGTTGACGATGAGGTACGCCTGCCAGTCGCGCCCCACGCCCCGGCCGTCCGCGAAGACCCGTGTCCCGTTCACCGACCAGACGACGGAGCGGGCCCCGAACTCGGTGCGCAGGTCGACCCAGGCGCCGGGGCGGACGGCGTTGTCGCGGAAGGCGAATCCGCAGTCGCGGACGTGATTGCCGAACTCCAGCACGTCCGGGTGGTCCGGGTGGTACTCGAACACGTCGATCTCCTGGTCGCCGTCGCGCCAGGTCCAGATCGCCGGCCACGCCCCGAGCTCCCGGGGCAGCCGCACCCGGGCCTCCAGCACGTCTCCCGCCCGGACGGTGAACGCCTCCTCGCTGCCCTCGGTCGTCAGCAGGCCCGTGTTCCACCGGCCGTCCGGCCGCCGGGTGGCCCGGAAGACGCCGGAGCGGGAGTGGTCGGCGTCGGGCACCAGGTAGTCCAGTTTGTCGTCGCCCGGATTGACCGGCCCGCCGTCGGGATACGCCCAGGACCGGCCCGCCACCCACTGCCGCTCGGAACGGAAGTCGGCCGTGAACACGGGCTCGGGCCCGGAGGGCGTGCGCGGGGCCGGGAGACGGTGTCCCGGAGTCGGTTTCTCCATGGCCGATGTCTCACCCGCCCACGCCCGCCCATGCGCCGGCACTCCCGTACGCCGGGGGAAACACCTCTTTCGGGGGAAGGCCGGCCCGCACCGGCTCAGGCACTGGTGGATCGGCTGTTTCCGTGGTGTGCTGGTGGTGACGGGAAGGACCGAGACAGACGCGGAGAAGCGGTCGAGAGCCGTGCACCGCGCAATCCGGATCCGCGAGAAGCGGGTGGCCCTTCCCGTCCTCGTCGCCACGGCGCCTTCGTCGTGCTCGCGGCCGTCGTGGTCAGCCCCTGCCTCCGCTGAAGTTCCCCCAGCGCGGTCCCATCTGCTTCCACTCGGCGTCCCACTCGGCCATGCGCCGCCGGATGAGCCGGCTGCGGACCACCCACCCGGCGCACCAGACCGCCGCTCCGGCCGACGGGGCGACGAGGACGCCGGTGAGGGCCGACTGCAGCGCGGCCGCGGATCCGGTGACCGGGGCGGACACCACCCGGTCGGCTCGGTTCGCCCACACCGTCACCCGGCTTCCGGCGGGGTCGCCCGGCGGGACCTTCGCGCGGTCGGTGTGCACCGAGCCGTCCGCGTCCGTCCAGCGGACGGTGGCCCACACCCGTCCGTCGTCGTAACCGCTCCCGGTGGCCTGGGTCCTCGCCGCGTCGTCGGTGACGACCGCGGCCACGGCGTGCACCTGGGCCCGTCGCGCGGAGAAGGCCGCGTCGGCGGACTGGGCGGCCGCGAGGCCCGCGAGAACGCCGCCGAGCACCGCGAACACCCAGGTCGCCAGGACGATCCAGGCTTCGACGACATCGCTGTGCCGCCTCAGCGGATTGCGCCGCCACCGCCACAGGCGCACCCGGGTGACCGTCGTGGGAGGTGTCCGGGTCATCGTCACCGCCTCCTCTCGTGCGCCGGCGGCCTCGCCGCAGCGCGCGGGCCCGCTCGACGTCCGGCGGGCCCGGCCGGGACCGGGTACCCGGAGCGGCCGCCGCCGCGCACTCCCCGTCCTCCGCGCCCGGCGCGGGCCCCGCGCCGGGCGGGCGGCGAGCGGCGCCGGCCCGGTCTCCCGGCCCGGCCGTCGGGCGTCACCACACCATCGTGCACCTCAATCGGGCATGTGGCCGGGTGGAGCCGGAAGAGACCGTACGACGACCCCGCTCCGGGCCCTCCGGGGGCGTGCCGGACCGGCCCGTGGACGCGGGCCGCAGCACTGTACGGGCGCGCCGTCTAGGAGGGCGTGAGGGGCAGATCGTCGGTGAACGCGTTCACCGGCTGGGCGATCTCCTGGGTCGCCGTGACATCGAGCGCCGCCTCGGCGCTCCTCGTCCCGAGGGTGCCCCGGGGGTGCCAGGTGCCGGTCACCGCGAGCCAGGTGTCGGCGGGCGGCGCCTCGGTGCCGTACATGCGCACCTTGACGGTCTGCGAGTCCGCCGCGCAGCAGGTGAAGATGATGCGGGTCAGGTACCAGCCGTCGTCCTGCGCGTCGGGGGTGACGAAGCCGGTCAGCTTGACGGTGCGGCTCCTCACGGCCCGGCTGCGGTCCTGCTGGACCCGCTTGGTGAAGTCCGTGAGGGTCAGCGGCACGGGGGAGGTCGCGGGCAGGGGGTCGAAGCCCTTCTGCACGGTGACCGGTTTGCTGTTCGAGCGGGCCGCGGTGTACGCGCCCAGGGCGGGCGGGGCGTACAGGAGCAGGCTCAGCGCCGGCAGGAACAGCAGCCAGGCGATGCGCGGGGTGCGGGAGTGGCCGTGATCGTGTCCGTGGCCGCCGTGGGCCGCGTCGTCGTGCCCGTCCCGGCTCGCCGCCGCCGCGAGGCCGAGCAGCAGCAGGACCACCCCGGAGGCGATCAGGAGGGGGCGCAGTCCGGCCTTCACGTAGCGCAGGTAGGTGTCGGTGAACAGGGCCGTGTGCAGCAGGCCGAGGCCGGTCAGCGTGAGGAGCAGGGTCTGCACCGGGCGTTTCACAGCAGCGCGCCTCCGATCACGACGCTCGCGGTGACCGCCACGACGGTGGTCGCCGTGGAGAACCGCCAGGCGAAGGCCCGGCCGAAGGTGCCCGCCTGAAGGGCGATCAGCTTCAGGTCGACCATGGGGCCGACCACCATGAACGCGAGCCGGGCGGTCGGCGAGAAGCCGGTGAGCGAGGCGGCGACGAAGGCGTCGGCCTCCGAGCAGACCGCGAGCACCACGGCGAGGGCGGCGAGGAAGAGCACCGACAGCCAGGGTGAGCCGGAGAAGGTGTCGAGGACGGAGCGCGGCACGGTGACGTTGAAGGTGGCGGCCGCCATGGCGCCGAGCACCAGGAATCCGCCGGCCTGCAGGAAGTCGTGCTGGAAGCCGAGCCGGAACTCGCGCAGGCGGCTGTACCCGTGCCGGTGCCCGGTGTGGCCCTGCCGCAGCACGGGCCGCAGCCAGGTCTCCTTGCCCAGCCAGAGCCACAGCCAGCCCATCACGGCCGCGGTGGCGAGCGAGGCGAGCAGCCGGGCGGCGATCATCGCGGGGTTGCCGGGGAAGGCCACGGCCGTGGCGGTGAGGACGACGGGGTTGACGGCCGGCGCGGAGAGCAGGAAGGCGAACGCGGCGGCGGGGGTGACGCCGCGCCGGATCAGGCTGTGCGCGACGGGCACGGAGGCGCACTCGCAGCCGGGCAGGACCGCGCCGGCGACGCCCGCGATCGGCACCGCCAGGGCGGCCCGCCTGGGCAGCACCCTGGTGAAGAGGTCGGCCGGTACGAAGGCGTTGATGGCGCCGGACAGGACGGTGCCCAGCAGGAGGAACGGGAGCGCCTGGACGGTGATGGCCAGACAGACGGTGCGCCAGGCCTGCACGGCCGGCCGGTCCAGCCAGGGTGTGCCCGTGAGCAGGAGGACGGCCGCGGCGAGGGCCGCGATCGCGAGGGCGGCGCCGAGCCGCCGCGGCCGGACGCGGCGCGCGGGCGGACCGACGGGGACGACCGCCACACCCTCGGCCACACCCACCCATTCATCCGTTTTTTCCATCATCGCTCCGGATGTCGGTGTCTGGCCGACGATAAGCGAGGCCGGTGGCCCCTCCGCGCGTACACGCCGCCGCTCGGGCCACGCTTGGACCTAATGCGCCCCAACGGTGGCTCTTCTCACAAATCGCCCGGAACGGGCACCGAAGTGACGGCGGCCACGTCGCAGGGCGCACGTTTTGTTTACGTTCGTGGCCATGTCGTCGCTCCACCTCTCCCCCACCGCATGCGCCAGGGCCGGCGCCCTCCTCGCCTCGGCCGCGGTCCTCTGCTCCGTCGGCGCCCCGCGCCCGGCCGCCGCGGCCGCCCCGGCCGCCGCGCCGTCGGCCCATGCCACCTCGGCCGTCCTCGACCTCGAAGGCAAGGGCCGCACCCCCGTGATCCACGGCGGGGACAGCGCGTACGACACCGCCAGCATCGTCAAGGTCGACATCCTCGCGGCGCTGCTGCTGCGGGCGCAGGACGCGAAACGGCAGCTCACCGCCGAGGAGCGCGGTCACGCCAAGCCGATGATCGAGCGCAGCGACAACGCGGCGGCGAACGCCCTGTGGCGGGAGATCGGCCAGGCCTCCGGGCTGGCGGCGGCGAACAAGCGGCTGGGGCTGACCTCCACGAAGGGCGGGCCCGGCGCCAAGTGGGGGCTGACGCGGACGACCGCGAGCGACCAGATACGGCTGCTGCGGAACGTCTTCGACACGGGCGGGAAGGCCCTGAACGCGCAGTCCCGGAACTACCTCCGCTCCCTGATGGGCAAGGTGGTGCCCGAGCAGTCCTGGGGCGTCTCCGCGATCGGCGCCGACGGTGCCCCGCGGGCGCTGAAGAACGGCTGGCTGCAGCGCAACACGTCAGGCCTCTGGGACGTCAACAGCGTCGGCCAGGTCACCGTGAAGGGCCACCGCTACCTCGTCGCGGTCCTGTCGAACGGCAGCGCCAACATGAGCGACGGAATCTCCCTGGTCGAGCGGACGGCACGCCAGGCCATGGCCTGACGGAAGCGGGGCCGCCGTCCACCGCGAGCCGTCCCGCACGGCCGCCGCCCACGGCCCGTGACACCCGCGCCGCGCTCGGGGCGGGGCGGGTGTCACGGCACCGGTCAGCCCACGGTCAGGGAGAACGGCCCGGCCAGGACCGCGTAGCCGTCGTCGGCGAGGTAGTACACGTCGTACGTGCCCGCGCCCTTCAGCTTGCCGGTGGAGAAGGTCAGGGCGCCCGCGGCGTTCGGGGCGTAGGCCCAGGTGAGCGAGGACTGGCTGCCGGGCGTGGCGCCGGCCGGGTAGATGCCGATCCAGTTCTTGGCGTGGACCTGTGCGGCCGACGGCACCGCGTAGCGGAGGGTGACGTTGCCGCCGTTCAGGACCGCGTTCAGGTCACCGGTGAGGGTCGGCGTCGTGGCGGTGGACGGCTTGAACGCCTCGTTGAGCGGTGTCGCGTAGGTGTCGTTGGCGGTGAGGCCGGGCAGACCGAGGGCGGCCTCGACGGTGCGGGCTATGCCGTAGTGGTCGTAGTGGCCCGGGCTGCTGGTCCCGGCCGGGACGGTGCCCTGGGAGCCGAGCACCGTGGTGACCACGTGGTTGTAGGCCTCGCCCTGGCTCTCGTCCCAGGTCAGGACGAGCAGCGAGCGCCCCTGTGTCCAGGCCGGGGAGGACAGGACGGGGGCGAGGGTCTGCTTCAGCCAGCCGTCCTGGGTCTTCAGGCTGGTCGCGTTGCCGTTTCCGGAGGCCTCGCCGTCGTAGTAGTCGTCGGCGGCGATCCAGGAGAAGGCGGGGGTGGTCGCGGCCGACTTCAGGTCGGTGGTCAGCTGGGTGGTGTCGAAGAGGTGGGCGGCGCAGCGGGCGGCGTTGCCGCTGATGTCCGTGTAGTTGATGAAGGGCGCGTCGTCGGGCTCGTAGTAACTGTCGTTGTTGTTCTTGGTGTTGCAGGGCGTGCCCATCCCCTGCTCGTAGGCCTTCCAGGTCTTCCCGGCGGCCTCCAGCGTGTCACCGAGGTTGCGCTGCGGGGAGTTGATGTTCGGGAAGTAGGTGGCGCCCTTGGCGTAGGTGTCGCCGCCGGCGATGGCGAGGTAGTTCTCGTCGCTGGGGTGGTAGACGCCGTGGTGGTCGGTGAGCGTGGCACCCTGGGACATCAGCGTGTGCATGTAGGGCGTGTCGGCCGGGTCGTTCATGACCTCGGAGTAGTCGGTGTTCTCCATCATGACCATGAACACGTGCTCGTAGCCCGGGACCCTGGAGACGGGCGGGGCGAGGGGCGCGGGGGCGGTGACCGGGGTGTCCAGGGTGAGGGAGAGGTTGTCGAGGTAGCCGGCCTCGTGGTTCGTGGCGAGGAACTGCACCTCGACCTGGATGGACCGGGTACCCGCGGGGACCGCGCCGGTGGTCTCGCGCGAGAGGAACTTGGTGGCCAGGCCCCGGTCGCTCGCGGACACGGTCGGCAGCGCGGCCGCGGCGCCGAGGGGACGGCCGTGTCCGTCGTGGAAGTGCAGGCCGACCGCGACGTACCCGCTGTACGAGGCCCAGCCGCCGAGCCAGCCGGAGAGGTCGTAGTGCACCGCGCCGCCGTCGACGGCCGTGGCGGCCGAGGAGACGTCGACGGTCTGGCTCATCGAGCCGTCGCCGAAGTTGCCGGGGCCGAAGAAGGCCTTGCCGGGCGTCCGGCCGTCGCCGGGCAGGCCGAAGGAGGCGACGCTGTGGCACATGACGTCCGGGCCGCCGGCCTCGGTGGTCCAGCCGGGCACGGTGTCGGCCGCCGCCCAGTCGTCGGTGCAGTAGCCGCCGCCTTCCGCGTCGCCGTCGACGATCAGGTTGCCGCTGCCGCCGGCCGCCTGGGCAGGGGCGGGAGCGGCGACGATCAGTGCGCCGAGGAGGGCGAGGAGCCCGCCGAGGGATCTCCAGCGCAGTCGCATGTGTGTACCTCGTCCCGTTGGTGAGGATGCCGTACGACGTACCGGCCGCACGGCCTGACTGTGCACAACGAACGGGACATGAGTACGGGAGCCCGCTGTCGAGTGGAAGAACCAAGACCAAACTTGACCAGACAAGTTCGGGGCGCCCGGGGTCGGTGGGGACGGCGAGGAAGTGACCGCCCGCGCTTTTCGGCCGCCGTGGACGGGGCACGCGGTCGGGGTGGCAGGTTCCGACACACGGTCGGAGCTCGACGGCCGACCGGAGGGGCGGTATCACGATGACCGAGTACGAACGCTCCCGCACGATGCCCGCACAGCCCGAGCAGGTCTTCGACCAGGCGGCGAACGTCTCCCAGCTCGACGCCTGGCTCCCGGACGAGCTGCACGTGCACGCTGTGGACCCGCCGGCGGTGACCGTGCACGAGGACCGCTCCGGCGATGACACCCCCGCCCTGCTGCGCGCCCAGCCGGACCAGATGCGGCTGGAGTGGGGCACCCGGGAGCAGGGCAGCTACACCGGCTGGCTCCAGGTGGCGGGCATCGGCAGCGGCGCCAGCGAGGTCACCGTGCACCTGTCGTTCTTCGAGGGCGGCCACGATCCGGGCGAGAAGGCGGTGTCCGACGCCCTCGACGGCAGTCTGCGGCGCCTGGAGGAGCAGGTGCGGATGCGCGTGGAGCACACGGCCGGCTGAGACGCCGCGTCCGGTCGACCGGTGCGGGAAGGCCGGGCGCGTGGGGAACTCCGCCGTGGCCCCGAGGGCGAGCGGCCGGAGAAACGACCGGATCGCCGCAGGGGCTCCCCGCCGTCGCCGGGGAGCCCCTGGGCCGTGTGGTGCGGCTGGGCCCTCTCCTTCGGATCTTGCCGGCCTGATCCGAAGGAAAGGCCCTAACGGCGCAGGGCCGCCAGGTTGCGGTAGCCGATCGCCGCGTGTGCCAGGGACTGGCCCGGGTCGGTGGCGCTCGGGGCGTTGTCCTGCTCGACCATCGGGTTGTGGTAGTTGCGGTGGCCCACGCGGGAGAAGAACGTCCGGTAGTCGATGACCCCCGTGCCGAACGGGACCATGTCGTAGCCCATCCCGTTCGTCGTGTTGACGACCCCGTCCTTGGCGTGGAAGAGCGGGTAGCGCTTGTCGTGGCGGGTCACCAGACCGGCCGGGTCGAAGACGTCCGTCCGCGTCGAGCCGTCGTGGGCGGTGTAGGTGCGGAACTTGTACTGGGCCACGTGCGCCCAGAAGATGTCCATCTCCAGCCAGACCAGCTTCGGGTCGGTGATGGAGAGGAAGTACTCCAGTTTGCGGATGCCGGAGCTGCGGGTCGGCCGACCCTGGGCGTCGAGCGGGCCGCCGTCCAGGAGGAAGCCGTACGCGGCGTCGTGGTTGTGGGTGTACAGCTTGAGGCCGGCGCGGCGGGCCAGCTCGCCGAGGGCGTGCCACTTGTCGGCGGCCACGTCCCAGTCCGCCTGGTAGGCGCTGCCGGTGGGGTCGCCGCCGGTGCCCACGTGGGCCATGCCGAGGATGTTGGCGATCTCCAGGTGCTTCTTGAAGGTGTCCAGGTCCGAGGGGGTCAGCGGCCAGGAACCCGGGATGAAGCCGTGGTTGCCCTGGGCGCGCAGCCCGTACTCGTCGAGCCAGCGGCGCAGCAGCTTGGCGCCCTCGACGGACTCCAGGTTCGCCCCGCCGGGCGCGTTGGCGTGCTGGCCGTAGCCGGCGAACTCGACCTGCTGGTAGCCGAACCGGGCGAGCTGTTCGAACACGGCGCGGAAGCCGGACGGCAGGGACGTGGACAGCGGGTCGCGGCCCGTGGCGTCACGGACGGTGTAGAGGATGATGCCGCGCTTGTCGGCGGGGACGAGGGCCTGCCCCTCGCCGTCGCCGGTCGCCCGTGGCGCGGCCTGGACGGGGCTCGCGAGGAACGCGGGCGCGGCGATCGCACCCGCCGCGACGGCGGTGCAGGTGCTCAGGAAGCGGCGGCGGCCGATGCCGAGGCTGCGGCGCAGCTGGTCGTCGGAGTCATGCGTGATGGTCACGGGTGCCTTCCTTCACAGGTGGTCGGTGCTGAGACCGGCGAGGTGGAGCAGGAGCGGTTTCACGTCGGTGGCCGCGATGCGGTCGCCGACGGCGCGGGGGGTGGAGCACAGGAGGAGCGGACCGTCGTCGTCGCTCGTGGGGAGGCGGCCGTGGCTGCCGCGGACGGGTGAGGCGTCGAGGGGCACGACGGCCATGCGGTAGCGCAGGCCGAGCTTCTTGCGGGCGAGCGCGGTGGCCGCCTTGACCTTGACGTAGGGGTCGTGGGGGTCCATGAACAGCTCGACCGGGTCGTATCCGGGCTTGCGGTGGATCTCCACGAGCCGTGCGAAGTCGGGGGCGCGGGCGTCGTCGAGCCAGTAGTAGTAGGTGAACCAGGCGTCGGGTTCCGCGACGGCGACCAGTTCCCCGGCGCGCGGGTGGTCCAGGTGGTGGGCCTTCTTGCCCTCGTCGTCGAGGAGCCGCTCGACGCCGGGCAGGCCGTCGAGGGCGGCCCGGGTGGCCGCCAGGTCCTCGGGCCTGCGGACGTACACGTGGGCGATCTGGTGGTCGGCGACGGCGAAGGCGCGGGACGCCATGGGGTCCAGGTACTCCATGCCGTCCTGGGTGTGGACCTCCAGCAGGCCCGCACGGCGCAGGGCGCGGTTGATGTCGACGGGCCTGCTGACGCGGGTGATGCCGTACTCGGACAGGGCGACGACGGTACGGCCCTGCGCGCGGGCGTCGTCGAGCAGCGGGGCCAGCGCCGCGTCCAGGTCGCGGGCGGCCTTCAGGGAGCGCGGGTCGTCGGGGCCGTAGCGCTGGAGGTCGTAGTCGAGGTGCGGGAGGTAGCACAGCGCGAGGTCGGGGTGGCGGGTGCGCAGGATGTGCCGGGTGGCGTCGATGATCCACTGGCTGGAGACCAGGTCGGCGCCCGGTCCCCAGAAGCGGAAGAGGGGGAACGTGCCGAGCTGTGCGGTGAGTTCGTCGTGCAGGGCGGGTGGCCGGGTGTAGCAGTCGGGTTCCTTGCGGCCGTCCGCGTAGTAGACGGGGCGCGGGGTGACGGTGATGTCGGTGTCGGCGCCCATGGCGTACCACCAGCAGATGTTGGCGACCGTGTAGCCGGGGTGGGCGCGGCGGGCCGCGTCCCAGATCCTGTCCCCGGCGACGAGGCCGTTGTGCTGGCGCCACAGCAGGACGTCGCCCAGCTCGCGGAAGTACCAGCCGTTGCCGACGATGCCGTGTTCGTCGGGGAGCGTGCCGGTGAGGAAGGTGGACTGGGCGGCGCAGGTGACGGCGGGCAGGACGGTGCCGAGGTGGGCGCGGGAGCCGGCGTCGGCGAGCGCCCCGAGGTGCGGCATGTGGGCGAGGAGCCGGGGGGTGAGCCCGACGACGTCCAGGACCAGCAGCGGGTTGGGGGCGGTCACGGCAGCTCCTTGAGGCCGAGGTCGGTCAGCAGGTCGCGGGCGAGGGCGAGTTCGGCGGCGATGCCGTCGGCGAGCCGGTCCCGGCCGCGGGGGCGCAGACCGGGCGGGAGGGCCTGCCAGGTGTACGTCTCCACCTCCAGGTGACGGGTGAGGGGGCGGGGCCCGCCGACGAGGCGGGTGAGAGCGGCCCGCAGCACCGGAAGGGTGGCGGTCAGCGGCCCGTCGGGGTCCGCGTGCAGCGGGACGTGGAAGTGGGCGCGCCACGGCGCGGTCGCGGGGAGGGCGTCGCCGGCCAGGGCCTCGGGCAGGTCGTCGGTGCCCCGCAGGCCGGCGGGCGTGGGGGTGCGGGTCTGGTGCAGGAAGCGGGGCTCGGCGAAGGCGGCGAGGGCGTCGCGGACCTCGGGCCGGGCGGGGTGGTCGGCGTGCAGGGCGGCCGACAGCTGGGACTTCACGACGGGGATCCGTGCGGCGGCGAGGGCGTCGAGGGCCGTCCGCGGGTCCTCGAAGGAGGTGGCGAGGTGGCAGGTGTCCACGCAGACACCGATGCGGGGGTGGGCGACGGCGGTGAGCGGGGCCAGGGCGTCGTGGGTGGTCTCCACCGTGCAGCCGGGCTCGGGTTCGAGGCCGACGGCGATCGAGCGGCCGGTCAGCTCCGCCAGCGCGTCCAGACGGGCGCCGAGGGTGCGCAGGGCCGCACGGCCCGTGCGGGCGCGGTCGGCGGTCCAGGTGGTGCGCCAGCCGAGCGGCAGGGTGGAGACGCTGCCCTCGGTGACGTCGTCGGGCAGCAGCGCGGCGAGGATCCGGGCCAGGGAGGTGGTGTACTCCAGGCGCTCGGGGTCCGCCCAGTCCGGCTTGTAGACGCGGTATTTGACCTTCCCGGAGCCGAAACCCGCGTAGGGGAAGCCGTTGAGGGTCACGACCTCCAGGCCGCGCCGGTCGAGTTCGCCGCGCAGGGTGCGCAGCGCCGAAGGGTCGGCGTCCACGGCGCGGGCGGCGTCGTGGGCGAGCCACAGGCCGATGCCGAGGCGGTCGCGGCCGAGCCGGCGCCGTACCGGTTCGCAGTGGTCGCGCAGTTGGGCGAGGACGCCGTCGAGGGTCTCGGCGGGGTGGACGTTGGTGCAGTAGGCGAGGTGGACGGTCGTGCCGTCCGGGTGCCGCAAGCGCATCGCTCACTCCCCGCCGCGGGCGAGGGAGTTGCCCTCGTGGGTGGCCTCGGGCGGCGCGACCTCCAGGTCCAGACGTCCGCTGAGTCCGTAGAAGGCGACCGGGTTGCGCCACAGGACCCGGTCCACGTCGTCCTCGCCGAAGCCCTCCGCCAGCATCAGGTCGGCCACGCGGCGGGTCTTGAGCGGGTCGCTGTGGCCCCAGTCGGCGGCGGAGTTGACGAGCACCTTCTCGGGTCCGTACGTGCGCAGGATGCCCACCATCCGCCGCTCGTCCATCTTGGTGTCGGGGTAGACGGAGAAGCCCAGCCAGCAGCCGCTGTCCTTGGCCTCCTCGGCGGTCGTCTCGTTGAGGTGGTCGACGAGGACCCGGTCCATGGGCAGGGCCGACTCGCGGACGACGTCGAGGGTGCGGCGCAGGCCCGCGAGCTTGTCGCGGTGCGGGGTGTGCACGAGGGCGGGCAGACCGTGCTCGGCCGCCAGTTCGAGCTGGACCGCGAGGGCCTTGTCCTCGGCGGGCGTCATCGAGTCGTAGCCGATCTCGCCGACCGCCACGACCTGGTCCTTGACGAGGTAGCGGGGCAGTTCGTCCAGGACGGGCGCACAGCGCGGGTCGTTGGCCTCCTTGGGGTTGAGCGCGAGCGTGCAGTGGTGGGCGATGCCGTGCTGGGCGGCGCGGAACGGCTCCCAACCGAGCAGGGAGTCGAAGTAGTCGAGGAAGGAGGCGGGCGAGGTGCGGGGCTGGCCGAGCCAGAAGGACGGTTCCACCAGGGCGCGGATGCCGGCCGCGCGCATGGCCCGGTAGTCGTCGGTGGTCCGGGACGTCATGTGGATGTGGGGGTCGAACAGGCGCATCAGGACTCCTCGCTGGTCTCCGCGCCGGCCAGGGCCAGCACGCGGTACAGGCCGCTGGGGACGGGGCGGTCGGCCGCGGTGCGCTCGGCCGCGAAGTCGGCGAGCATCCGGGCGAGTTCGGCGTCCGCGGGGGCGCGCTCGGTGAGGGCGGCCACCGCGTCCACGGGGACGCCGGTGAACAGGCATTTGAGGACGGCGTGCCGCCAGGCGTGGGCGTCCAGGTGGCGGCCCGCGTAGGGCCCCACGGCGGCGGCGATCAGCCGGGTGTCGTTGGTGCGCAGGGCGTCCTCCACCAGGGGGAGCGCGTCCGGGCCGGGCACGAGGTGGGGCAGGGCCAGCAGCACGGCCCGGCGTTCGGCGGCGGTGCCCTGCCGGTAGACGCGGGTGAGGGCGGCGGTGTCGGCGCGGGCCGCGTGCAGGATCAGCACGCGGGCGGCGTCGGCGTGCCGGCTGCCGCAGCGGCGCCCGGCCTCCGCCAGCCGCAGCTCCCAGGCGGAGATCGGCCCGTGCCCGCCGGGGTGGTCGGCGGCCTCGGCCAGGGCCTTGCGGCACCACTCCCGGGCGGCCGGATCGGGGTGCGCGTCGAGGTGGTCACGCAGTGCGCCGAGGGACGGCGCCGCTGCGGCGGTCGAGTCGGTCACGGGGTGCTCCCTTCGGTCACGGCGACGGGGACGGCGTGGGCGGCACGGCGGAGGAACGGCGGCGGGGCCCCGGCGGGACGGGGAGTCACGGCGCGCTCCCCTCCGGTACGGCCACGGGAGCGGGCCTGGGCGGCACGGCCGAGGAACGGCGGCGGGGCCCCGGCGGGACGGGGAGTCACGGCGCGCTCCCCTCCGAACGGGCCGAGCGGGCCGGCGGCTCGGCCCCGGTGAAGTGACCTCACGACGCACTCCCCTCCGGTACGGCCGAGGGGGCGGGCGGCGGCGGCGCGACGCACGAACGCCGCTGTGGCCCCGGCGGGACGGGGAGTCACGGCGCGCTCCCCTCCGAACGGGCCGAGCGGGCCGGCGGCGCGGCCCCGGTGGAGTGACCTCACGACGCGCTCCCCTCCGGTACGGCCGAGGGGCGGGCGGCGGTGGCGCGACGCAGGAACGGCAGGGAGGTCGCCGCGTGGTGGGGACCGGCGTGGGAGTGGCGGGGCAGTTCCACGACCGTCAGGCCCTGGTAGCCGGTGGCGGCGAGGGCCGCGAGGACGGGCGGGAAGTCGATCTCGCCCTCGCCGAACGGGAGGTGCTCGTGGACCCCGCGCCGCATGTCCTCGATCTGGACGTGCCGCAGCCAGGGTGCGGCCTCGCGTACGCAGTCCTCGGGCGGCAGCGGCTCCAGGCACTGGCAGTGGCCGATGTCGAGGGTGAGGCCGAGGGCGGGCGGGTCGTCGAGCAGGCGGCGCAGGTGGTGGAAGCCGGCGAGCGACTCCACCAGGTGGCCGGGCTCGGGTTCGATGGCGAGGGGGACACCGGCGCTGCCCGCGGCCTTGAGCACGACATCGAGCGACGCGGCGAGCCGCTGCCATGCCGTGCCCGGCTCGCGCACCGTCGGCGGAACGATTCCGCTGAAGCAGTGCACGGCCTGCGCCCCGAGGTCCGCCGCCACCCGCACCGCCCGCAGCAGCAGGTCCACCCGGCGGGCCCGGGCCTCCGGATCCGGGTCGAGCAGGGACGGCCCGTGCTTGCGGCGCGGGTCCAGGACGTAGCGGGCCCCGGTCTCCACCGTCACGCCGAGGCCCAGCTCGGCCAGCCGCTGGGAGACCCGGCGGGTGCGCTCGGCGAGGCCGGGGGCGAACGGGTCGAGGTGCATGTGGTCGAGGGTCAGGCCGACGCCGTCGTAGCCGAGGTCGGCGAGCAGGGCGAGGGCGTCGCCCAGCCGGAGATCGGTGAGGCCGTTGGTGCCGTAGCCGAAGCGGAGGGCGGTCATGTGACGCTCACCTTCTTCGAGAAGCGCGCCGCGAGCGGGGCGAGCGCGGCGGTGCACAGCGCGGCGACGGGGGCCCCGGCCCTTGCGCAGAGGGCGGCCTGGAGGGGGATGGTCGCGCGGATGCCGCCGCCGACGGCTCGCTGGGTGAGCGGGGGTGACGGGTTGAGCGCGGCATGCAGGTAGGGACGGGCGGCCAGGGCCGTGTAGGCGGCGGTGAGCACGGTGCCGGTCAGGTGGCGGCGGGGGGTACGGCTCGCGCGTGACCGGGCGGCGGTGCAGCCCGGCGGGCCGGGGGTGGGTACGGCACCCCGGCCCGCCGGGAGTCCGTGGGACAGCAGGAGGCCGAGCGCGCCCGTCGTCGCCAGTGCGGCGAGCGGTGGCAGTGCGGCTCCGCCGGTCGTCTCGTGCCGGGAGACCGCCGTGAGCGCCAGGGTGTGCGTGCTCAGCAGCGCCGCGGAGGGCAGGGCCCGGCGGACCGTGCCCGGCGCCCGCCGGGTGGCCGCGGCACCGAGCAGGAGGTCCAGGCCGCGGGCCGCCGCCATCGCGGCGGGGCCCGCGGGGGTGTGCTTGAGGGCCAGGTCGTACGCCCACACGGTCGCCGCGAGCGGGGTCGCGACGGCGAGCGCGGGGCGGCCGGCCCGGGCGGCGAGGACCAGACCGGCCGCGGTGAGCGCACCGGCCGCGGCGAGCGCCGCCGTGGGGCGGACGCGTCCTGAGGGCAGGGGCCGGTGCGGGCGCTCGACGGCGTCCTCCTCCCGGTCGGCCCAGTCGTTGAGGGCCATGCCCGCCTCGTAGAGGCAGAGGGAGGAGCCGGCCGCCAGCAGGGTGCGAGGTCCCGGGCCGCCCGGCACCGCCGCCGCCCCGGCCAGCACGTCGCCGGGCACGGTGAACAGGGCGGGCAGGCGCAGCAGTTCGGCCCAGGCGCGCCCGTTCACGCCGCCTCCCGCAGTCGCTGGCCGAACCGCAGGAGCGCCGCGTACTGCTCCCCGAGCGCGGAGGGCCCCACGCCCACCGGGTCCTTGAAGTAGAAGCCCAGCTCGGTCAGCGGTCCGCCGATGCCCGCCTCCTGGGCGCGCAGGGTCAGGCGGGCCAGGTCCAGGACCAGGGGCGCCGCCAGGGCCGAGTCGCAGCCCTGCCAGATGGTCTGCAGGACCATGCGGGTGCCGAGGAAGCCGTCGAAGGCGACGTGGTCCCATGCGGTCTTCCAGTCGCCGAGCGCCGGTACGTCGTCGATGTGGACCTCGCCCTCGGGGCTCCTGCCGAGGGTGTCGGCGAGGACACGTTCCTTGCCGGCGTTCTTCGCGGCGGCCGCCGCCGGATCGGCCAGCGCCGCACCGTCGCCGCCGCCCAGCAGATTGGTGCCGGACCAGGCGCGCACGTCCAGCGCCCGCTGCGCGAACATCGGTCCGAGGACCGAACGCAGCAGCGTCTGACCGGTCTTGCCGTCCCGTCCGGCGTACGGCACCCCGCTCGCCGCGGCCGGCGCGGCCAGCGCCGGGTGGTGCAGTCCCGTCGACGGGGTGAAGTTGACGTAACCGCAGCCCGCGCGCAGGGCCGCCGCCGCGTACAGCGAACTCGGCGGCAGCGCCGTGCCGTCGGCGGCCGGTTCGGTGGAGGCCAGGTTCACCACGACGGCGCGCTCCAGTCCGCCACGCCGTACGAAGTCCTGGATGTCGGCGGTGAAGGCGGTGATCAGCTCCTCGGTGCTCCGGGTGTCGCCCGGGGCCGGGCCGCCCGGCCGTATCTCCGCGTCCGCCGCGCCGAGTTCGGCCGCCACGGCCGTCGGCAGGCCGTGCGGCAGCACACCGCCCGCGGCGAGTTGCTCCGCCCGTTTGGGCAGCGGGCAGTCGACCGTGTCGTGGCCGCCGAAGACCAGTGACCCGAGGGCGGGCAGGCCGCTGTCGGCGAACGGGGGCGTCTCGGTGAGAGTGCCGGTGGGCGGGTGCAGGCCCGCCGCCACGGCGGCGCAGCCGGCCACCGCGGTGGTGGCGACGGAGCCGCGGGCACCGATCAGCCACACGCCCACACGGGCTCGGGGAAGGGACGCGGACATGGGCAGCCTCCTTGGCGAAGTGGCGTGCACGAGCCCCGGGTGAGTCGGGACGAAGACGGCGGGCGGGGGTCCGGCGTCCCCCGCCCGCCGCCGCTCACCTGCCCTTGACGGGCAGTTCCTTGATCCGGACGTCGCGGAAGGACACCTCGTCACCGGTTCCGTGGTTCTGGATGCCGATGTGTCCGTCGCGCAGGCTCCGGGCCGGATCGGTGTTGGTGAAATCGTTGATCTTCACGCCGTTGAGCCAGACGCGGAGGCGTTCGCCCTCCACGCGGATCTCGTACGTGTTCCACTCCCCCGGCGGGTTCAGCGCACGGTCGCGCTTCTTCAGGTCGGCGGACTGAACGCCGTAGACGGACCCGGTGGTCTTCTCGGGCACGTCGGTGGCGTCGATCTGGATCTCGTAGCCGTGGTCGACCGCCGACCAGGGGTCGTCCGAGGGCGGGAAGCCCACGAACACGCCCGAGTTGTCGTCGCCGGCCGCCTTCCAGTCGAGCTTCAGCGAGTACGAGCCGAAGCCCGACGGTGTGTACCAGAGCAGCCCCAGGCCGCCCGTCGACGTGAGGGTGCCGTCGTCGGAGAGGGTGAAGCCGCCCGGGCCCGCCTGCCGCCAGCCGTCCAGGGAGGTGCCGTCGAAGAGCGGCCGGTAGCCGTTCTCGGGCCGGCAGTCGGCCCGGGTGTCGCCGATGGCCCAGCGGATGCCGCCCAGCAGGTGCTGCCGGAAGGCGGGGTCGGCGTAGGACTCCTTGGTGTGGCCGCCGCCGGTGTAGAAGGCGCGGCCGCCCTGGTAGTCCTGGCACCAGGCGATCGGATGGTCGCCGTTCATGGTGCCGCCGGTGTACGACGCCTCGTCCAGGGAGGCGAGGACGTGGGCGTGCTCGCGCGGGTTCGAGCGGTAGTTGTACCACTCGTCCGTGCGCTCCCAGGTCCGTCCCAGGTGCGAGGTGGCCGGGTGGGCGCGGTCCTCCACGTTCACCGTGGCCGGCTGGATCGCCGGGTGGTTCTGGAAGTACGCGCCCGCGAGACCGCCGTAGAACGCCCAGTCGTACTCGGTGTCGGCGGCCGAGTGGACGCCGACATAGCCTCCGCCGTGCCGGACGTACCCCTCGAACGCCTCCTGCTGGGCGGCGTCGAGGACGTCACCGGTGGTCGACAGGAACACCACGGCGTCGTAGCGGCGCAGGTTCGCGCCGGTGAAGGCGCCGGCGTCCTCGGTGGCGTCGACCGTGAAGCCGTGGACCTCGCCGAGCTGTTCGACGGCCGCGATGCCCTCGGGGATGGAGTCGTGCCGGAAGCCCGCGGTCTTGGAGAAGACCAGGACGCGCTTGCCGTGGGCCGGGTCCGACACGGCGGGTGCGCTCACGCAGCCGAGGAGCAGGGCGGCGCCGAGCGCCGCGGTGGTGATTCTGCCCGTGGGTCGCATGGGGGTGCCCTCCTCTCAGCCGGTGGTGAAGGTGAAGTCGTCCACGTCGAACAGGGCTCCGCTGCCGCCCTTGAAGACCAGGTAGAGGGCGGTGGTGCCGCGCGGTGCGCGGGACAGGTCGGCGGAGACGTCCTGGTAGCTGTCCCAGCCGCCGGTCACCGGGACGGTGGCCTTGCCCAGGAGGGTGCCGGTCGCGGATCCGGCGCGTACCTCGAGGGTGCCGCCGGCGCCGCCGGAGGCGATGCGCGCGGTGATCTTCTTGGCGTCGGACAGGACGTACGGGGTGAACGCGATCCAGTCGCCGTCGTGGACGTCACCGACGACCTTGCCGCCGTGCGCGGTGTCCCGTGCGGTCACCGTGACCCCGGAGGAGGTGCCGAAGTGCTCGGCCTGACGGTGGCGGGGCTGCAGGACACTGCGGGCGTGCGTGGTGAGCGGGTCCTGGCCGCCGCCTCCGCCGTCGGTGTACTGGGCATCGAGGACACCGAAAATGTTGGCGTCCTCGTCGTGCCCGCCGTCGGCGCTGGTCTGGATGGTGCCGGAGCAGCCCTGGGCGGAGGTCAGCGGGTGGCCGTGGGTGTCGTGGCCGAGGATGAAGGTGACGGTGACCTTGGAGCAGTCGATCGCCCTGCCGTCCTCGGGGTCGGTGACCTTCACCTTGAACGGGACGGCGTCACCGAAGCCGAACAGCTGTCCGTCCTGGGGGAGTTCCAGCGTGACCTTGGGCGCGGTGTTGCCGACGACGACCTGGACGCTCGCGCTGCCGGTGCGGCCGGTCGAGTCCTTGGCGGTCACCGTGGCCGTGTAGGTGCCGTTCTTCTTGTACTTGTGCGTGGGGTCGGCCGCGGTCGAGGTCGCTCCGTCGCCGAAGTCCCAGCTGTAGGTGAGCGCGTCGCCGTCCTGGTCGCTGCTGCCGGCCGAGGAGAAGGCCACCTTCAGCGGGGCCTGTCCCGAGGTGCGGTCCGCCACGGCCCGGGCCACCGGGGAGTGGCCGTCGGTGGCGTTCTCGATGCGGTACAGGCCCGAGTTGTCGTCGCCGCCGAACCAGGAGGTGCCGTAGTCCAGCACGTAGAGGGCGCCGTCGGGGCCGAAGGCCATGTCCATCACCTGGGTGCCGGTCCAGGGGATGTCGTTGATCGACTGGACCTTGCCGTCGGCGTCGCTGGTGATGCGCTTGATCCAGCGGCGGCCGAACTCACCGGCGAAGAAGTCGCCGTCGTAGGCCTCGGGGAACTTCACGGGCGAGTCGAGCGTGGCGTCGTAGTGGTAGACCGGGCCGCCCATCGGGGACTCGGAGCCGTCGCCGAACTCGGGCACGGACGGGCCGTCGTACGGGATCCAGGCCGGCTGGGCCGGGGGCAGGTCCGTCAGACCGGTGTTGTGCGGCGAGTCGTTCTTCGGCGCGGAGCAGTCGAACGTGGCACCGGAGGTCTTCGTCGCGAAGTCGTAGTCGACGTAAGGGTCGTTGGCGCCGGTGCAGTACGGCCAGCCGAAGTTGCCGGGCTTGGTCACGCGGGCGAACTCCACCTGGCCGGCCGGACCGCGGCCGGGGTCGGCGGCGCCGGCGTCGGGGCCGTAGTCGCCGACGTAGAGGATGCCGGTCTTCTTGTCGACGCTGAACCGGAACGGGTTGCGGAAGCCCATGGCGTAGATCTCGGGCCGCGTCTTCGCGGTGCCGGGCGGGAAGAGGTTGCCGTCCGGGATGGAGTAGGAGCCGTCGGCGTTGACCTTGATGCGCAGGATCTTGCCGCGCAGGTCGTTGGTGTTGCCCGCGGTGCGCTGGGCGTCGAAGCCGGGGTTGCGGTCGGCGCGCTCGTCGAGGGGGCTGTAGCCGTCGGACTGGAAGGGGTTGGAGTCGTCGCCGGTCGACAGGTACAGATTGCCGTCGGCGTCGAAGTCGATGTCACCGCCGACGTGGCAGCACAGGCCACGCGTGGTGGACACGTCGAGGATCTTCTTCTCGCTGGCCTTGTCGAGGGTGCCGTCGGTGTTCAGCACGAAGCGGGAGAGCCGGTTGACGCCGTCGAAGGGAGCGAAGTCGGCGGCGGTGCCGGTCTCCGGGGCGTCGCCCGCGGGGGTGTTCAGCGGCGGGGCGTAGTAGAGGTAGACGAAGCGGTTGTGGGTGAAGTCCGGGTCGACGCCAACGCCTTGCAGGCCTTCCTCGTCGTGGGAGTAGACGTCGAGCTTGCCGGCCACCCGGGTGTTGCCGGCGGCGTCCGTCAGGCGCAGTACGCCGTCGCGGGAGGTGTGCAGCACCGAGCGGTCGGGGAGGACGGCGAGCGACATGGGCTCGCCGACCTCCGCCGCGCCCTTGGCGAGGGTGACCTGCTGGAAGTCCTGCGTCGCCGCGGTGGTGTCCTGGTCGGTGACGGCTGCGCCGGCCTGGGGGCTGGTCAGGGTGAGGGTGGCGCCCGCGAGCAGGGCGCCGCTGAGCAGGGCGAGCGACCCGCGCAGGCGTGTTCTACGGGTTCGGGTGCGGGTGGTGCGGTCGTTCCCGTGCACGAAAGGCCTCCAGAGTGGGGCTGGTTGTACGGGGCGTGGTGCGTACGCCGGGATGCGCCGTCATCCCGGAGCCGTGCCGAGCCGACGGGTGCCGTCAGCTGGAGAAGGCCGCGTCGAACGATGCCGACGGTGGCTCGAAGTCGTAGGTCCGCAGGTGGGCGAGGGCCTCGGGCGCTCCCTGCAGCCGGTCCATGCCGGCGTCCTCCCACTCCACGGAGACGGGTCCGCGGTAGTCGATGGAGCGCAGCATGCGGAAGACGTCCTCCCAGGGCACGTCGCCGTGTCCGGCGGAGACGAAGTCCCAGCCGCGGCGGGGGTCGCCCCAGGGCAGGTGGGAGCCGAGGCGGCCGTTGCGGCCGTCGAGGCGCTTGCGGGCTTCCTTGCAGTCCACGTGGTAGATCCGGTCGCGGAAGTCCCACAGGAAGCCGACCGGGTCGAGGTCCTGCCACACGAAGTGGGAGGGGTCGAAGTTCAGGCCGAAGGCCGGGCGGTGGTCCACGGCGTCGAGGGCACGGTGGGTGGTCCAGTAGTCGTAGGCGATCTCACCGGGGTGGACCTCGTGGGCGAACCGTACGCCCTCGGTGTCGAAGACGTCGAGGATCGGGTTCCAGCGTGCGGCGAAGTCCTCGTAGCCGCGCTCGATCATCGATTCGGGGGCCGGCGGGAACATGGCGACCAGGTGCCAGATCGAGGAGCCGGTGAAGCCGATGACGGTGTCGACGCCGAAGGCGGCGGCCGCGCGGGCGGTGTCCTCGATCCGCCCGGCGGCGCGTCGCCGTACGCCCTCGGGGTCGCCGTCGGCCCAGAGGTCACCCGGGAGGATGGCCTGGTGGCGTTCGTCGATGAGGGCGTCGCAGACGGCCTGGCCGACGAGATGGTTGGAGATCGCCCAGCACTTCAGGCCGTACCGGTCGAGGAGCTGGTGGCGCGACTTCACGTAGCCGGGGTCGGTGAGCGCCTTGTCGACCTCGAAGTGGTCGCCCCAGCAGGCGAGTTCGAGTCCGTCGTAGCCGAAGTCGCGGGCGAGGCGGCACACCTCCTCCAGGGGCAGGTCGGCCCACTGACCGGTGAACAGGGTGAACGGGCGCGGCATGTGACGGGCCTCCTTCAGTCCGTGACGGGCGTGTAGACGGAGTTCTTCTCTGCGCTCTCCTCCACCGCCGCGAGGACGCGCTGGACCTGGAGTCCGTCGGTGAAGGAGGGTTCGGGGCGGCGGCCCTCGGCGACGGCGTGGACGAGGTCGCGGGCCTGGTGGACGAAGGTGTGCTCGTAGCCGAGTCCGTGGCCGGGCGGCCACCAGGCGTCGATGTAGGGGTGGTCGGGTTCGGTGACGAGGATGCGGCGGAAGCCGGCCTCGGTGCCGGGCCCGGTGGCGTCGTGGAACCACAGCTCGTTCAGCCGCTCCAGGTCGAAGGCGAGCGAGCCGCGTTCCCCGTTGAGCTCGATGCGCAGGGCGTTCTTACGGCCGGTGGCGTACCGGGTGGCCTCGAAGGAGGCGAGGGCGCCGGAGGCGAACCGGCCGGTGAACAGGGCGGCGTCGTCGACGGTGACCGTGCCGGTGCCGGCCGCCGGCATCGCCGTCAGCCCGCTGCCCGCGCCGCCGGGCAGCGGGCGTTCCCGTACGAAGGTCTCCGTCAGGGCCGACACCCCGGCCAGCCGCTCCCCCGCCAGGTACTGGGCGAGGTCGACGATGTGGGCGCCGAGGTCGCCCAGCGAGCCGGAGCCCGCGAGTTCCCTGCGCAGCCGCCAGGTCAGCGGGAAGCCGGGGTCGACCAGCCAGTCCTGGAGGTACGTCACCCGCACGTGGCGCAGGGTGCCGAGCCTGCCGTCGGCGACCATCCGGCGGGCCAGCGCGGTGGCCGGCACCCGGCGGTAGTTGAAGCCGACCATGGCCAGCAGGCCACGACCGTACGCCTCCTCGGCGGCCCGTGTCATGGTCTCGGCCTCGGCGACGGTGTTCGCGAGGGGCTTCTCGCACAGGACGTGCTTCCCGGCCGCCAGCGCGGCGACCGCGATCTCGGCGTGGCTGTCGCCGGGGGTGCAGATGTCCACGAGGTCGATGTCGTCCCGGGCGATCAGCGCACGCCAGTCGGTCTCCACGGCCGCCCAGCCGTGCCGGTCGGCCGCCGCCCGTGCCGCCGCGCCGTCGCGTCCGCACAGCACGGCCAGGACCGGCTGCCGTGGCAGGTCGAAGACGCGGCCCGCGGTGCGCCAGCCCTGGGAGTGGGCGGCGCCCATGAAGGCGTATCCGACCATGCCGACGCGCAGCGGGGGTTTCCCGGCACTCGGTTCCGTCTCCGGCGGATGCGGATGCGGCTGCGGCTGCGGCTGTTCCATGCGCTCGTCCTCCTCTTGGTCATGGCGCGGTGGGGGGCTTTCGTCCTCGCGCGGTGGGGGGTGCGGGCGGGACGGCTCACCGGAAGCCGGTGGGCATGTACCGGTCGACGTTGGTCTTGTCGACGACGGCCGAGTAGAGCGTGATCGACGCCGGGATCTCGAACTCGGCGAGGCCGCCGACGCCCTTGCCCTGGCCGAGGGCGCGGGCCAGGTCCACGGCGGAGGCCGCCATGGTGGGCGGGTAGAGGACGGTCGCCTTCAGTACGCCGTCGTCCTGCTTGATCGCCTGGAAGGCGGAGAGCGCGCCGGCCCCTCCGACCATCAGGAAGTCGTCCCGCCCGGCCTGCCGGATGGCCCGCAGCGCGCCCACGCCCTGGTCATCGTCGTGGTTCCACAGCGCGTCGAACTTTGACTGGGCCTGCAGGAGTTGTGCCATCTTGGCCTGCCCGGACTCGACGGTGAACTCGGCGGCCTGGCGGGCGACCTTCTTGATGTTGGGGTAGTTCTTCAGGGCGTCGTCGAAGCCCTGGGTGCGCTGTTTGGTCAGTTCCAGGTTGTCCAGTCCGGCGAGTTCGACGACCCGGGCGTTCGGCTTGCCCTTGAGCTTCTCGCCGAGGTAGCGCCCGGCGTTCAGGCCCATGCCGTAGTTGTCGCCGCCGATCCAGCAGCGGTAGGCCTGCGCGGAGTTGAAGATGCGGTCGAGGTTGACGACCGGGATGCCGGCGCGCATCGCCTTGAGGCCGACCTGGGTGAGCGCCTTGCCGTCGGCGGGCAGGACGACCAGGACGTCGACCTTCTTGTTGATGAGGGTCTCGATCTGGCCGATCTGCTGGGCGGTGTCGTTGGAGCCCTCGGTGATCTCCAGGGTGACGTCCGAGTACTTCTCGGCCCGGCTCTTGGCGTTGTCGTTGATGGCGTTGAGCCAGCCGTGGTCGGCCTGGGGTCCGGCGAAGCCGATGGTGACGTGCTTGCCGGGCTTGCCGTCGGCGGCCGACTGCTCGTTCGCGGCGGCCTTCTCGTCCTTGGTGTCGTTGCTGGTGCAAGCCGTGAGCAGGGCTCCGGCGGAGACCGCCGCGGTCCCGAAGAGCAGTCCTCTGCGACTGGTGGTGTGCGACATGGCGGTGAACCCTTTCCTCAGGTCGTGCTCGCGGTGCGGCGCTGGACCAGGACGGCGGCGACGATGATCGCGCCCTTGGCGATCTGCTGGACGTCGCTCTGGAGGTTGTTCAGGGCGAAGATGTTGGTGATCGTCGTGAAGATCAGCACGCCGAGCACGGAGCCGGTGATGGTGCCGCGGCCCCCGCTGAGCAGGGTGCCGCCGATGATCGCGGCGGCGATGGCGTCGAGTTCGTACAGGTTGCCGTTGGTGTTCTGGCCGGAGCCGGAGAGCACGATCAGCAGGAAGGCGGCGATGCCGCAGCACAGCCCGGACAACAGGTAGAGGTAGAGCCGCTGGCGTCGGACGTCGATGCCGGCGAGCCGGGCGGCCTCGGCGTTGCCGCCGACGGCGACGGTGCGCCGGCCGAAGGTGGTGCGGTTGAGCAGCAGCCAGCCGAGGACGGTCACGAGCGCGAAGACCAGGACCAGCGGCGGGATGCCCAGCACGTAGGAGTCGCGCTCGCCGAGCCTGAGGACGCCGTCGATGGTGACGATCTGCGTCTTGCCGTCCGTGATCTGCAGGGCGAGTCCGCGCGCGGAGGCGAGCATGGCGAGGGTGGCGATGAAGGGGACCATCCTGCCGTAGGCGATGAGCAGGCCGTTGACCAGGCCGCAGCCGAGTCCGACCACCACCGCGGTGAACAGGATCCCGGCGAAGCCGAACTCCTGGGTGGCGACGGTCGTCGCCCACACGGAGGCGAGGGCGACGATGGCGCCCACCGAGAGGTCGATGCCCCCGGAGGTGATGACGAAGGTCATGCCGACGGTGACGACACCGATCACGGACGCCTGGGTGAGGACGAGTTGCAGATTGCGGGTGTCGAGGAACTCGTCGGGTTTGGTGACACCGCCGATGACGACGAGCGCGGCGAGGACGCCGAGCAGGGACAGGGTGCGGACGTCGGCGTGGGCCGCCAGGCCGCGCCAGGCGAGGGGCCGGCCGGCCGGCGCCGGCTTGCCTGCGGTGTCCCGGGGCGGGGAGACGGGCTGCGTCATGACGCCGGGGTTCCTTCCATGACGAGGTCGAGGACACGGTGTTCATCCAGCTCGCGGGCGGGTGCCGTGTGCACGACCCGGCCCTCTCGGAGCACCAGCACGCGGTCGGCGAGGCCGAGCACCTCGGGCACCTCGCTGGAGACGAGGAGCACGGCCAGGCCCTGGTCCGCGAGGCGGCGGACCACCGCGTACAGTTCGGCGCGGGCGCCGACGTCGACGCCGCGGGTCGGTTCGTCCAGCAGCAGCACCCGGCAGCCGCGCAGCAGCCAGCGGGCGAGGACGGCCTTCTGCTGGTTGCCGCCGGACAGGGTGCGTACGGGCACCTCCGGGTTGTCGGGCCGCAGCGACAGCTCCCGGGTCGCGGCCCGGGCGGCGCCCCGCTCGGCACGCCGGTCGACCCAGCCGGCCCGCGAGAACCGGGACAGGGAGGACACCGAGACGTTCCGGGTGACGGACTCCAGCATCAGCAGGGCCTGGGCCTTGCGCTCCTCGGGCGCGAGCCCGAGCCCGGCGCCTACGGCCGAGCGGACACTGCCGGGACGCAACGTCCGCCCCTCGACGGCCACTTGGCCGGCCGTCGGTTTGCGCGCGCCGTAGATCGTCTCCAGGATCTCGGAGCGTCCGGAGCCGACCAGTCCGGCGAGCCCGACGATCTCCCCCGGCCGCAGGTCGAGGTCGAGCGGCGCGAACTCGCCGTCGCGGGCCAGGCCCCGGACCTGGAGGAGCGGTGGGGCGTCGGGTGCCCGCGCGGGCCGCCCGGGAAAGACGTACTCGACGTTGCGGCCGGTCATCAGGGCGACGACGTCCCGCGTCGGGGTGTTCTTGGCGGGCAGTCCCCCCGCGACCGCCCGCCCGTCCTTGAGCACGGTCACCCGGTCCCCGATGCGCCGGATCTCCTCCAGGCGGTGCGAGATGTAGACGACGGCGACACCGTCGGCGGTGAGGTCCCCGACGATCCGGAAGAGGTTGTCGACCTCGTCGGGGTCGAGCGCGGCGGACGGCTCGTCCATGACGATGAGACGTACGTCGTGCGAGAGCGCCCGGGCCATCGACACGATCTGCTGCTGGGCGGCCGACAACTCCCCCACGAGCCGGGCCGGGTCGACCTCCGGATGGCCGAGCCGTTCGAGCAGGGCCGCTGTCGACGTCCGCGCAGCCTTTCCGCGTACGACGAATCCGGCGGTCGTCGGCTCGTGGCCGAGGTGGACGTTCTCCGCCACCGACAGGTGTTCCACCAGGTCGAGTTCCTGGTAGATGGTGGCGATGCCGAGGCGCATGGCGGCGATGGGCGAGCGCAGGGTGACCGGCTCACCGCGCCAGCGGATGGTGCCGCCGTCGGGCTGGTGGGCGCCGGCCAGCACCTTGATGAGGGTGGACTTCCCGGCGCCGTTCTGGCCGAGCAGACAGTGCACTTCGCCGGCCTGGACGTCGAGGTCGACGCCGTCCAGGGCGCGGACACCGGGGAACGACTTGGTGATCCCGGACATGCTGAGCAGGGGTGGTTCTGGTGCCATGTGGTTCCCCTCGGCGGGCGTGCGGGCCGGTTTCAGGGCGTGCCGCGCCTGCGGGCCGGCAGGCGTTCGTCGGCTCGGAAGAAAGGGCAGGGCAGGGCTGAGCGGCGTGCGGGCGGGCAGCGGTGTTACACGAGTCAGTGGGCGTGTCGGACCGAAGTGGCGTGCGCTGACGGGGTCGGATGCGGGTCGGGGCGGCCGCTGGGGCCGGCTCGTGGGCTACGCGGGTGAGAAGAGGTGGTCGCTGATCAGCCGGGCCGCGCCGATCACGCCGGCGGCGGCGCCCAACTCCCCCAGGACGATGGGCAGGTTGCCGGTCGCGAGCGGCAGCGACTGGCGGTAGACCTGGGTGCGGATCGCGGCGAGCAGGGTGTGGCCGAGGCCGGTCACCCCGCCGCCGATCACCACCAGGCCGGGGTTGAAGAAGGAGACGAGTCCGGCGATGACCTGCCCGACACGGGTGCCGCCCTCGCGGATCAGGTCGAGCGCGGTGGCGTCGCCCGCGGCGGCGGCGGCGGCGACGTCGACGGCGGTGAGGGTGCCGTTCGCCTCCAGCCGTGCCGCGAGGTCGGCGGACAGTCCCTGTTGGGCCGCCTGCACCGCGTCGCGGGCCAGTGCGGCACCGCTGAAGTGGGCTTCCAGACAGCCCCGGTTGCCGCAGGCGCAGGGACGGCCGTCGGGTACGGCCTGGATGTGGCCGATGTCGCCGGCGCTGCCGGTCGTGCCCCGGTGGACACGCCCGCCGGCGACGATCCCGCAGCCGATGCCGGTGCCGATCTTGACGCAGAGGAAGTCGGCCGTGGTACGGGCGACTCCCGCGTGCTGCTCCCCCATCGCCATGAGGTTCACGTCGTTGTCGACCATGACCGGGCAGCCGAGTTCCTGGCTGAGCGCCTCCCGCACGGGGAATCCGTCCCAGCCGGGCATGATCGGCGGGGCGACCGGTACGCCTTCGGGGAAGCGGACCGGTCCGGGGACGCCGATGCCGGCGCCGTCGAAGCCTTCGGCGAGCCCGGCGACCCTCAGCTTGCCCGCGAGGTCGAGGACTTGCTCGAACACCGCGACCGGGCCCTCACGGACGTCCATCGGCTGGTGGAGATGACCGAGGACCTCCAGTTCGGCGTTGGTGACGGCGACATCGACCGAGGTCGCTCCGATGTCGACGCCCAGGAAGCGCAGTTCGGGGTTGAGCCGGACGTTGTGGGAGCGCCGTCCGCCGCGCGAGGCGGCGAGTCCGTCGGCCACCACCAGTCCGGTCTCCAGCAGCCGGTCCACCTCCACGGCCAGCTTGGACCGGGACAGGTCGACCTGGTCGCCCAGCTGGGCACGGGAGTTGGGGCCGCCGTCACGCAGCAGCTTCAGCAGGCGGGCCTGGTGCGCGTTCGCCGGTCGAGCCGTCATGCGTCTCACGTGCCCCTCCCCGCCAGTTTCGGCCACCAGTGGCGTGCTTTCGTAGGGAACGTAGCAGTGGCCGACGAGCCTGGGAAGAAGCTGTGCACGGATTCCCGCAGACTTTTTCCACTGCCAGGACAAAGACCCTGGCGGGGCGGTCGGCGGTGACTCCCGGCCGTTCGACCACGACAGGGCGAACGACACCGCCGCCCTCACGCTCGCCGTGACCGGCGGCGGCACGACGGGCGGCAGCGGCTCGACGTCGTCCACCAGCGGCTCCGGCACGGGCGGCACCGGCGGTTCCGGCGCCACCACCGACGGCTCCACGACGAGCGGCTCCACGACGGCCGGCTCCGGCTCGGGCGGCACGTCGACGGGTGGCGGCACGTCCGGCTCGCCGACAGCGGGCAGCTCGGCCGGTGACGCGTCCTCGTCCACGGGCGGCGGCCTGGCGCACACCGGCTCCGGCCCGGTGGTGCCGATGGCGGCCACCGCGGCCGGGGCCGTCCTCGTCGGCGCGGGCGCGCTCGTGGCCGTCCGGCGCCGGGCCGGCCGGCGGCGCTGACCCCGCCCGTGCGACGCGGCACCGGCCGGCGCGCCCCCGCCGCCGGTCAGTAGCCGGACCCCAGCGTCCGGGTCGTGTAGGCGCACTCGGTGTAGATGTACCCGGTCCTGAGCTTGGCGGTGTCCGAGGCCGGGGTCGCGGTGCTGTTGCCGTTCGGCTTGTGCACGAAGTAGGTGGTGCCGACGGGCAGGCTGATGGTGCGCTGCGGGTAGTCCTTGCCGCCGTGGCACGGCTTGAAGCCGGTCAGCAGCGTGTCGGCGAGCGAGTACGCCTTGCAGCCGCCGCAGCCCTTGAGGGTGAAGCTGCCGGTGACCGGGCCGGTGTACATGACGGTGATGTCGTCCGGACTGTCGTTCTTCACCGTGACGGAGATGCTGCCGCCGGACGCGGTGGTGGGCAGTTTCTTGCCGGCGGCCGGGAGCGTCTGGGCGACCTCGGCGGCTATGGCGATCTTCTTGGCGCGGCCCTGGTTCTTGTCGTTCTTGTTGTCGGAGACGAACTGCTCCATCGTCTTCCGGGCCGCGTCGAAGTCGCCGTCCTTGTACTGGGACACACCGCACGCGTACTCGCCCGCGTCTCCGCTCCGGCCGGCGCGGCCGGCCGCCTTGGCGAGGCTGCCACCCTGGTCGCCCGACGACTTCGACAGGTCGCCGATCCGCGTGTCCAGGCTGCGCAACTGCGCGACGGCGGCGCACGGTTCGTCGCCGCGCACGGCCTTCTCCGCCTTCTGCACGGCCGAGTCGACGGCGGGGGCGACCTTGGCCGCGGGGCCGGACCCGGGGAAGGTGTCCAGCAGGTCGCCGAAGCGGGTGACCCAGTCCGCCGCACCGGCCGTCAGGCCCTGCTCCCCGCACTCGTACAGCGAGGTCGCGAGCCGGTCGTCGGGCCAGCGGGCCAGCGAACCGAGCCGCTCCTTCGACACGGTGTCGGGCACCGTGCGCAGGAACTTCAGCGGCTCGACGGCCGTGCACCAGTCCTGGTGGCCGTACGCGGCGCCGACCGTCGTGTAGTAGGTGCGCAGGCTGTCGGGGACCTTGCGGGCCGCGCGGGAGCCGGCGTGGTGCTCGGTGAGGTCGCGGTAGACCCCCAGGGCCGACCGGTAGTCGGACTCGGCGGCGGTGAACGGCCGCTCGCCGCTCTCGGCCACCAGCCGGTCGGCCTTGTCCAGGCGGTCCAGCAGCGCCTGTTCCACGGCTTCGTCGTGCGCGTCCTGGTACCAGAGCGCGCCGCCGGCCGGTACGGCCAGCAGCAACACACCCAGCAGCAGCGCGAGGGCCGGTCTGCCGGGCCAGGTCAGCCGGGTGCGCAGTCCGGCGACGGCACCGTGGCCGGCCGCCAGCAGCAGGAGGACGGCGTAGCCGGCGAGCGCGGCGCCGGGAACGCCGTCGGCGTCGGCGGGCAGTGCCACGAGCAGCAGCACACCGGTCGCCACCAGGCAGCCCGCCATGAGCAGCCGGCGTCGCAGGAGCGCGTACCCGAGGCCGAGACCGCTCAGGTTGAGCAGGGCGACCGCGGCGGCCCGCCAGGGGTCCGGCGGCGCGGACGGGAGGCCGGCGGGCACGGGCGGCGGGCCGGGCGGCATGGGCGGCAGCGGCGGACCCGTGTACCCCTGGTTCGGACCGTACGGACCTACGGACATGACAGCTCCCCCCGGTTCGGCAGCGCCCCCACGGCTGCGGACCCGCAGTTTACGGGCAGCGCCGCCGACCCGACAGAGCCTCGAACACCCGCCCGTCCCGGGAGAGTTGACCTGACCGTCCGGGCGCGGGAGGCGGCCCTCGGCTCGGGGCGGGCACCGGCGGTCCCCGGTGCGCGTCCGCCCCAGGGGTGAACAGGGCGGCCACGGCGGACGATCGTGAACAAGCCGTCCTGCGCGAAGGGGTCACACGCCGCCGTTCGGGTTGTCACCATGGGACGACGGGCGAGGGGAGGGAGGCGGCCGTGGGCTGGACGAGTGAGGAGTTCGGCGAGTCCCACGAGGGCATCGTGGGAGCCGTCCTGGCCGACGGCAGCGAACCGAAACCCGCGTCCTTCGACGTCGGCAGCGGCGCCGACCTGTACGAGACCTGCGAGTGGTGGGCGTACGACGGCAGGATGAGCAGGCCGCGGGCGGCCGCCGTACGGGCCTCGTGCGCCTGCGGCTGGCGCGGCCCGAGCGTGCCGGTCTCGTGGGCGGAGCCGGCCGGGGACGGCCTGGAGGACCTGGACGTCTCGGGTCCGCACCGGGACTGGGCCGAGCACATCCGCGCGGTCGAGCGGCGGACGATACCGCTGCCGGACGACCTGGCCGAGCTGCTGCACACCCTCGAGGACCGGCTCGCCGCCCTCGCCGACGACGCACCGGCCGCCGCCCTGCGGGCGGTCGCCGCGCTGGACCGGCTGACCCGGCGGGTGGGCCGGGAGGCGGCCTGCATGATCGAGGAGGACGACGACCTGCCGTGGGAGGCGCTCGGCAGGGCCCTCGGCATCGACGCGGACCGGGCCCGCTCTCTCGTCAACCGCTACCTGCTGCCGCACTGAGCCGAGCCCGTAACAGGCGGACCCCGCCGGCCGGCCCTCGCGGGCGGGGCCCGGCCCCCCGCTCCTTCCTCCCCCACGCCTCGCTTCTCCGCGCCGCTCTCCGTCGCCCCCCTGCCCCCGCGCCGCTCGCCGTCGCCCCCTGCCCCCGCGCCGCTCGCCCTCGCCCCCGCAACGCTCTTTGTCGCCTCCCGCCCCCGCACGGCTCTCTCCCCCGCACCGCTCGTCGTCGCCTCCCGCCCCGCGCCCCTCCCCTTCCCGCCGCTTCCCTTCCCCCCGGCGGGCGCGTGTCCGTCGGGCGGCCGTGGCCTCGGCGCATGCCTCGTGGGGCAGCCTCCCCGCCCGGCGTGTCCCCTGCTCGGCCCAATGAATGTGCGCCGGAGGGGCGAGGCGCCGTGACGGGTGTGACCGTGGTGGAAGGCATACGCCGGTGCGACGTCAGGAGGAGGCGGCATGGCGGACGGAGTCGGCGCGGGCAGCGGGACGGTGGCTGCCGTGCGGGACGGCGGCGGTGCGCCGCACGACCGGTCCTGCGACGCCTTCGAGCGGCTGCGTGCCGTCGCGGACGCCGTGCTCTACGAGGGCTACCTGCTCTACCCCTACCGCCGTTCCTCGGCGAAGAACCGGGTCCGCTGGCAGTTCGGGGTGCTGCTGCCCCGGGACTGGGTGGAGCGGGACGGCCCGGTCACGCCGGGCATCGCCGGGTCGGCAGACTCCTGGTACCAGCAGACCGAGTGCCTGCTGCGCGTCCGGCGCGACGACGCGGTCGTACGGGTGCGGGTGCGGTATCTGCAGATGCAGCACAAGCAGGTGGAGGCGGCGGACGCGGCCGGGGACCACCGGCCCGTCGAGTCCCTGCGCACGGACGACGGCGTCCGCCATCTCACCTTCGAGGAAGCCGTGCCCTGCGAGGCCGAGGTGACCGTGCCGGTGCGGAAGCTGCTGCACGGCGGACGGACCGTCGACGTGGGGGCGCCCGCCGCTGTGGAGTACGAGTCGCTGCCCGCGGACGCCGGCCGGATCGTACGGCTGCGCGCCGATCTGCGGGCCACCATGACCGTGGTGGCCGAGCCGCTCGCCCCCGGCCTGCTGCGGCTGCGGGTGCGGACCGAGAACACCGGTGTCGCGCCCGCCGCCCACGTCCTTCGGGAACAGGCGCTGCGGCAGGCGCTGATCGCCACGCACACCCTCGTCGGCGGGGACGGCGTGGAGTTCGTCTCGCTGATCGATCCGCCCGAGGCCCTCGCGGAGCAGGTGCGCGGCTGCCGCAACGCGTTCACGTTCCCCGTGCTCGGCGGCCCGCTGCAGGAGGGCGGGACGGGGGAGGTGCTGCTCTCGGCCCCGATCATCCTTCCCGACGGTCCGCAGGTGGCGCCGGAGAGCCCCGGCGACCTGCACGACGCGGCGGAGATCGACGAGATCCTCACGTTGCGCACGATGCTGCTGACGGACGAGGAGAAGGCCGAGGCGCGGGCCACCGATCCACGGGCCGCGGGGATCCTGGACCGGGTCGACACCATGCCCCCGGAGGTCTTCGGTCGGCTGCACGGCGCCATCCGTTCGCTGACGCCGGTCAAGGCCCCGGCCGGCGACCGGCCCGCCTGGTGGCGGGAGGGCGGTGACGACGGGCTGTCCCCGGCCACCGACACGGTGCTCGTGCACGGGGTGCCCGTCGGCGGCGGCAGCCGGGTGCGGCTGCGTCCGCGCGTCCGGGGCGCCGACGCCCAGGACATGTTCCTGGACGGGCGGACCGCGCAGGTCTCGGCCGTCTTCCACGACGTGGACGGCAGCGTGCACCTGGCCGTCACCGTCGACGACGATCCCGCCGCCGAACTGCACGGCTGGTACGGCCGTTTCCACTACTTCCGGCCCGACGAGCTCGAGCCGCTCGCCCCCGTGGACGCGCCGGATCCGGACCCGGCGCGCTCCCCCCGGCCGCGCTCCCCGCGGCCCCAGCGTCCGGCCGACCGGCCGTCCGCGTCCCACGACCGAGTCCGAGACCGGCAGTAACGGAGGCCGCAGAGATGACCACGCAGAGCGGTACCACCGAAGTCCGCGGCGAGCCCAGCCGGGCCGAGGCGCGGGAGGGCTTCGACGAGATCACCATCCTCTGGATCTCGGAGGGCATGAGCTGCGACGGCGACACCGTCTCGCTGACCGCCGCCGGCCAGCCGTCCATCGAGGACGTGGTGCTGGGCCTGATCCCGGGCCTGCCGAAGGTGAACCTCGTCAACAAGGTGCTCTCGCCGAGCCTCGGCGGCGAGGACTTCCTGGCGCCGTACCGGGCGGCCGCCCGCGGCGAGCTGGAGCCGTTCATCCTCGTGATCGAGGGTTCGATCCCGAACCAGAACATCATCGAAGGGGACGGCTACTGGACGTCGTTCGGCAACGACCCGGACACCGGCGAGCCGCAGACGCTCAACACGTGGATCGACCAGCTCGCGCCGAAGGCCTGGGCGGTGGTGGCGGCCGGGACCTGTGCGACGTTCGGCGGCATCCACGCCATGGCCGGCAACCCGACCGGCTGCATGGGTCTCGCGGACTACCTGGGCTGGGAGTTCAAGGCTCGCTCGGGCCTTCCGGTCGTCAACGTGCCCGGCTGCCCCATCCAGCCGGAGAACTTCATGGAGACCCTCGTCTGGGTGCTCCAGCACGCGGCCGGTGCCGCTCCCCCGCCGCCGCTGGACCACATGCTGCGCCCGCAGTGGCTGTTCGGGAAGACGGTGCACGAGGGCTGCGACCGGGCCGCGTACTACGAGCAGGCCGACTTCGCGAGGGACTACAACTCCCCCAAGTGCCAGGTGAAGGTGGGCTGCTGGGGCCCGGTCGTCAACTGCAACGTGCCCAAGCGCGGATGGATGGCCGGCATCGGCGGCTGCCCGAACGTCGGCGGCATCTGCATCGGCTGCACGATGCCCAGCTTCCCCGACGCCTTCATGCCGTTCATGGACGAGCCTCCGGGCGGCACGCTGTCGACGATGGTGATCCGGCCGTACGGCGCGGTCATCCGCCGGCTGCGCGGCCTGACCAACGACATGGTGAACCACGAACCCAGGTGGCGCCACAACAAGCGCAAGCTGACCAGCGGTTACAACCCGCACTGGCGTGCCTGACGCCGCCCTCCCCCGTCCCGCCACCGACAAGCCCGACCCGAACAGCGAGGGGCAGTACCGCAGATGACCACCACCGAGTCCCGGACCGCAGGACGCAAACCCGCCCAGATCGTCGACATGTCCTGGGATCCGATCACCCGGATCATCGGCAACCTGGGGATCTACACGAAGATCGACTTCGCCAACCGGGAGGTCGTCGAGTGCCACAGCACCTCGTCGCTCTTCCGCGGCTACTCGGTCTTCATGAAGGGCAAGGACCCGCGCGACGCGGGTTTCATCACCTCGCGCATCTGCGGGATCTGCGGCGACAACCACACCACCTGCTCCAACTACGCCCAGCAGATGGCCTACGGCGTCAAGCCGCCGAAGCTGGCCGAGCACATCACCAACCTCGGTGAGGCGGCGGAGTACATCTTCGACCACACGATCTTCCAGGACAACCTGGTCTTCGTGGACTTCTGCGAGGCGATGGTCAAGGCCACCAACCCCGGTGTCCTGGCCCGCGCCGAGCGCACCGACGCGCCCCGCGGCGACGTGCACGGCTACCGCACCATCGCCGAGATCATGAAGGCCTTCAACCCCTTCGAGGGCGAGGTCTACAAGGAGGCGCTGAAGGTCAGCCGGATCACCCGGGAGATGTTCTGCCTGATGGAGGGGCGCCATGTGCACCCCTCCACGCTGTACCCGGGCGGGGTCGGCACGATGCCGCAGCCGAACACGTTCACCGACTACCTCAGCCGCCTGATGCACGTCATCGACTTCATCAAGAAGGCGGTGGCGATGAACGACGACGTCTTCGACTTCTTCTACGAGGCGCTGCCGGGCTATGAGGAGGTCGGCAAGCGCCGCATCATGCTGGGCTGCTGGGGCGCCTTCCAGAACCCGGACGTGGTCGACTACCGCTACGCGACGATGAACGAGTGGGGCCGGGCGATGTACGTCACCCCCGGCATCATCGTGGACGGCAAGCTGGTCACGAACAACCTGATCGACATCAACCTGGGGCTGCGCATCATGCTGGGCAGCTCCTTCTACGACGACTGGGTGAACGAGGAGCCGTTCGTCACCCACGACCCGCTCGGCAACCCCGTCGACATGCGCCACCCGTGGAACCAGACCACGGTGCCGGTGCCGCAGAAGCGGGACTTCGAGGGCAACTACAGCTGGGTGATGAGCCCGCGCTGGTACCACCCGGAGAGCAACGAGCACCTCGCGCTGGACACCGGTGGCGGGCCGCTGGCCCGGCTGTGGTCGACGGCGCTCAGCGGCATCGTCGACACGCCGTACGTCAAGGCGACCGGCGGCGCCGTCCGCATCACCCTGCCCAAGGGCGAGAAGCTGCCGGAGCAGACCCTGGAGTGGCGCATCCCCAAGTGGAGCAACACCCTCGAACGGGACCGCGCCCGGCCGTACTTCATCGCGTACGCCGCCGCCATGGCCCTGCAGTTCCTCGAGGAGGCCATGGGGATGCTCAAGAGCGGCGACACGAAGGTGTACGAGAACTTCGAGGTGCCGGACGAGTCGATCGGCTGCGGCTTCCACGAGGCGGTCCGCGGTGTCCTCTCGCACCACCTGGTGATCCGCGACAAGAAGATCGCCAACTACCACCCGTACCCGCCGACCCCGTGGAACGCCAGCCCGCGTGACATCTACGGCACGCCGGGCCCCTACGAGGACGCCGTCCAGGGCCAGCCGATCTTCGAGGAGAACGGACCGGACGACTTCAAGGGCGTCGACATCATGCGCACCGTGCGCAGCTTCGACCCCTGTCTGCCGTGCGGCGTCCACATGTACATGGGCAAGGGCAAGACCCTGACCACCGTGCACAGCCCGACGTACGGAGCGAACCATGGCTGACGCCGGGCGCCTCGCGGACGCGGCGGTGGAGGCGCGGCTCGCCCGGCTGGACGAGGTGCTGGCCGGGCTGGAGTCCGCGCCCGGTCCGGCGCTCGAGGCGGTGCGGCTGCTGACCGAGGTCTACGGCGAGGCACTGGCCCGGGTGCTGGACAGGGCCGAGGAGGCACTGGGCGAGCAGCTCGTCGCCGACGAGCTGGTCGGGCACCTGCTGGTCCTGCACGACCTCCATCCGGAGCCTCCGGAGCGCCGCGCCGCCCGCGCGGTCGAGAAGCTGCGGCCCGCCGTGCGCGAGCGCGGCGGTGACCTGGAGTGGGCCGGGGTCGACGGGCAGGTGGCGCGGGTCCGGCTGAGCAGCGGCGGTGGATGCGGCTCCGGGTGCGGCGGCGGCTCCGCGGACGTCGCCGAGGCGGTCCGGGCGGCGGTGCTGGCCGTCGCCCCGGAGCTGACCTCGGTGGAGACCGTGCAGGAGCCGGCCGCGCGCCAGGCCCCGCCCGCCTTCGTGCCGCTGAGCACGATCAAACGCCGGGCCGTGCCCCAGGAAACACGGTGAGCGTGCAGGGGGCGCTCGCCCGGGTCATCCGCTCCACCGCCGACCGCGCGGCGACGGCCGAGGCCGAGCGCTGCGAGCTGTGCGCCGCGCGCGTGGCCGAGGAGCATCCTCATCTGTACGACACCGGTGCCGCCGAGGTGCGCTGCGTGTGCGGCCCCTGCTCGGTGCTGTTCGCCGACGACGGGGCGGGCGAGGGCCGCTACCGGCTCGTGCCCCGGCGCCGGCTGCGGCTGCCGCCGGTCGACACGGCGGTGCTGGGCGTCCCGGTGGGGCTGGTGTTCTTCGTTCCGCACCCGGACGGCACGGTCACCGCACAGGGGCCGAGCCCGGCGGGGGCCATGCGGTGGGAGGTGGACGCGCAGGCCTGGCAGCGGCTGGCCGGCACGGTGCCGCACCTCGCCGCCATGGCGCCGGACGTGGAGGCGCTGCTGGTGAACACCGTCCGCGGCCTCGACGAACACTGGATCGTGCCGGTCGACGACTGCTACCGGATGATCGCCCTGGTCCGCCACGAGTGGCGGGGGCTCTCCGGTGGCGGCCGGGTCTGGCCGGCCGTAGAACAGTTCTTCAGAGAGCTGACCGAGCGGTCGTGAGACCCGGAAGGAGATCCGACATGGGCAGCATCCGTGTGGGCCGCCCCCAGGCGAAGCCCGACACGCCCAGCCACGTGCCCGGACTGCACCAGGGCAACAGGGGTCCGTACAAGCACCAGACCGGACACCACAAGGACGGCAGCTCCGACGCGCGCCGCTCCACCGGTATCCACTGGAAGCGGCATGACGCCCTGATCAAGGACATGCCGAACATCTCACCCGGATGAGGGAGCGAAAAGTGGCCGTCATGAGCATGGGCGCGAGAAGAAGGATCGCGCGCGAGGGTATGTCGGGGCGCCAGCTGCTGATGGCGCAGGCGGCGGTGGTCGGCAGCATGGTCGCGGCCCTGATCGTCAAGGAGCTCCCGGGCATCATGCGGGAGCTGCGCATCTACCGGATGACCGGAGGCCTGCGCGCCCACCGCCGGTACCCCTGAGCCGCGGCCGTGCACGAACTGTCGATCGCGACCGCGATCGTGGAGCAGGCCGAGGAGATCGCCCGCGCGGACGGGACCGACGGCGTGTCGTCGGTGACCGTACGCGTGGGCGAACTGTCGGGCGTGGTGCCCGACGCGCTGGACTTCGCCTTCGAGGTGGCCCGGGAGGGCACGGCGCTGGCCGCTGCCCGGCTGGTGGTCGAGCAGGTGACCGCCCGGGCCTGGTGCGAGCCGTGCACCGAGGAGTTCGCCGTCGGCATGCCGCCGTTCTTCTGGTGCCCGCGCTGCGACCGTCCCTCGCGGGAACTGCGCAGCGGGCGCGAACTGGAGATCACCGGCGTCGAGGCGTGACGCGCAGCCGTCCATTCGCCGGGCGCGCGTGACGGGGCCCGGCGGGCGTCCTTGGCCCGCCGGGCCCCGTCACGCGCGTCGTCAGCAGATGCGCGGGAGCTGCTCCCCGAGGGGCAGGTCCACGACCCGGGTGCCGCCGAGGGCGGTGGCGACCACCACCATGCCCGGGTGGTCCTCGACGCAACTGCCGATGACCGCCGCGCCGGCGCCCTGCGGGTGCGCGCGCATCGCCGCCAGGACGGCCTCGGCGTGCTGCGGGGGCACGAAGGCGACGAGCCGGCCCTCGTTGGCCACGTACAGCGGGTCCAGGCCGAGGAAGCCGCAGGCGTTCACGACCTCGTCCGGCACGGGGACGGCCCGCTCGCGCAGCCGTACGCCGGTGCCGGAGGCGCGGGCGATCTCGTTCAGGGACGCGCCGAGCCCGCCCCGGGTGGGGTCGCGCAGCACATGGACGTCCGGGGTGACCGCCAGCATGGCCGCGACCAGGTCCGCCAGGGGCGCGGTGTCGGAGGCGATCTCGACGCCGAACTCCAGCCCCTCCCGCACGCTCATGATGGCCACGCCGTGCAGGCCGATGGGGCCGCTGACGATGACGGCGTCGCCCGGCCGGGCGCGCTGCGGGCGGATGTCGACCCCGGCGGGTACGAGGCCGACGCCGGCGGTGGTGACGTAGACGCCGTCCCCGTGCCCGGACTCGACCACCTTGGTGTCGCCGGTGGCGATGGTGACGCCCGCGGCCTCGGCGGCCGTGCCGATGGCGCGGGCGATCCGCTCGACGACGGCGAGTTCGACGCCCTCCTCCAGGATGAAGGCGGTGGAGAGGTGGGCGGGCCGGGCGCCGCTCATCGCGAGGTCGTTCACGGTGCCGTTGACCGCGAGGTCGCCGAGGCTGCCGCCGGGGAAGAACAGCGGGCGGACGACGTAGGAGTCGGTGGAGAACGCCAGCCGGGCGCCGCCGAGGTCGAGGACGGCGGAGTCGGTGAGGGCGGCCAGCGTCGGGTTGCCGTAGGCGGGGGCGAAGACCTGCTCGACCAGTTCGGCGGACAGGGCGCCGCCTCCGCCGTGGCCCATGACGACGACCGGCTGGTCCCGCAGCGGGGCGGGGCACGTCCAGTTCGCGGGGTCGACGGCCTGCTCGGTGCCGACGGACGTTTCGGTGGCGAGATCAGCCAACGGGGTTCATCTCCTCCTGCGGGATGCGGGATCCCTGCGGGGCCGGGGTGTTCATCCGGCGGTACAGGTAGTAGGCCGCGCAGGCGCCCTCGCTGGAGACCATGGTGGCGCCGAGCGGGGTGCGGGGGGTGCAGGCCTTGCCGAACGCCTCGCACTCGGTCGGCTTGATCAGGCCCTGCAGGACCTCGCCGGCCCGGCACACGGCGGGCTCCTCGGTGCGGATGCCGGAGACGTCGAAGCGGTGCTCGGCGTCGTACGCGCGGAAGGCCTCGGTCAGCCGCCAGCCGCTGGCCGGGATGCGGCCGATGCCGCGCCAGTTGCGGTCGGTGACCTCGAACACCTCCTCGATCATGTGCCGGGCCGCCGCGTTGCCCTCGTCGCGTACGGCGCGGGGGTAGGCGTTCTCCACCCGGTGCTCGCCGCGCTCCAGCTGGTGGACGGCGCGGCGGATGCCTTCGAGGATGTCCAGCGGCTCGAAACCGGTGACCACGACCGGCACCCGGTGCTTCTCGGCGAGGTCCGGGTACTCGTCGGTGCCCATCACGCTGCACACGTGCCCGGCGGCGAGGAAGCCCTGCACCCGGCAGCTGGGGGCCGTCATGATGGCCTCGATCGCCGGGGGGACCCGGACGTGGGACACCAGCAGGCTGAAGTTGTCCAGACCGAGGCGGCGGGCCTGGTGGACGGCCATGGCGTTGGCGGGGGCGGTCGTCTCGAAGCCGATCGCGAAGAACACGACCTGCCGGTCCGGGTTCTTGCGGGCGAGATCGAGGGCGTCCAGCGGCGAGTACACCACGCGTACGTCCCCGCCCTCGCCCTTGACCCGGAACAGGTCCCGGTCGGTGCCGGGCACGCGCAGCATGTCCCCGAAGGAGCAGAAGATCACGCCGGGGCGGGCGGCGATCTCCAGGGCCTTGTCGATGACCTCCAGCGGTGTCACACAGACCGGGCAGCCGGGCCCGTGGATCAGCTCCACCTCCTCGGGCAGGAGCTGGTCGATGCCGTGGCGGATGATGGAGTGGGTTTGGCCGCCGCAGACCTCCATCAGCGCCCAGGGCCGGGTGACCGTGGCGCGGATCTCGTCCAGCAACCGTCGTGCCAGATCGGGGTCGTTGAACTCGTCGATGTACTTCACCGGGCCTCACTCCCGCTCTCCTGCCGTGCCGCCTGCTCCCAGGCGTCACCGAACTCCTCTTCCAGCAGCCCCAGTTGCTCGAACAGCTCCAGGGACGCCCGGGCCGACTCCTCGTCGAGGCGCTGCAGGGCGAAGCCGACGTGGACGATGACGTACTCGCCCACCCGCACATCGGGCAGGTACTCCAGGCACGCCTGTTTGCGCACCCCGCCGAAGTCGATCAGCCCGGTCAGGGGGTCGGCTTCCCGGTCGATGGCGACGACCTTGCCGGGGACTGCGAGACACATGGGTCACTCCGTCTCTCGGTTCGTTGCTGTTCCCGCGACCATGAGCTGGCCCAGCGCCAGCCCTCCGTCGTTCGGGGGGACTTCGCCGTGCCGCAGGACCGTGAAGCCGTCCCCGGCCAGCAGGGCGGTGCACTCCTCCTCCAGCAGTCCGTTGACGAAGGCACCTCCGGTGAGGGCGACCGTGCGCAGACCGGTCTCCGCGCGGGCCCGGCGGCTGATCTCCGCGACGGCGCGTGCGACGCCCCGGTGGAAGCGGGCCGCGAGGACGGGGGCGGGGGTGCCGGCGCGCCGGTCGGCCAGCAGGGCCCCCAGCATCGGACCGGGGTCGCACACGAGCGTGCCGCCGGCGGTGAGGCCGAAGGGATACGCCCCGGCGTCCGCGTACCACGCCTGTGCGGCCACGGCCTCCAGTTCCATCGCCGCCTGCGCCTCGTACTCCGCCCGGTGGCACACGCCCACGAGCGAGGACACCGCGTCGAACAGGCGGCCCATGCTGGACGTCGGCACACAGGCCACCCGACTGTCCAACTGGCGTCGGAGCGTGGCGCGTTCCACGTCCGAGCAGGCGGTGACGCTCGGCAGGTCCGGTTCCCACGGCAACCCGGCCGCCCACAGCCGGGCCAGCGCCAGCCGGCACGGGTTGGCCACGCCCGCGTCCCCGCCGGGCAGCGGGGCCGGGGCCAGGTGGGCGAGGCGGCGGTAGCCCGTGTAGTCGGCGAGCAGCACCTCGCCGCCCCACACCGTGCCGTCGTCGCCGTAGCCGGTGCCGTCGAAGGCCACGCCGATCACGGGCGTGCTGCCGTCGAGGCCGTGTTCGGCCATCGCGGAGGCGATGTGGGCGTGGTGGTGCTGGACCAGCGTCAGGGGGTCACCCGCGAGCCGTGCGGCCCTGCGGCGGGCGCCGCGCGTGGAGTGGTAGCCGGGGTGCCGGTCGGCGGCCACCGTCAGCGGGGTGACGCCGGTGAGGCGGGTCAGATGCCGCTCGGCCCGCTCGGCGGCCTCCAGGGTGGCCAGTTCGCCCATGTCGCCGATGTGCGGCCCCAGCCAGGCGTGGTCGTCCTCGCCCAGGCAGAGCACGTTCTTCAGGTCGCCGCCGACCGCGAGCGTGGCGCGGACCGGGACCGGCAGCCGCAGCGGGCGGGGCACGTACCCGCGGGAGCGGCGCACCAGTTGCGCGGTGCCGTCGGGGCGGACGCGGAGCAGGGAGTCGTCGCAGGGGGAGGCGATGGGGCGGTCGTGGCCGAGCCAGGCGTCGGCGAGGCCGGCCAGCCGGGTCAGCGCCTCGGTGTCGTCGGTGACGATCGGCTCGCCGGAGCGGTTGCCGCTCGTCATGACCAGCGCGCGCGGGCCCTCGGGGTCGCCGGGGAGCCCGAACAGCAGGGTGTGCACCGGGGTGTAGGGCAGCATCACGCCGACGTGCGGGCTGCCGGGACAGACCTGGCCGGCGAGGCGGAGCCCGCCGTCCGCCGGGGTGCGGCGGCGCAGCAGGACGATGGGGCGGCCGGGGCCGGTGAGCGCGTCCCGCTCGGCGTCGGAGAGGACCGCGATCCGCTCCGCCGTGGCGAGGTCGGCGCACATCACGGCGAAGGCCTTGCCGCCCCGCTCCTTGCGGGCGCGCAGGGTGCCGGCGGCCGTGGCGTCGGTGGCGTCGCAGGCCAGGTGGTAGCCGCCCACGCCCTTGACGGCGACGATCCGGCCGGCGGCGAGCAGCGCCCGCGCGGCCGCGAGGGCCTCGCCGTCGCGGGCCGGGCGGACCCCGAGGCCGTCGGCGGGGGTCAGGGTGAGCCGCGGGCCGCAGTCCGGGCAGGCGACGGGCTGGGCGTGGAAGCGCCGGTCGCCCGGGTCGCCGTACTCCCGGGCGCAGGCGGGGCACATGGGGAAGGCGGCCATGGTCGTCGCCACCCGGTCGTACGGCATGCCGGTGGCGATGGTGAAGCGGGGGCCGCAGTGGGTGCAGGTGACGAAGGGGTGGCGGTGGCGGCGGTCGCCGGGGTCGGCCAGTTCGCGCAGGCAGTCCGCGCAGGTCGCCGTGTCGGGCGGGAGCTGGGTGCGGCCGGTGGCCCGCTCGGTGGAGCGGATGGCGAACGGGCCGGTGTCGCCGGTGACGGGCAGGTCCTCGCCGGTGATCGCGGTCACCGTGGCCAGGGGCGGGGGCCGGTGGGCCAGCAGCTCGCAGAAGCGGTCCACCTCGTCCGGCGGGCCCTCGACCTCGACGATCACGCCGTCGCCCGTGTTGCCGACGAAGCCGGTCAGACAGAGGTCGGCGGCCAGACGGTGCACGTACGGCCGGAAGCCGACCCCCTGCACCGTGCCGCGCACGCTGAGCCGGCGGCGGACCGGGCCGGTGGCGGGGGCGGTCATGCGACGGGTGCGGAGGCGTGGTGGCCGTGCGGGTGCGGGGCGAGGGGCGGCCGGTGCGGCGGGGCCGCGTCGCGGGCGGCGAGGGCCCGCTCCAGGAGGGTGTCGACCCCGGCGCCGGTGCGGGCGCAGGACCGTACGACCTCCACGCCCGGGTTGACCCGCTGTACGTTCGCGCGGAAGGCGGCCTCGTCGAAGCCGGCCGGCTCGGCGAGGTCGGTCTTGGTGAGGACGATGAGGTGGGCGGAGCCGAACGCGGTGGGGTACTTCAGGGGTTTGTCCTCGCCCTCGGTGACCGCCATCAGCACGATGCGCAGGGTCTCCCCGAGGTCGTAGGCGGCGGGGCAGACGAGGTTGCCGACGTTCTCGACGAAGAGCACGGAGGTGTCCGGGGGCAGCCAGTCCGCCAGCTTGGCGCGGACCTGGCGGGCCTCCAGGTGGCACAGTCCGTCGGTGAGCAGTTGCTGGACGGGGGCGCCGGAGCGGGCCAGCCGGACGGCGTCGTTCTCGGTGGCGAGGTCCGCGGTGAGCGCGGCCACCGGCACGCCCTGTTCGACGGCGCGGGCGAGGACCCGGCCGAGGAGTTCGGTCTTGCCGCTGCCCGGACTGGACAGCAGGTTGACCGCGGTGACGCCCTGCCGGGTGAGGTCGCCGCGCAGGGTCGCGGCCAGGTCGTCGTTCTTCGCCAGGACGGCTTGCTTGACGTCGGACCGGCACATGGGCGCTGCTCCTCGGACTCGGCGGTGGAGCCCGGGCCGCGTCCTCGCGGCCCGGGCCCGACCGATCTTCCGCTCAGTCGGCCGCGGTGCCGGGCAGCGCTGCCGGGCGCGGGGGTCCGGATTCCATCGGGCGGCCCAACGCGGGCACCGGTCCGGCGGGATCGGCGAGCAGGGCCGGGATCAGGGTGTGCAGTGCGTCCACGGCCCGGTCGACGGCGTCCCGCACCGGTGTGCTGAGCCCCGGGAGGAGGTCCTCGTCCCCGCTCGGCAGGACCTCGGGCTCGCAGGCCAGCACCAGGACCCGGGGCAGCGGCTCGTCGCCCAGGTGCGTGGCCAGGGCCAGCACCTTCGCCGGGTCCATGCCGTGGGCCTCGGGCGGGACGGTGCCGTCGGGGGGTTCGGCCTCGATCAGGGACAGCGTGCCGGGGCGGTGGCCGCGCCGGGCGGCGTCGACCAGGACGGCGGTGGCGTAGCCGTCCAGCAGGTCGTAGGCGAGGTCCATGCCGCGGATGCCGTAGTCGCGCACCCGCACCTGAGGGGGCAGCGGACGGTGGTCGAGGGCGCGGATCACCTCGGGGCCGAAGGCGTCGTCCGCGAGGAAGATGTTGCCGACGCCCGCCACCAGCAGCCGCGGCGTCACCGGACGTCTCCCCGCAGGTCCCCGCGGGTGCCTGCGGCGGGCGCGGTCAGCGGACGGGCCGAGCCGGACGGCGTCTTGCGCACGAAGGCGGAGCGCAGGGCGTGGTAGGGCGCCCCGGGGTCGAAGAAGACGGCGTGCATCCGGTCCAGTTCCGCCTGCCGGTGGTCGCCGAGCGGGCGTCTGCGCTCGTCGGCGGCGCGTGCGGCGGCCTTGGCGGTGATCCGCCGGTCCAGGTCGGGCACGGCGGCGAGGCCGGCCGCCAGCCGCTCCACCTCGGCCGTGAACCGCCCCGGCGTGGCGGTCACGAGCCGGTCCACGAGGCCGAGCCGAGCCGCCGACGCGGCGCTGACCGGCAGGGCCTCGCCGGTGAGCCGCTGCGCCTGCTCCGGGCCGACGCGGCGGGGCAGGCTGTAGGTCCAGAACTCGGAGCCGTACAGGCCCATGCGCCGGTAGTGCGGGTTGAGGACGGCGCCGGTGCGGCACCACACCTGGTCGGCGGCGAGGGCGAGCATGGCTCCGCCGGCCGCCGCGTTGCCGGCGAGCGCGGCCACCACCAGCCGGTCGGTGGTGCGCAGGACCGCCTCGACGAGGTCGTCCATGGCGTTGAGGTTGGCCCACGACTCCTCGGCGGGGTCGGGGGCGGCCTCGATGACGTTCAGGTGGATGCCGTTGGAGAAGAAGTCGCGCGTCCCGCCGAGCACCAGCACGCGGGTGGGGCGGGTGAGCGCGTCCTCGTAGGCGACGAGCAGTCTGCGGCACTGGTCGGTGCTCATGGCGCCGCCCGGGAAGGAGAAGGCCAGGAAGCCGACGTCGCCGTGCTGCCGGTAGCGGATGTCGGTCCAGGTGCGCCGGTCCGGGGGCAGTTCGAGCGGTACGGCGGCCTCGGGGAGCTTCGCCGTGTCGTCGCCGGAGAACGCGGCGAGCACGGAGACGGCCGGGCGCCGGAAGGGGGCGGGGTCGCCGGAGTTCTTGCGCGGGCGCAGTTCCGGGATCCAGACCGCGCCGTCCCGCGTGGCCCGGCAGACGGCGCCGGCCCGGTGGGCGAGGAGCGTGCCGGGGCGGCCGCGCAGCCGGTCCTCGGGGTGCCCGCCGTGCAGGAACACCTCCCGGCCGAGGAGTTCGTCCAGCACGCCCGGCTGCGAGTCGGCGCCGCGCAGCTTGCCCAGGACCGTCTCGGTGTCGTCCTGTTCCCAGTCGATGCGCCGCCGCCCCTGACGGAAGAAGTCGCGCCAGACGGCCTTGACCGGCCCGTCGGTCTGCGGGCGGGGCCGGTAGGCGCCGCCCGCGTAGCGCCGTACGGCCGTGAGGACGGCGGTGACGGCGGCGTCGGAGGCCTCGTTGCGGTACAGGTCGCTCTTGCCGACGGCCGGCACGGGGAACGGCTCCGCCGCCCAGACGGCGCCCGCGTCCATCGCCGCCTCGGCCTGCAGCACGGTCACGCCCCACTGCGCGGCCTGCCCGGCGATGGCCCAGTCCAGCGAGGAGGGGCCGCGGTCACCGGGCGGGCCCGGATGCACGATCAGGCAGGTGTGCTCCTGCCACACGTCCTCGGGCAGGGCCGTCCTGAGCATCGGCGCGACGATCAGCTCGGGCCGGAATTCCCGGACGGCGGCCCGGACCGGGTCGTCGCCCTGTGAGGCGAGGACGACGTCCACGCGGTGCCCGAGGTCCGACAGTTCGGCGTACAGGCGCTGGGAGAGGCTGTTGAACGCGCTGGCGACGAGCAAAATGTCCATGACACGGCATGTTCGTCCCTTCCGGGCGCGCCGTGAAGGACCGGCGCGCTGTTTCGTCCGCGCCGGTCAGGTCTCTTCCTCCATCCGGATCGCATTCCGCAGGTCCTCGAAGGCCTGGCCCCGCGCGTCCTTGTGCGCTTCCAGCAGGGCGCCGGCGATCGCGTCGAGCTTGCGCTGGATCGCGTGCTCGGCGCGCATCTCGGCGTTCTTCAGCAGGGCGAGGAGCAGCAGGGTGACGGCGGTCATGGACTCGCCCGCCAGCAGCAGCAGTTCCAGCGGCAGATGGGCGACGTGGGCCGCCACGAAGAAGCCGACGAGGAGCAGGCAGAAGAGGAAGAACGCCGGGGAGCTGGTGAAGTTGGAGGCGTACTCCGCGAACTGCTCGAACCGGCCGCGGCCCGTGCCCCCGCGGTGGACGGGGTTCTTGAAGGTCATGGGCGAGCCATACCCCGCACCGGACGGAAACCGGCCCGCCGGGCTCCGCCACCCGGGCGCCTCGCCCCGAGGGCACCGGTCCGCTCGCGGCCCGGCTCGGCGACGCCCTGACCCGAGCGGCTCCCGCACCCGCTCCGCGATACCCGGCGGAGCCTCGCGTCACGGCGGCCTGATCGCCGGTCCGGCGGGCCGGCTCCCGGCCCGGGGCCCGCCGCGGCACCGGACGGCGGTACACCGGGGTGGGCCGGTTCAGCGACGTCGTGCCGGGCGGGCCCGCCGGCCGTGCCGGTGGACCCTCGCGGTGATCGTCCCCCGGTCACCCGAGGACGTTCCAGAACGCGCAGTGGTGGCGGAACGGAGCCGTGCGGGTGGGGACGATGTGGTCCGGCGCCAGGGACAGCACCGTCCGCCGGGACCAGGGCGGCGACGACGGTCCGTTCGGGTCGGCGGTGCGGGCGAAGCGGGTCCAGTAGTCGATCATGGTGTCGGCCAGCCGGTGCTGTGCCGCGGTCAGGTCGCGGGGGCGGCCGCCCAGGTCGAACAGGTAGGGCAGCTCGCTCGCGTGCGGTGCGCCGAGCGGGAACGGCGGCGTGCCCGAGGTCAGCGGCGGGGCGTGCTCGTCGGCGAACTCGTAGCGCCACACGGGTACATGGGCGGCGAGCAGGCCGGCGGTGCGCGCCGTCGGGCAGGCGAAGTTCGCGTCACCGATGACCGCGCCGAACACCGGGCCGCCGTCGGTGCGGTGCACCGGGTACTCATGCACGATGGCCTTCGCCTGCCCTGGCGAGGGGAAGAAGGAGGCCACGACGTCGGGCCAGGTGCCGGGGGTGACGGGATGGCCGGCCCGGACGATGCCGGCGGCCCATCCGTTGCCCTCGTCGTGGTTGTGGCCGATGAGTACGGGGACGCGGTGGAAGCGGCCGGCGGCGATCGCCGCCGCGGGGTCGTCGGGGAGCAACGGGGTGGCGTGGGCGGGCTGTTGATCGGTGTCCTGGGCCGCGAGCAGACGGGAGACCCGCACGCGACGCAGGCAGGCCGGGACGTCGCGGGCGGAGCCGCAGCCGACCTTCGCCGCGAGCTCCGCGCCCATGGCGCGCGCCGTGGACAGGGGAACGGAGGACGGGGCGAACGGGCGGTCGGGGCGGCCGGTGCACGGGCCGCTCTGGATGATCGCCCGGTCGAAGAGTCCCGCGGCGGCGGGTGAGGCGAGCTGGGCGCAGACGCTGTAGCCGCCCGCCGACTCGCCGGCCAGCGTCACGTTGTGCGGATCGCCGCCGAAGGCGCCGATCTCGGCGCGCACCCAGCGCAGCGCCGCCTGCTGGTCGGACAGGCCGAAGGTGCCCGAGCCGGGCAGCCCGCTGTGCGCGAGGAAGCCGAGGGCACCGAGGCGGTAGTCCACGGTGACGACCACGGCGTCGCCGCGGACGGCCAGGCGATGGGCGTCGTACGAGCCGCCCGCTCCGGTGGTGAGCCCGCCGCCGTGCAGCCACACGATCACCGGCCGGGGATGTGCCGGTCCCACTGCGTCGGGCGTGGTGATGTCCAGGTGCAGGCAGTCCTCGTCGGTGCTGCCGCCGGGCACCTCGCCGGCCGGCTGCGGGCAGGCGCTCGCGGGCCGGGTCGCGTCCCGTACGCCGGACCAGGGGGCCGGAGGGCGGGCCGGCACCCAGCGCAGCCCGCCGACCGGGGGCGCGGCGTAGGGGACGCCCTCGAAGGTGCGATACCCGTCGTGGGCGGCGCCCCGCACCAGGCCGTGGTGGGTGCGTACCGTCGTGCCTACGGGCCGCACCGGGCCGCCGTGGGCGCGCACTGTCGTGGCCGTGGGCCGTACCGACCCGTCGTATCCGCGCGCTGTCGCGGCGACGGGCCGCACCGGGCCGCCGCCGTGGGCGGGCGCTGCCGTGGCCGTAGGCGCCAGCGAGCCGCCGTGGGCGGGCGCTGCCGCGGCCGTGGACCGCGGCGCGCCGCCGTGACTGTGCGCTGTCGTGGCGACGGGGTGCGCGGGGCCGCCGTGGGCGTGCGCTGCCGTGGCCGTGGGCCCCAGCGCGCCACCGTAGCCGTGCGCCCTCGCGGCGACGGGCCGCACCGGGCCGCCGTGGGCGTGCGCTCTCGTGGCCGTCGGCCGCACCGAGCCCTCGTCGGCGTGCGCCGTCGTGGCGGCGGGCCGGGCCGGCTGCGTCGGTGGGGCCGTGGACCAGGCCGTCGCGAGCACGGCGGTCAGGGCACAGCCCAGGGTGGTCAGGACGCGGTGCGTGGTCATCGTCTCCTCCTGCGGTCAGCTGCCGCCCACGCCGCCCTGCGCGGCGATCATGGTCATCGGCAGCGCTCGTACGGCCTTCTCCAGACCGGGCGCGAGGGCGCCGAGAGAGCCCGTGCAGGCGTCGATGCGGTCCCGGAAGGTCTTCGCGTCCTGTCGTGACACGACGGAGCGGACGCCGCCCGCCGCGGCCAGCGCCAGCAGCGCGGCGTCGGCGGCGGGGAGCTCCCGCACGGCGCCGTCCCCGTGCAGCGCCGTGGACACGCGCGCGCGGAGCGCGGCGGGCACGGCGCGGTCCGTCACGGTCAGCCGCCGTGTGCCGAAGCGGGTGCGGGGCTCCTGCACACCGAGGAGTCCCGCCGCGGCGAGCCGGTCCTCCACCTCCGTCAGGGTCCGCTTGCGGTGGCGGCGCACGAGGTGCTTCCAGCCGTGCCCGGCGGCGTCGCGCAGGACGCCGTCCAGGACGGGGTCGCCGGTCGGTCCGGCGCCGGACACGGTGACCGTGCCGCCGTCCTCCCCGAGCCGGCCGCGCCACGCGAGGTCGATCAGGGCGGCGGCACGGACCAGCAGCTCCGTGCGGGAGCGGTCGAAGGGGCCTTCGGCCGAGTCGTCGTGGGCGAGCAGATACATGAGGCAGGGCAGGTCGTCGATCACACCTCGACGCTACGGCCGGGCACCCCGGCCACGGATCGGCCGCGGGAACGGGCCGGCACTGGGAGCGCAGGAGGATCGCGGCCCGGTCTCCTCCTTGAGGAGGAGGCGGTGCCGTCAGGGACGGCGTGGCTCCACGAGGCCGTGGTCGTAGGCGGCGACCACGGCCTGGACGCGGTCGCGCAGGCCCAGTTTGCGCAGCACCGCGGTGACATGGTTCTTGACGGTGGCCTCCGACAGGCGCAGCCGCTCGGCGATCTCCGCGTTCGACAGCGCCTGCCCGATCAGGGTGAGCACCTCCCGCTCGCGGCCGGAGAGGTCCCGCAGTGAGGGCGGCGGCGCCGGGTCGGGCGTGGTGCGCAGGAACCGGTCGAGGACGCGGCTCAGCACGGCCGGCGCCAGCAGCGCGTCGCCGCGCGCGGTGAGGCGGATCGCCTCGACGAGTTCACCGGGACGGATGTCCTTCAGCAGGAACCCGCTCGCCCCGGCCCGCAGGGCGGCGACCACGTGCGCGTCCACGTCCCAGGTGGTCAGCACGAGCACCCGGGCCCGGCTGCCGCACTCCGCGATCCGCCGGGTCGCCTCGATGCCGTCGACGACGGGCATGCGTACGTCCATCAGGACCACGTCGGGCGCCAGTTCCCGCGTCAGCCGCACCGCCTCCTGGCCGTCGGACGCCTCGCCGACCACCTCGAGGTCGTCCCGGGCGTCGATGATCATGCGGAAGCCGGTACGGACCAGGGCCTGGTCGTCGGCCACCACCACGCGCAGCGTCATGAGGCACGCTCCACCGGAAGCCGCGCCGCCACCTCGTACCCGCCGCCGGGCAGCGGACCGGCGCGCAGGCTGCCGCCCACCAGCCGGGCGCGCTCCTTCATCCCCACCAGACCGCGCCCCGCTCCCGCTGTAGCCGAACTTCCTTGCGAGGCACGGCCGTTGTCGACCACCGTGACCTCCACGCACTCGCCTTCGGCCGTCACGCGCACGCTCACCTCGTCGGCCCCGGCCGCGTGGCGCAGCGTGTTGGTGAGGGCTTCCTGGACGATCCGGTACGCCGCCAGGTCCACGGCGGCCGGCAACCCGTCGGTGGTGCCCTCGCGGTGGACGTGCACTCTCATCCCCGTCGCGCGCACGGTGCCGGCCAGCTCCTCAAGACGCGCGAGCGACGGCCCCGGCTCCCGCTGCTCCCGGGTCTCGTCCTCCCCCGCGTCGGGCCGGAACGCACGCAGCAGCAGCCGGAGTTCGCCGAGCGCGGAGCGGGCGCCGGTCTCGATGGCCCGCAGCGCCTGTCGCGCCTGTTCGGGCCGTTCGGTGAACACGTCGTCCGCCGCGCCCGCCTGAACGACCATCACCGACAGGGTGTGCGCCACGACGTCGTGGACCTCGCGCGCGATCCGCGCGCGCTCCTCCACCACGGCCCGGCGCGTCTCCGCCCTCGTCCGCGCCTGCTGCGCCCTGCGCCACTGCCCCGCGGTCCACGCCAGGACCACCGTCAGCAGATAGACCGCCAGCCCCGCGGGACCGCCGGCCCCGAACGCCAGTGGCGCCGGGAGGCACATCGCCGCGAGCGCCCCCACGGACACCCGCCGCGCTCTGGTGGCCGACAGCACGCACAACGCGATCTGCGCCGCGAGCAGCGCCCCCGTCAAGCTCACCGCGGGCAGCAGCGCCCACACCGCGAGCCCCGTCACCGCGGTCACGGCCAGCACGGCGACCGGGGCGCGCGCCTGCCACCTCAGGGCACAGGCCTGCGCGAGGACCAGGGCCGCGGCCAGGGGCAGTCGTCGGCCGTGCTCCGCGCCGGCGACGAGCACCGAGGTGCCGAGCACGGCGAGCAGCAGACCGGCCGACCCCCACCACAGTGCGCGGGCCGCCCGGGGCGACAGTTCGCCCCGGGCTTCCCCGGCGAACGCGTCGTCGGGCTGTGTGCTGCTGCGGTCCACGCACCGACCCTACCCAGCGAAGCGGGCCTGGCCGTCGCGGCGTACGGCGGCCGAGCGGTGGGCGCGCTGCGGAGATTCCGCCTCCCGGCGCGCTCAGGCCGCGCGCTCAGGCCGCCAGCGCGCTGTCCGGCCTGAGGCGGTCCAGGAGCTGGGTGTGGTGGAGTGCGGTGACCGGGGCGAGGAGATCGGGGTGGCGCAGGAGTGCCGCGGCGCGGCGGTCGCCGTCGTCCGGGGCGATCAGGCGCCGGAACTCGACGGGCGCGCTCGCGGCGTGCTCCCCCTCGGCGAGCGCGGCCACGGCCAGCCCGGCCAGCTCCGGGTCGGTGAGCAGCCCGGCCGCCCAGCTGGCCACGACCTCGTCCACCCAGGTCCGCCAGGCCCAGTCCGCGGCGGGGACCTCGTCGGCCGACTCGGCGCCGGTGACCCAGTCGAGACGGGCCGTGCCGCCGGGACCGGCCATGGTGACGAGGGCGGCGTCGACCTCGGTCGGGTAGCGCAGCCACGCCGCGACCGTCACGGCCTGCCGGGCCTGCGCCTCGCACAGGGCGGAGGCCAGCGGGCCGCCGCTCGCCGGGTAGGCGACCGTCAGCCAGCGCGCCGTCGCGGCTATCAGGGGGGACAGGTCATTGAGCACAGCCGGGCCGTCCGAGATGCGAGGGGAAAGAGGGGCTCCACGCCACGGTAGCCCGGCGCCCCGCGCCGTCGGGAGCCAGTGCGAACCAGGTCATATGTGGCCTCCCCCACGTCGGGCCCGCCGCAGCCGCGCCCGGCACCGGCGGTCACGTGTCACGGTGCGGGCCCGGGGAACTCGGTGCGCGCCCGTCGCAGGGCTGGGCATGAGCAGGGGAGGTCTGGGAGGTCTCATGACGACGGACGCCGCACGCTACGACGACCAGGGCGAAGTCCCGCTGGCCGGCTATGCCGCGCTCGCTTCCGTGTTCGCCGCCGGCGCCGGCACGTTCGCGCTGGTGGCCCGGCGCCGGGGCGTACGGCTGCCGCAGGAGGTACCCCCGTGGGACGTCGCGCTGCTGGGCGCGGCGACGTACAAGACGGCCAGGGTGCTGACCAGGGACAAGATCACGAGCTTCGTACGGGCGCCGTTCACGCGCCGCTCCGGCGACGGCGAGGCGAGCGAGGTCATCGACGAGCCGCGGGGCAGTGGGCTGCGGCGGGCGATCGGCGACCTGGTGGCCTGCCCGTTCTGCACCTCCGCTTGGACCGCCGGGGCCCTGGTGTGCTCCTACGCGGCGGCGCCCCGGCTGACCCGGCTGGTCTGCGGGGGCTTCGGCGCGCTGACGGTGGCGGACTGGCTGCAGTACGCCTGGACGTGGACGCAGGCTACGACGACGGAGAGCTGACCGTGGTGACCGCGTGGGCGGAGCCGGCCATGGTGGCTAGGTGTCGTCCGTCGCCGCGGTCAGCTCCACGTCGAGGACGCCGTCGTCCTGGAAGAGGTCCGACGCCAGCCGCGAGGGGTCCTCGGTGCCCTCCAGTTCCAGCAGCACGCGCGCGGCGCCGTCCGTGCGGCCGGGCAGCCGTTCGACCTTGACCTGGACGATCCGGAAGCCCCGCCGGGTACAGGTCTCCATCAGACGTGGCAGCAGCGCGGTGCCGGTGCGGTAGGTCAGGCGTGCCTCGAAGCCGGTGACGGTCGTGCCGGGCGCCACGCGGGCGGTGATCTTCGGATAACCCCGTACGACCAGGAAGTGCAGTGCCGTCACGGCGAGCGCGAGGACGGGCAGCCCGCCGCCGCAGGCCATGCCGACCGCGCAGGTCAGCCAGATGGTGGCGGCCGTCGTCAGACCGCGCACGGCGTCCCGTCGTACGAAGATCAGACCGCCGCCGATGAATCCGATCCCGGAGACGATCTGGGCCGCGACGCGGGAGGGGTCGAAGGAGACGTTCTCCAGCCCGAGCACTGCGGTGAACCCGTGCTGGGAGACCTCCATCATCAGCGCGCTCGCGATGCCGACCAGGGTGTGGGTGCGCATTCCGGCGCTCTTCTGCTGTGCCTCGCGCTCCCAGCCGATCAGGCTCGACAGCAGCAGCGCGAGTCCCAGCTCGGACAGCTGCCGCAGCCCCTGGCCGTTGTGCACGTCCCACAAGGGCGCCGTCAGCCCTGCTCCCGCCATGCACACCTCGCACGTCCGTTCCCTCTGTCTCTCGCTGCTCACGCCTACCCCCGCGTCCCGGCCCCGACGCACCGCTCCCGGCGGGCCCGGTGACCCGGGTGCCGGTGCGGGGTACTCGGCCGGGGCCGCTTCGCCTCCGGCGAGGCACGCACCGCACCCTCAGGACTTCGTGAGGAAGGGGCCGGCCTCATGCGGCACGACGAGATGATCGGAAAGGTGCAGACGCTCGCCCAGCTCCCCGACCGGGGCTCGGCCGAGCGGGCCGCGCACGCGGTCGTGAGCACGCTGTCGGAACGGCTGCCGTCGGGCCTGGCCCGGCATGTGGCCGCTCAGCTGCCGCCGGACATGGCGGAGGCGATGCGGGAGGTGGCCGACGCGTCCCCGGGGACGGACGCCGGGCACGCGGGCGAGCGGTTCGGGCTGACCGCCTTCGCCGGACGCATCGCCGCGCGGGCGGGCACCGACGAGGAGACGGCCCTGCGGGAGGCCGCCGCCGTGCTGGAGGTCCTCGACGCCGCGCTCGCCCCGGAGCTGACCGAACGGGTGGCCGGTGCGCTGCCCACGGACATCCGCGATCTGATGCCGGTGGGCCGGGCGGACTAGAACGGCACCGCGGAAGAGCCGGGTGGACCCCCGTGGCCGGGAGGACGCGCCCGGCAGGGCCGTCGGCCGGTGTGACCGTGGGGGGCGCGGTGTGACCGGGGGAGCGCGGTGTGACCGCGGGCGCGTCGCCGTTTCCATGCGTGTGCAAGCGCTCACCCTGGGCAGGAGTACGGCGGATGCCCCCACTCCGGAAAAGGTGCTCGCCATGGCCTTCTTCGCGCTCTCCCAGCACCGGCCGCTGGCTCTGCTCTCCGTCACCGACCTGGCCACGGAGCACGAACGGCTGCAGGCCGAGAACCGGCAACTGCACCGCGCCCTGACCTCGCACGCGGTGATCGACCAGGCCATCGGGGCCGTGGTCGTCCTCGGCCGGGTCCCTCCGGAGGAGGCGTGGCGGACCCTGCGGGACGTCTCGCAGCACACCAACACCAAGCTGCGCGCGGTCGCCGAGCACATCCTGGACTACGCCCAGGGCGGCACGCTGCCCGACGCGGAGCGCAGGGAACTCGGCAGGGCCCTAGCCCACCACCGCCGCTGTGCCGCGCGTGACGCGGCACCGGACACAGGCCGGTGACGGCGGCCGCCCGTCAGTGACGGCGGGCCCTGAGGCGCAGGCGTCGGCGGGGGCGTGCGTGGCGTGACGTCGACGTCCCGGACCTGAGGACCCAGCGGTCCTCGACCTGGTCGAGACCGAACAGCAGGGCGGTGAGAACGGGGAGCAGCAGTACGGCGACGATGATCATTCGGAGGGTCCACCTCCCGGTCCGGCGACACCTCGCGAGTGCCCTCGCCCCTGCCTGCCACCCTCCGACGGGTGTGAAGGTCCTGTGACCACGCCTGCCTACCCGCGCGGACGCGCTGTGCGGGCCCCTCCCCCGCGTTCCGCTTACGGTCGAGGTGTGACCGGCCGTGAGCGGTGGTGACGGAGAGGGAGCGACAGCGGTGGTGGGCGATGCGCGTCGGCGGGCGGCCGGGCCGGGTGGTGAACCCCGGGCGGGGAGGGTGCTGGGCAGCCGTCCGGCGTACTCCGTGCGGCTCGCGGTCTCGCCACGCCCCGAACCCCAGGCGCCGGTGGCCGAGCGTACGGTGCCGTGGCTGCGGGTCGCGGCCGCCTACTCCTGGCGGCTCATCCTCGTCGGCGTCGTCGTCTACGGCGTCTTCAGCGTGCTGGGCAGCTTCCAGCTCATCGCCGTCGCCGTGTTCCTGGCGCTCGTCGTCACGTCGGTGCTGCGGCCGCTCACCGACCTCCTCGACCGGATCCTGCCACGCCCCCTGGCCGTCGCCGTCGCGCTGGTGGGCAGCCTGCTGCTCCTGATGGCCCTGCTCGCGCTGGTGGGCAACGCGGTGGCGGGCGAATCGCCCCGGCTCGCGGGCGAGTTCCGCGGCGGCATCCACCGGATCGAGGAGTGGCTCCAGCGGCCGCCGTTCCGGCTGAGCCCCGGCAAGCTCACCGCGCTCGAACGTCAGGTCACGGACTACATCGCCGCGCACCGCTCGACTCTGCTCAGCAGCGCGGTCTCCGGGCTGAGCCGGGTGGTCGAGCTGATCACGGGCGGCGCGCTCGCGCTGTTCACCTCGGTCTTCTTCATCCACTCCGGCGAGCGCCTGTGGAGCTGGATGCGGGACCAGCTGCTGCCGATCGGCGCCCGCCCGGCCTGGGACCGGGCGGGGCACGCGGCCTGGCGGGCGTTCGCCGGGTACACGCGGGGCATCATCATCGTGGCCGCGACCAACGCCGTGCTGGTCGGGGTGGCCCTGCTCGTGCTGCGCGTGCCCCTGGCCCTGCCGCTGACCCTGCTGGAGTTCTTCGCGGCGTTCGTCCCCCTGGTGGGGTCACCGGTCGCGCTCGCGGTCGCCACGATCGTCGCGCTCGCCGGGCGCGGACCGCTCACGGCGGCGGCGGTCCTGGCGCTGATCGTCGTGATCGGCCAGCTGGAGGGGCATGTGCTGCACCCCCTGGTGATGAGCTGGGCGGTGCGGCTGCATCCGCTCGTGGTCGCGGTGTCCGTCATCGCGGGGAGCATCGTCGCGGGGGTGATCGGCGCGATCGTCGCCGTCCCGCTGGTCTCGGTCGTCTGGGCGGTGCTGCGGGCCCTGCGGGCGGTGCCGCCCTGACGGGCCGGCACGGCATGATCCGGCCATGGGACCAGTTCTGCCGCGACCCTCCTCCGGCCGGGCGCTCCCGCCGTGCGCGAGCCGCTTCCGCCGTGCACGAGCCGCTTCCGCCGGATCCTCGCGGGTCGCGCGCCGGGACGAGGGCATGGGGTGCCGTCCTCGGTGGCACCCGGTGGCCCGTGCATCGGTTGCGAGTGACATGGCAGGGGTTGTGGCGTGATCTGGCGGCCGCGGCGCACGGCGTGCGCCGTGCCTGTGCGGGGCCCGGACGCGAGCGGGACCAGGCCGTCCAGGCCGCGAAGGCGGCGCTGGCCGCATGGCTGGCCTGGGCGGTCTCGGGCTGGTGGCTGCACGCCCCGGTGGCCTTCGTCGCGCCGTGGGTGGCGGTGGTGCTGGTGGAGTCCACCGTGTACCGGTCGATCGCGCACGGCCTGCAGCAGTTGGGGGCGATCGCGGCCGGCACGGTGGTGGCCACCGCCGTCGGGCTGCTGCTGCCCGGCACGGTGGTCGCGATGGCGGTGGTGCTCCCGGTCGCGATTCTGCTCGGCCGGTGGCGGCGGCTGGGCAGCCAGGGCGTCTACGCCGCCACCGGCGCCCTGTTCGTGCTGACCAACGGCTCCGTCGGCATCACCACCTCCGCCGCCCGCCTCGCCGAGGCACTGTTCGGAGCGGTGGTCGGCATCGCCGTCAACGCGCTGCTCCGGCCCCCGCTGTACCTGCGCGACACCCGGGCCGTGCTGCGGGACGCGACCGAGGAGGCCCACGACGTCCTGCGGGACGTGGCGGAAGGGCTGGCCGCGGGGCGCTGGGACGCGGAGGAGTCCGGCGCCTGGCACGAGCGCGCGCTGCGGCTGCGGCGGCTCGTCGAAGAGGCCCGCTCCACCGTCGAGTGGAGCCGGGAGAGCCTGCGTGCCAACCTGCGCCGCCGCACCGGTGCCGTGCCGCTGCCCGGGAAGGGGTACGACGACGCGGTCGTGGTGCTGGAGTACGCGGCCGTCCACACCACGGGCGTGACCCGTACGGTGCTGGAGGTCACCGCGGAGGACCGCTCCGCATCCCGGCCGCATCCGGAACTCGCCCGCCGCTACGCCGAGTTCCTCCGCCGGACCGCCCGCGCGCTGCGGCTGTACAGCCACAGCCGGTTCGGTGACGCGTGCGACGATGAGCTGCGCGCGGCCGTGGCGGACCTGCGCGCGACGCTGGACGACCTGCGCCGGAACCTGGTCCGCTCCACGACGGACGACCCCGACGAGGTCGCCACCTACGGCGCGCTGCTCGCCCAGGCCCACCGGCTGGCCGATCAGCTGGCCGTCTCGGGCAGCTGACCCCGGTCCGGCCGGCCCCCCGGACGAGCGGCGGGCCGGGCAGCGGCCGGTTCCCGTACGCCGAACTCGGCCGGTCCCACGGTGAGGACGCCGTCGGTCAGCGGGCGGCAGCGGACTCCGCCGCCGCCGCGCAGCGCGCGCTGGGCGCCCGGGCCGACGGTGGTGTCCATCCAGGCGCAGGGCCGGGCCGCGCTGCGGACCGCCAGTTCCACGGGGCCGCTGCCGCAGTCGAGGAAGACCGTCGCTCCGATGTAGGCGTCGATGTCGACCCCGCGCAGCAGGACGTTGCGGCGGGTGTGGCGCAGGTCGGCCTCGTGCGGTCCCGGGTGCGGAAGCCGTTCGGCCGCCATGAGGGTGAGGGACGCGTTGCGGTGGGCGGGGTGGTTGAAGTACCGGTCGCCGACGATGCCCAGGCCCGCCCGCACCTCGGCCGTCGTCACCAGCTCGTCCGGAGGCAGCTCGGGCATGCCGTCGCCCGGCCGGCCCGCGAGCCGGTGGACCGGGGAGATCAGCAGCTGAAGGATGTCGACGCGCGGCACCCCTCGAGCCTAACCGGCGCCGCGAATCCGCTCGCCGCCGACGGCGGCCCACTCCTCGTGCCCCGCACCGCCGACGGCTCACTCCTCGTGCCCGTCACCGCCGGGCGGCTCACTCCTCGGCCCCGCCCCGCAGGAGCGGCTCAGGACGCCGGCCTCGGCGAGGATCCCGGACCACCGCCCCTGAGCGTGAGCCGTCCGCTCGCCCGGGCCGCGAGAAGCCCCGCCACCATGACGACCAGGCTCAGGCCGGGCCCGGAGGACCAGTCGACGTGGGTCAGCTGCCCCGCCGCGAGCAGCCGGTCGCACTGGGCGTAGACCTGCGGGTGCGGCACCGACCAGAACGGCGCGACGGTGCGGCCGGCCTCCGTCTTCACGTCGTAAGGGCCGGCCTCGCCCAGCTTGTCGATGATGCCGAGGGCCAGGGAGGAGGAGGTGGTCAGCCGAGCATCAGCCATAGGCCGACCGTTCCGCGCGCCGGACGCGGACCGGGCAGGGGTGCTCAGCGGGCGGGCTTCCACTCGAACATGACGATCGTGGCGTCGTCGCGCAGGCGGCTCTCCTCGGAGTCCAGGAGCGAGTCGATCAGGCGCCTGAGCGTCTCGGGCGCGATCTCGCCGGTGGCGCTGGCCCGGATGACGTAGTCGGCGAACCGTTCCAGGCCGAGCAACCGCCCGTCGGCCATCCGCGCCTCGGTGACCCCGTCGGAGTAGAGCAGCACCCGGTCCCCGGGCTGGAGCCGCGTCTCGTGCACCCGGCGGTCCCGCGCGGAGAGCAGGGACCGCAGCCCCATGGGCGGATCCGCCTCGCGGGTCAGCGCGTCGACGATCAGCCGCTGGTCGCGGATCAACAGGGGAGCCGGATGGCCGCAGTTGCTCCACTGCAGGACGCCGGTGGCGAAGTCCAGCTGGGCGATGATCCCGGTGCAGAACTGGTCCGGCAGCCATCGGGTGAGCGCCTCGTCGACGCCGTCAACCAGCTGGGCTACTTCTCCGTCGTCGGTTACCAGCTCTACATCCTCGAGGACCACATCTCGCTGCCCAAGGGCCTGCGGGCGGCGCAGGCCATGGCCGTGCTCACCCCGGTGCCGATGGCGGCGATGGCCGTGTCCACGCTGGTCGGCGGTGTGCTGTCGGACCGCTGGAACCGGCGCAAGGTGTTCGTCGGGGTGTCGGCCGCGCTCGCCGGTGCCGTCATGGTGGTCCCGGTGGTCGCGCCGACCTGGCCCGGCATGCTCGTCTTCTCCGCGCTCAACGGGCTGGCGTTCGGCTCCTTCATGGCCGTGGACACCGCCGTCGTGACCCTGGTGCTCCCCCGCGCCGAGGACGCGGCCCGCGACCTGGGCATGCTCGACATCGCCAACGCCGGCCCGCAGATCGTCGCGCCGTTCGTCGCCTCGGCCGTGGTGACCGCGCTCGGGGGCTACACCCCGCTGTTCCTGTTCGGCGGTGCCCTGTCGCTGCTCGGCGCGCTCGCCATCCTGCCGATCCGCGGGGTGCGCTGACCCGCCGCCGGCCCGTGCCTCCCTTCCGCCCCTCCCAAGGAGTTCCCTTGCCTCGCAGACCCCTGCGCCCGCCGGCCGCCCTGCTGCTCTGCGCCGGTGCCCTCGGCGGCACGGCCTCGGCCGCCCCGCTCAGCCCCGCGCCGCCCCGGCCGCTGCGCATCCTGCTGACCGACGACGACGGCTACGACGCGCCCGGCATCCGCATGCTGTCCGACCGGCTCACCGCGGCCGGCCACGACGTGACGCTCGTCGCCCCGCTCACCGACCAGAGCGGGGCCGGGACCAGGATCTGGGACGCTCCCACGATCGGCGTACGGCATCCGCGGCCGAAGGTGTGGGCGGTCGCCGGTTCCCCGTCGGACGCGGTGGACTTCGGTCTCTCCGCCGTGTTCGGCGACCACGCCCCGGACCTGGTGGTCTCGGGGACGAACTTCGGTCCCGACCTGGCGGCCATGGCCACCCATTCGGGCACGGTGGGGGCCGCGGTGACGGCCGTCGAGCACGGCGTGCCCGCGATCGCCGTCAGCACGGGCGGACTCGAACCTCCGGTGTGCGACCGGATCCTGAACGCCATGCGCCCGACCGACGACTTCGTGGTCGAGCTCCTCGACCGGCTGCGGGACGGGGCCCGCGGCGGACGCCTGCTCCCGGGCCTGAACGTCGACCATCCGGTGCTGGGCGCGGACGGCTCGGGCACCGCGCGCGGCGCCGATCTCACCACACAGGATCCGCGCCCCGCGCTCACGTCCGCCTACGCCGACGCCGGTGACGGCACGTGGCGGGTCACCGTCGGCATCGCGGACCGCCCCGCCCGGCCGGGCAGCGATGTCGCCGCCGTGCGGGCCGGGCGCGTCTCCGTGTCCCCGATCACCCCCGGCTGGAATCCGGCGGCGGGCGACCGGGCCCGTGCGGCGGCGCTGTTGGCGGGGCTGCGCCCCTGACGCGGGGTCAGCCGGTGGCCATGTCCCGCAGCTGGCTCGCGGAGCCGTTGAAGCGGTCGTGGTCGCCGACCGTCTTGCCGGCGGAGGTGTACTGCCACATGGTGTACACCGACCAGCCCGCCGGCAGGTCGCCGGCCGACGAGGCGTAACGGGCGATCCACAGCGGATTGGTGCTGCCGAAACCGCCGTAGTTCCCGGTGCACTCGGTCCACCAGCTGGTCGCGGTGTAGATGACCGCCTGGCGGCCGGTGCGGGTCTTGTACCGGACCAGGAAGTCCCGGATCCAGCTGACCATGTCGCTCTTGGACTTGCCGTAGCAGGAGTCGCCGTACGGGTTCCACTCGATGTCCAGGGCGCCGGGCAGGGTCTTGGAGTCCTTGGACCAGCCGCCACCGTGGTCCACGAAGTAGTCGGCCTGGGTGGCGCCGCCGGTGGTGTCGGGGGTCGCGAAGTGGTACGAGCCCCGGATCATGCCGACGTCGTAGGAGCCGTTGTACTGCTGGGAGAAGGAGGGGTTGGTGTAGTACGTCCCTTCGGACGCCTTCGTGTAGGCCCACTTGTTGCCGGCGCTCCACAGCGTCGGCCAGTCGACGTTCCCCTGGTAGCTGGCGACGTCCACGCCCTCGGTCTGGCTCGTGCGCGGGTCGTTGGGCGAGGCGGGGCTGTCGTCGGCGCCGTCGTGGGCGAGGACGCCCATGCCCATGTAGGCGCTGCCCCGTTCGGGGCCGTTCGACGGCGACGCGAGGGCGGCCGGAGGGGCGGGCAGGGAGAGGAGGAGGCCGGTCAGGGCGCCTGTGACGGCCAGGCGCGCGCGGCTGCGATGAAGGTATATGGATGGCTGCACGCAATCCATCCGACCCGGGGTCGGGTCGTCCCGCACTCCGGGTTGGGCCCAACGAAGGTGTCACCGGCCGGGATTGTGGTCCATGTGGGTGGCTCCGGGCCGGATCCGGCCGGGGAGGCGCCTTCGAGGCCCCTTCCCGGCCGGCCACCGGGTCAGCCGTCGATGCGGTGCTGGGTCCAGAAGGAGGTGAGATCCGTGCTCGTGGCGGCCTGGGCGGCGGCCTTGAACTCGGCCGTCGTCGACACGCCGTACCAGTGCGCGGTCGCGTAGTCCTTCATCAGCTTGGCCATGGCGGTGTCGCCGAGCACGCGCCGCAGGTCGTGCAGGGCGCACTTGCCGTAGCCGTAGACCACGGTGGAGTAGCGGGAGGAGTGCGCGTCCCAGTACGCCATCGAGTTGGTGATCTTCTCGGCGCTGGAGGCCCAGGAGACGCCGCTCCAGCAGCTGCTGCCGGTCTTGCCGAGGGCGAGGTCGGTGGAGTAGTCGGCGAAGGCCTCGTCCAGCCAGGGGCTGTTGTACTCGTCGTCACCGACGATGCCGTACCACCACTGGTGGCCGATCTCGTGGGTGAGGGCGGTGGTGCTGACCAGGTCCAGGACGAACCCGGGGTACTCCATGCCGCCGAACCAGTAGTTGTTGTCGATGACGGCGTCCAGCTCGCCGTAGGGGTAGGCGCCGAAGCGGCCCGCGTGGGCGTCCACGGCGGACTTGGCCGTGCTCAGCATGGACTGGGCGCTGGAGGAGCTGATGCCCGAGACGGAGTAGATGTTCACGGCGACACCGGCGGCGGAGGTGCCGGAGATCTTGCTGAAGGGCCCGGCGGCCCAGGCGAAGTCCCGCACCTTGGCGGCGGTGGCCGTGGTGATCGTACGGCCGCTGGAGCCGGGGGTGTCGGTGGAGGTGCCGGTGGCCGGGACCAGCAGGGTGCTGGGGTGGTCGAGGGTCACGGCGAAGTCGGCGGCGAGGGAGTAGAACGACTCGCCGTTGTCGGTGTACGGGTCCAGGTGCCAGCCGCTGCCGTCGCGGACCGCGAGGACGGGCAGGGCGTTGCCGATGAAACTGAAGGCGCCGTCGTGGCCGAACCGGTCGGCGCCGCTGGGCACGGTGATGCCGAGGTCGAAGCCGATGGTGGCGCTCTGGCCCTGGGCGAGCGGGGCGGGCAGGTCGATCTTCAGTGCGGTGCAGGCCACGGAGAGGGCGCCCGCGGTGCCGCCGGTGACGCCCGTGACCCGGATGGGCGGGGCGTCGCAGGTGCCGTGGTAGTTGTCCCACAGCCTGAGGTAGACCTCGCTGAGCGCGGTGGGCGAGGCGTTGGTGAAGGTCGCGCTCTCGTGCCCGGTCCAGACGGTGCCGCTCGTGTCACTGCTCAGGTTCACGGTGTACGAGGGCGCGGCCGGGGTGCGGGTGGAGTCGGCCGGCGGCGGGGTGGTGCCGCCGGAGGTGTTCAGCGCGACGTCGTCGAGGACGAAGCTCGTCCGGAGGCTGGAGTCCTCCGTTCCGGTGAAGGACAGGGTGACGGTCTGTCCGGCGAACGACGAGACGTCGATCGACTTCTGCACGTAGCCGGTGTTCTTGTCGAGGTTCGAGTAGGTGGCCAGCGTCGTGCTGCCCAGCTTGGCCGTCAGCTTGTCGTAGGCGGTGGAGGTGGTGGTCTCGGTGGTGTCGATGTGCAGCCAGAAGGTGAGGGTGGCGGTGCTGCAGTCGGCCGGGACGCTGACGCTCTGGCTGAGGCTGTCGGTGTGGGTGCTGCCGACTCCGTCCAGCCAGGCGTAGGAGCTGCCGCCGTGCGCGGTCTGCCCCGTGCGGCTGGTGATGACGGTGGAGGAGGACGCGGTCCAGGGTGACGTCCCGCTCTCGAAACCGCCGTTGCCGACCACCTGGGCCGGTGTGCAGGCGGCCGGGGCCGTGTCCGGCCGGGCGGCGGCGGGGGTGCCGGGGAGGACGAGGGCGGCCACCGCGGCGACGGTGAGCGCACCGGCGCCGAGGGCCTTGTGGGGGGTCGATCTCACACGCTGCTCCTTCTACGGCGGCCGGGGTTCCGGCCTGCTCGATGACCGCGCCGGCCGGGTGGACCGGGGCGGCCGCGGACGGTGCTTGCGCGATCGCTGTGCAGAGGAGTCCGTCGCGCCCTCCTGGGGTCAGGGCGGCGACTGCCGAAAGAGTGACAGATTTGACCAGTCCATGCCAGAGACGGGGCGAAGTGGGCATGCCTCGACCGGTATCGCCGCCGCCGGCCCACTGGTCGGACCGTGAACGGGCGGCGGGGACGCGGGGCCGGCCGGGGATCGGGCGGCCGCGACGCGGCATCAGGCGGTGGGCGCGCGACCGGGACGCGGGGTCAGCCGGGCGCCGGGCGGCCGGGGCGCGAGGTCAGGCGGTGTCCAGACTGCCAGAACACGAGGTCACCCAGGCGCCGGACGCCCGGAACACGAGGTCAGCCGGAGGCCGGGCGGCCGGGGCGCGAGGTCATGCGGTGGCCGGGCGCGGCCGGGACGCGAGGTCACCCAGGCGCCGGACGCCCGGAACACGAGGTCAGCCGGTGGACCGGACGACCGGAACGCGACAGCCGGGCGCCGGGCGGCCGGGGCGCGGGGTCAGGCGGTGTGCAGTGTCATGAGCACCGCCCGCAGACGGGTGCCGTCAGGGCCCTGCCAGCCGGTGGCGAGATGGCCGAGGGCCTCCTGGGGCGGCAGCGGCGGGTTCTCGGCGACGGGGCGCGGGACACGATGGATCCGCAGGACCGTGCCGTGCGGTGCGGGCAGCCGCGTGCCCTCCTCGTCGTCGGCCGGCTCGGGCAGCGACCCGCCGGGGACGAGGGGGCCGCCGGTCCACGAGCGGGTCACCTCGCGGTCGGGGGTGTCGGTGACGCTCTGGGCCATCGCCTGTGCCCTGCCGTCGATCAGCGACAGCAACGCGGCGACCAGCACCGGGTCGTGACAGCCGTCGTAGGCCCAGCGCTTGCCCAGCACACCGTGCTCCATCGTGCCGATGAGGGCGTGCTCGGCCCCCTCCAGCGGCGCCCCGCGATAGGTGAGGGGAGCCAGGTAGGCCGTGCGCTCCGGACTCGAGACGTCGGTGGCCACCATGAACTCGATACCGACCTCGCCCTCGGGGTCGTCCAGCCGGAAGCCGCCGGACTTCTCCAGCACCGGCGCGGCACCGCCGGCGTACCACGGGCGGGTCGGCAGCCAGTCGGTGAGCAGTTCGAGCTTGGTGGGCCTGAGGGTCGTGTGGTGGATGACGGCCATGCCGGGCGGTGCCTCCCTGGTGCGCGGATGCGGACTTCACTCAGCCTTCCACACCCTGCCCGAGGCTCAGCGCCGGACTCAACTGCGACCAGGGGTTGGGCGGTTCGCCCGTCACCGGCCCGCACACCGCGGCACCGCGCTCGTGCGCGGTGCGCACCGCGAGCGGGACGAGGGCCTCCGGGACGCCGTGGACGAGGTGGCAGAACCGGCCGGGCGGGTGGCGGGCCGTCCAGGACGGCCGGGTGAACGCCGAGACGTACGTCGACCACGGACCCTCGAAGGTGACGGTGAGGTCGGCGAGGCGGACGTAGCCCGGCGCCGGGTGGACGCCCGGATTGAGGACGACGGTGGCCGCGCCGAGCCGCCGCAGGTCCCGGACCAGACGGCGGCAGGCGGGCAGTCCGGCCGAGGTGGCGGTGACCCGGTCGAGGAAACAGCCGTCGACGGCGTACCACTCCTGGTGCCGGCACGCCTCCTCGGTGATCACGGCGCGGTCCCGGACGCCGTAGTCGGAGTCGACGTATCCGAGCAGCCGGGCACCTGCGGCGCGCAGGGCCCGGGCGGCCGCCGCGAAGGCGGGATCGGGTGCGGTGCCCGGGCCGCTCGCCGGGTTGATGATCACCGCGTGGGTGCGGGCCGCCGCGGTGATCAGCCGGTGCCAGGCGCCGGGGTCCTCGGCGGGGTGGACGTACAGCGGGATCAGCAGGCTCACGGCAGATTCTCCGCGGGGGCGGCCCACAGCGCGTCCAGGGCGTCGTCGAGGGTGTGGGCGGGCCGCCAGCCGAGGGCGCGGTCGGCCGCGGTGATGTCGGAGCACTGCCAGGACACCTGGCCGGAGCGGGCGGAGCCGCCCGCGCCCTCCTCCAACGTGCCCCGGAATCCCGCGCGTCGCGCCAGTCCGTGCACCACCTCGCGCACGGGTACGGCCGTCCCGCCGCCGATGTTGAGCACCGGCGGCAGCGGTCGGGGGGCGACGACCGCCCGGGCGACCGCCCGGGCGACGTCGCGTACGTCGACGAAGTCACGGTGGGCGGTCAGGTCCCCGAGCCGCAGCACCGCCTCGGGGCCCCGGCCGGCCGAGCGGAGCAGGGAGACCAGCCGGCCGGGCAGGCTCGCCACGGGTGCGCCGGGTCCCACCGGGTTGCCGACCCGGAGCACGACGCCGTCCAGGGCGGAGGTGGTGACGGCGACCGTGCCCGCGAGCTTGGTCGCGCCGTAGAGGGTGACCGGGCGGGCGGGTGCCGACTCGGTCACCGGGGCGCCGGGGACTCCCGGCCCGTACTCGGCGGCCGAGCCGAGGTGCACGAGCCGGGCGGTGGGCGCCCCCTCGCGCAGCGCCGCGCACAGGGCGGCCGGGCCGCGGGCGTTGACCTCGGAGAGGGTCACCGGGTCGCCGCCGGTGGCGCCCGCGCAGTTGACCACGGCGTCGGGGGCCGCCGCCGCCAGGGTCTTCGCGAGCCGCTCGGGCCGGTCGGCGGCGAGGTCGACGACGGCATCGGCGCGGCCGGCCGCAACCGGTGGGACGGCGTCCTACCCGTCCAGACACTCCTCGTCGAATGGCCGGACGGCCAGGACTCTCCGACGGACTACTGGATATCGA